>JAICJR010000032.1 GCA_025928345.1 Thermoleophilaceae bacterium | reverse complement strand
CGTGCACCTGCCACGCGGTAATAACGCCATCGGCGGGGGCACTCAACAGGGCGCCGGGAGTCGGCTGGCTGAGCTGAGCGAACGTACGGCTGCAGGCCGCATTGGAGCAGTTCACGTTCCCCTGAGCACCACTCACATCGGGTGCGCCGATCGTCACAGTGGTGGCGGAGGCGGCCGGAGCCAGCACCCATCCGAGGCAGACACCGGCCGTCGCAACAACGACAACTCTGCGGGCGGCGCTGTGGGTCCGTGCGCTTCCTGCGCGATGCATACGTCCCATCCTCTCGGTAGCGCCCGCGGCGGGACGATCTGTCCATCCTATGCGCGAGCAGACAAAGAGTCGAGTCCATTCTCGGAAGCCATTGGAGGACCGGGCAGCCCGCGCGCAACAGCGCCGGTTGCAGCACAAGCGATCGTCCCATCCACCTTGACGCCCGGGCTTGCCCCGGAGGCCCCCCAAACGAGCTGAGCCCGCTCAGAGAGCGGGCTCGCATACTGCCGGCCGGGCATTCTCGCAGGCGATCATCGAATGGCTCTCCGGGCCCCATGCCGAACTGGACGATCCGAGGGCCCCGCACGAGCAGGGCCCGCTCATTGAGCCGTACCTGGAAAACGTCGCCTGGCAAGGCCACACAATCCGCGTCCTCCGCTAGATGCGCAGCTGCGCGTCTGCGAGCGGAGAGGTCTCACCGAGCGTGCTGAGCGGATCCGCCAGGCGATCAGTGCCACCGCACAGTGATGCAACGAAAGCGGAGCGCTGCCGGCGCTATACGGCGCACCCGCCATTCGTCAATGCACGACCAGCGTCTCGGGTCTTCGGTCTCGAAGACCGGCGACGAGCTCACCGGGGGTCGCTCCGACGCCGCAATCGCAGCCGTTGCCAGGCCTTGGTGGGGGAGAAATGGGGCAGTCGCATCGGACTTCTGCTTCACGCGAAGCAGTGGCGGCGGTGCGCCTGACCGTGACCGCCGCTCAGGGCGCCAACATGGCCGCCCTGATCTGACGGGACCACTTCCGGATGCCGTTCACGAAGACCTCCAGACCCGCAGCGGATGACCGCGTTTTGACCGCCAGCCCGACGTGTGCTCGAATGCCCCTAGCGAATCCGACCATAGGGGACCGCATGTCAGTGATCATGACGCTGAGAGCCAAGGGTGATCCACAGGAGTTGGAGCGGCGCGCTGCGGAGGAGCCAGACCGGATACGCGCAATCGCCGACCGTGCAAGGGAGCACGGACTGATTGCGCACCGCTTCTACGGCTCCGACGACGGGCAGGTCATGGTCATCGACGAGTGGCCAGATCCGCAGAGCTTCCAGACCTTCTTCGAAGAAATGCGCTCCGAAATCGACCCGCTGATGCGTGGGGCGGGCGTGACCACGGACCCTGAGGTGACGTTCTGGCGAAAGCTAGAAACTCACGACGAAGTCGGCTGGAGCGACTGAGCCTCGGGCCGACGAAGCCATCACATTCCGAGGCATCACGCCGCCTGCTGCAGCGTGCGCGGAGCGGACTTTCCCCCAGGCATCTCTAAAACGAGCTGAGCCCGCTCCGGAAGCGGGCTCAAGCAGTACCGCCACGGGGATTCGAACCCCGGTTTCCGCCGTGAGAGGGCGGCGTCCTAGTCCCCTAGACGATGGCGGCCTAGAGCGCGTAAGGCTACCAATGGGTCGGCCGGGCGCCCATCAGCTTTAGCGCGGGCGTTGCAAGCCGGGATATGCTTGCCCGCGACGACGGTCGGTGGTTAAGGGAAGTCCGGTGAGAGTCCGGCGCGGTCCCGCCACTGTAACCGGATATGCCAGCCGCATAACGCCACTGGGAACGCCTCCGCGGACCTGGGAAGGCGCGGCGACAGGCAAGCCGGTAGCCAGGAGACCTGCCTCCGACCGCAAGCCACGAACACTCCCTCGCGGAAAGGGGAAGGCTCATATGAAGCATCACCGGATCGGGACCCTCGGGGTCCTCCTCACGCTCACGGCGGCGTGCGCGCCGGCCACGGCGAGCGCGACACCCGTCACCGTCAACCTGCGCATAGAAGGGTCGAACGCGACCGTGTTCGAAGGCCCGGTCACGACCGACGCAAAGGTCGTGACCACGCCCTCCGGAGGCTCGCACGAGTGCGACGGCACGAACGGCTCGGGCCACCCGCCCAACACGCCGGGCCCGACGCCCACCACCGCCCTCGACGACGCCTCGCACGCCGACGGCTTCAGCTGGGACGGCCGCTACGACTCCGGCTTCGGCGACTTCTTCGTGGAGAAGATCGCGAGCGACGGCGTCGTGGGGACCTTCGATCCGAACGGCAACTTCTGGGACGTCCTCGTGAACCGCGTGCCCGCGCAATTCGGCGGCTGCCAGATCCGCGTGCAGACCGGCGACAGCGTTCTGCTCGAGTGGCAGGACGGCAGCAAGCCCAACCTGCAGCTCACCGCGCCCGCCAAGGCAGAGACCGGCCAGCCGGTGCAGGTGAACGTCCAGCAGTACTCGGACCAGAACGGCACGCTCACGCCAGCGAGCGGCGCCGACATCGACGGCCAGCTCACAGACGCAAACGGCAACGCCACGCTCACGTTCGGCTCTGCGGGGACGCAGCACCTCAAGGCCGAGATGGCGAACGCGATCCGCTCGAACGCGGCCGACATCTGCGTGTTCAACCCCGGCACGACCGCATGCGACAACGCAGCACCGCCGAGCGGCCAGGTGGGCGGCGCTATCGAGGACAAGCTGCCGCCGACGCTCGGAATCCGCGGGATCGGGGCGGGCAAGCGCTTCCGCCATGGCCACGGCCCGCGGAAGCTGTCCGGCACGGCACATGACGCGGGCGGGCTCTTCCAGATCTACTTCGAGCTCACTCGCCGCACGGGCGCGGGCTGCCAGTGGTACAGCGCGAAGCGTTCGGTATTCACGCGCGCGCGGCACAGCTGCCACGCCCGCTTCCAGCGGCTCGGCACGAAGGCGCCGTGGTCGTACCTGCTCCCCAAGCGGCTGCCGCGCGGCCGCTACACGCTCACCGAGAAGGCGATCGACCGATCGTTCAACGCCTCACGCGAGCACGTGACGTTCAGGGTGCTCTGAGATGAAGCGCGCCATCACAACAGCCGCGCTCGCGACGCTCGTCGCCGCCGCGCCCGCGAGCGCGATACCGCTCCCTCCTGGGCCGCCGCCGCCACCGCCTCCGACGATCACCCAACTCGTGGTGTTCCGCGACGGCTCGTTCAGGGAGAAGGCGGTGCGCACACGGCGCGTGGCCGTGCACATTGGCCGGCGTCGCTGCATCGTGGCGCCGGCCACGCCGCTGGGCGCGCTCGTGGCGAGCCGGGTGGCGAAGATCGCGCTGCGCGACTTCGGGCACTGCTCGCGCCGCCCGCGCGACGCGGCCGGCCTCTTCGTCCGCAAGCTGGGGCCTGACGCGAACCGGGGTCAGGACGGCTGGGTCTACAAGGTGGGCCATAAGACGGGCAGCGCGGGCGCGGCGGATCCGTCAGGGCCGTTCGGCCACGGCAAGCTGAAGAACGGCGCGCACGTGCTGTGGTTCTACTGCCACATGCAGGGGTCGAGCTGCCAGCGCACGCTCTCGTTCGACGAGATCGACACGCAGCCGCCCGGCGGGCTGGTGGTGCACGTGGGCGCCTATGACGATCGCGGCAAGGAGATCCCCGCCGCTGGCGTGACGGTCCACGTGGACGCGGTCACCGCGATCACCGATGCGAGCGGCATCGCGCACCTCACCGCGGCCGTGGGCCAGCACACGATGTACGCGGACGGCGGCGGCTACGTGCGCAGCTTCGACACCCCGGTGGAGCTTCAGTAGATGCGCCGCGCCGCCGTGCTCGCGCTGCTTTGTCTGGTCCCGGTAGGGGCCGCCGGCTGCGGCCTCGGGCCGGGCAAGAAGCTCCCCGGCGGCGCACGCCTCGAGGTCACGCGCGACTTCGGCCAGTCACAGCTCTACTCGGCGAGCGTGCCCAGCATCCGCAAGGACGAGACGGTGATGCGCCTCCTCGAGTCGAAGCGCAAGGTGAGGACGAGCTACGGCGGAAAGTTCGTCGACTCGATCGACGGGCTCACGACCCACGGCTCCGGCGGCCGCAGCGACTGGTTCTACTTCGTCAACGGCATCGAGGCGTCCGTGGGCGCGGCCGACATGACGCTCTCGCCCGGCGACGTGGTGCAGTGGGACTACCGCCGCTGGGACGCGACGATGCACATCCCCGCGATCGTGGGCGCATACCCGGAGCCGTTCGCGCGCGGCACGGGCGGCAAGCGGTTGCCGGTGCGACTCGAGTGCTCGGCGCCGAACAGCCCGGCCTGCAAGACGGTGCAGCAGCGGCTTACCGCGCAGGGCGTGGTGACGAGCTCTGCTGTGGTGGGCGGCTCGGTGGGGCCGAAGACGCTGCGGGTGGTGGTGGGCCCGTGGTCGGCGCTGCACACGCTGGGCGGCGCCATCGGCTCGCTCACGCGCGGACCGCAGGCGAGCGGCGTGTTCGCGACATTCAACAAGCAGGGGAACACGCTCACGCTGCTCGACCAGGTTGGCCACTCCGCGCGTGTGGCGCCGCCGGGCAGCGGGCTCGTGGCCGCCACGGCGGAGGAGGGGTCCGAGCCCGTGTGGGTGATCACCGGCCTCGGCAACGCGGGCGTGCAGCGAGCGGCGCAGGCGCTCTCGCAGCAGCGGCTCCGCAACGCGTTCGCGCTCGCCATCACGCCGAGTGGCGACGTCCGGCTGCCGGTGGTGGGCGGATGAGCCTCGTGCCGGTCTACCGGCGCCGTGCCAGCGCGCTGCATGCCGCGCGCGCGGGGGTGTCAGCGTCGTTCTGCCTGGCGCTGGCGTTCGCGCCGATCCTGTTCGACAACCCGATCGTGCTCGGCGCGCTGCTGTGCGCGGTGATCGCGGCGGGGATCGGAGCCGGCGTCGCGCGCGAGCTGCGGCGCTGGGCGGCGATCGCGTTCGGACTCGCGCTGCTCGTGGTGATCGTCAACCCGCTCGTCACCTCGGACGGCCTCACGGTGCTGGTGAGGGGCGGCTCCTTCCTCGGACGCCGGTGGGACATCACGCTCGAGGCCACGATCTACGGCGCCGTGGCGGCGCTGCGGGTGCTCGACGTGGTGCTCGCGTTCGCGCTCCTGTCCGCGGCGGTGGATCCCGACGAGCTGCTCCGCGCGCTCCGGCGCGTCTCCTACCGCTCAGCCCTCACCGCAGCGCTCACCACTCGCCTCGTGCCCGTGCTGGCGCGCGACGCGTCGCGCAAGAGCGAGGCCGCGCGCTGCCGGCCGCGCCCGCCGGGCCGCTCCACCGTGGCGCGCGCGGCGGTGGCGGGCTCGCTCGAGCGGGCGGTGGAGCTGGCGGCCGCTCTGGAGGTACGTGGCTACTCGCGCGCGAGGCGGCCTCAGGTGGCGCGCCGGCCGTGGTCGCGGCACGACTTCCGGGTGCTGGCGAGCGCGGTCGCGATCGCGGGCCTGGCTGTCGTGGCGAAGCTCGCGGGCGCCGGCGGCTTCCAGGCGTACCCGACCACGCACGTGAGCGCGGGCCCGGCCCAGGCCGCGGTCGCCGTCGCGTTCGTCGCCCTCGCCGCCGCGCCCTTCCTCGGCGCTGCCGGCAGGCTGGGGGTGGCGCGTGCCTGAGCCGATCCTCGCCGCAGCGGGGTTCACCTACACGTATCCGGACGCCCCGGCGCCCGCGCTCGCGGACATCGACCTCGAGCTCGAGCCGGGTTCGCTCACCGTGCTCGCCGGCGAGTCGGGAAGCGGGAAGTCCACGCTCCTGCGCGCGGCCTGTGGACTCGTGCCGCACTTCCACGGCGGCGAGGCGTCCGGCGAGCTGAGCGTCGGCGGCCTCGACGTGCGCGATAACGGCCCGGGCGAGCTCTCACAGGTGTGCGGCACGCTGTTCCAGGAGCCGGAGTCGCAGGTGGTGATGGGCGGTGTGCGCGCCGAGATCGCGCTCGGGCTCGAGCACCGCGGCGAGAGCCCGGCGGCCGTGGCGCGCGCCGTGGAGGAGGCCGCGCTCGCGCTCGGCATCGCGCACCTGCTGTCGCGGCGCGCGGACACGCTCTCCGGGGGCGAGCTCCAGCGCGTCGCGCTCGCCGCGGCGATGGCGCACCGCCCGCGCCTCTTGCTGCTCGACGAGCCCACCTCGCAGCTCGACCCCGTGGCGGGCGACGAGCTGATCTGGATGCTGCGCCGCCTCAACGAGGAGTGGGGGACAACGATCGTGCTCTCGGAGCACCGGCTCGAGCGCTGCCTCCCGGCGGCGGACCGCGTGCTGGCGCTCGACCGCGGCCGGCTCGCGTGCGACGCGCCGCCGTCCGAGTTCCTCGCTTGGGCCGCTGAGGCGCGGCCCGTGCTTGCCACACCGGCTGCGCGGTTGTTCTCGCTCGCTGGCCTAAGGCCGCTTCCCGCGTCGGTCAAGGAAGCGAAGAAAACATTGGGGGTGTCCGGTCTCGGGGGTCGGGTGTCGGAGCCTGCGTCCACGCGTCGCCGCAAGCGCGGGCAGGCTGCACTTGAGCTTCGGTCGGTCTGGCACGAGATTGCTGACGGGCCGGCGATTCTCCGTGGCGTCGACCTGCGCGTTGAGGCCGGCGAGCTCGTCGCGCTCATGGGCCGCAACGGGGCGGGCAAGAGCACGCTGCTCAAGCACGCAAAGGGGTTGCTGGAGCCCACGCGCGGCAGCATCAAAGCCAGCGGCGAGGTGGCGCTGCTTCTCCAGAACCCGGGCGACTACCTGATCCACGAGCACGCGCGCGAGGAGGCGGGCGAGCGGGCGCTGCTCGGCGCCGGGCTCCAAGGCCGCGGCGAGGCCGACCCCCGCGACCTCTCCGGCGGCGAGCGCCAGCGGCTCGCGCTCGAGGTGGTGCTGTCCGGCGAGGAGCCGCCCGCGGTGGTGTGCCTCGATGAGCCCACCCGCGGCATGGACCGCGCGCGCAAGGAGGCGCTTGCGCTGCGTCTGCACGAGCTGGCGGCGGGAGGCGCGGCGGTGATCGTCGCCACGCACGACCCGGAGTTCGCCGCGCGTCTCGCGGATCGAGTGCTGCTGATGGGGGAGGGCGAGCTGATCGCCGACGGCTCCACCGCCGAGGTGCTCGCGGGCGGCTGGTACTTCGCCACCGAGGTGGCGCGCGTGCTCGGCGGCGCGGGCGGCGCGCTCACGCCGGAGCAGGGCGCCGCGGTGCTCGAGAGGGAGCTCGTGTCGTGAGCTGGCAGCTCGCGTCGGCTGCTGTGCTGGTCCTGGTTCTCGCGGCCGGGCTCGTGTGGTTCGAGCGAACGCGGCCGTCCGCGAAGGTGGTGGCGCTCGTGGCCACCCTGGCCGCGCTGGCGGTGGTCGGCCGGATCGCGTTCGCGCCCTTCCCCAACGTCAAGCCCACCACGGACATCGTGCTCTTCGCCGGACTTGCGATCGGCGCGGCGCCCGGCTTCGCGGTGGGCGCGATCACGGCGCTCGCCTCCAACGTGTTCTTCGGCCAGGGACCGTGGACGCCGTGGCAGATGGTGGCGTGGGGGCTGGTCGGCGTCGCCGGCGGGCTGATCGGCCGGCTGCTGCGCGGCCGCGAGCCGGCGCGACTGCCGCTCGCTCTCGTGTGTGCGGCCGCCGGGTTCGGCTACGGCGCGCTGCTCGACTTCTACCAGTGGACGCTGTCCGCCACGCACACGTTCGCCTCGTACGCCGCGGTTTCCGCCACCTCGTTCCCATATAACCTGGCTCACGCATTGGGGAACTTCGTCTTCGCGATGGCAATAGGCCCTGCGTTCGTGCGGGCCCTGCGGCGCTACCGGCGCCGCTTCGAGGTGCGCTGGCTGCAGCCGGCGGTGGCCGCCGCCGTGATCGCGGCGCTGGTCGCGCCCGTCGCGCTCGGTGGCGCGCCAGAGGCGCAGGCCAGGTCGAGCGCCGCGGCGAAGGCCCTCAGGTACCTCGATCACGTGCAGAACGTTGACGGCGGCTTCGGCGGCGCGCCGCACCAGTCCTCGAGCCCGCTCTACACCGGCTGGGTCACGCTCGGGATCGCCGCCGCGGGCACCAATCCGCGCGACGTCCGCCACGGCAAGCGCACCGTGATCACGTACATGCGCAACCACGTGCCGAGGCCGAAGGACGTGGGCGGACTCGAGCGGACGATCCTCATGCTGCACGCGGCCGGGGTCTCGCCGCGCAACTTCGAGAAGCACGACCTCGTGGCGGAGCTGGGCGCGCTGCGCAAGCCCGACGGCTCGTGGGAGGAGCTCACCGACCACACCTCCTTCGGCATCCTTGCCCTGCGCGCCGGGGGAGTGCCGGTGAAGGAGCTCCGGAAGTCGGGCCTCTGGCTCATGCGCCAGCAGGACGCCGACGGCGGCTTCGGCTTCGCCACCAAGGGCGGGTCGAGCGATGCCGACGACACGGGTTCGACGCTGCAGGCGCTCGCCAGCCTTGGATGGAGGCACCGAACCGCCGCCCGCAAGGCGCTCGCGTACCTGCGCAAATCGCAGAACGCCGACGGCGGCTTCGGCCAGATGAACGCCGACAGCTCGAACGCGCAGTCCACCTCGTGGGCCGTGCAGGGCCTCGTGGCGGCGGGCGCGAACCCGACGTCGCTGCGCCGGAACGGGCACACGCCGATCTCGTACATCACCTCGCTCCAGCAGGCGAACGGCGCCGTCCGTTACTCGCGCACGAGCGCGCAGACGCCCGTGTGGGTGACGGCGCAGGCGCTCACCGCGCTCGCGCGTAAGCCGTTCCCGGTGAAGGCGCCAAAGCGCCGCCGCTCGGTACGGGTGGCCGACCCGAAGCCGAAGCAGGCGCCGAAGCCCGCGGCCGCGGCGCCGATCACGACGACAAAGTCCTCGAAGACGCACAAGTCCTCGCGCGTGCCGATCGCGCACATCGCCAAGAAGAAGCACCCGCCGCCATCGCACGGGCAGCCGATCGTGCCGGCCACCACCACTCAGCGCACAGCGAACAACAGCATCACCCGCCGCCACGTGGTGTCCACGACGCATGGTGCCGCCGGTTCCGGTCACGGCGATCTTGGCCTGGCACTCGGCGCTCTCGCCGCGGCCGCGCTGCTCGCGGGCGGCTACCTCGCGCGCCGCCGGCTGCGGGTCCGTCACTGACTCCTGCAAACCTCCAAGGCCGCATGGACGTGTCAGAGGCCATCCGAACGCGCCGCACCCACAAGGCGTACCGCCCCGAGCCGGTGGACCGCCAGACGCTCGACGAGTTGCTCGAGCTCGCGCGCTGGGCGCCCAACCACCACCTCACGAACCCATGGCGCTTCCGCGTGATGGGGCCGCAGTCGCTCGCCAAGCTCAAGGAGGCCGCGGGCCCCGAGGCGGCCGCGAAGCTCGACCGCGCGCCCACGCTCGTGATCGTCACCACCACGCGCATGGGCGACCCGATCCAGGACGAGGAGGACCTGCTCGCCACCGGCGTGGCCGCCTACATCGTGCTGCTCGCCGCGCACGCGCGCGGCCTCGTGGGCTACTGGCGCACGCCGGGCATCCTGCGCACGGCCGAGGGACGCGCAGCGGTGGACATCCCCGACGACGAGCGCTTCGTCGCGCTGCTTCATCTCGGCCATCCGCGTCAGGAGAAGGAGCCGCCCGAGCGCGAGCCCGCGGGGCACTACGTCACCTACCTGCCGTGATCCGCCGCGACGACGCCCTGGCTGCGCTCGCGGAGGAGAGCTTCGACGTCGTCGTGATCGGCGGCGGCATCACCGGCGCCGGAGTGGCACTCGACGCCGCCTCGCGCGGATACAGCGTCGCGCTGGTCGAGCGGGAGGACTTCGCCTCGGGAACGTCGAGCCGCTCGTCGAAGCTCGTGCACGGCGGCCTCCGCTACCTACAGAACTTCGACCTCGGCCTGGTCCGGGAGGCGCTGCTCGAGCGCGCGCTGATGGTGAACCTCGCGCCGCACCTCGTGCGGCCGCTGCCACTGCTCGTCCCCGGCTTCGACGGCAAGCGCCCGGACGTCCTCGTGGGCGTCGGCCTGAACATGTACGACGTGATGGCGCGCGACCGCCTGCGCCGCCGCCCGGCCGAGGAGGAGTGGAGCCCCGACCGCCACCGGGTCATCTCGGCGGAGGAGACGCTCGAGCTGATCCCGGCCCTAGAGGCGCGAAACCCGACGTCCGCTTACCTCTTCTATGACTGCCAGACCGACGACGTGCGGCTCGTGCTCACCGTGCTCGGCGAGGCCGAGCGCTTCGGCGCGGTGATCGCCAACCGGTTGGAGGTCACCGGCCTGGTGGACCGCGGCGGGCACGCCGCCGGTGTGATCTGCCTCGACCGCCTGGGCGGCGGCGAGTTCGAGCTCCAGGCGCAGAACGTGGTGAACGCCACAGGAGTCTGGGCGGACCGGATCCGGCCCGACGAGATCTACGCCGAGGAGGAGGTGCCGCGCATCCGGCCGAGCCGCGGCACGCACATCACGATCTCGCAGGAGGACCTGTGCCTGCACGCGGGCGCGATCGTCCCGGCCGGCGGCGGCCGCACGATCTTCGCGCTGCCGTGGCTCGGCCGCACGCTCATCGGCACCACCGACAACGACTACGAGGGCGAGCTCGAGCACGTCGCACCGGACGAGAACGACATCGAGTACCTGCTCGACGCCTGCAACGACTTCTTCGGCACCTCGCTCACTCCCGCGGACCTCACCGGCGCGTTCGCCGGCGTGCGGCCGCTGATCTCCACGGGCGATCCGAAGAAGTCCGTGGACATCTCGCGCAAGGCCGAGCTGTACGAGACGAGCTCAGGGCTGCTCACGATCACGGGCGGCAAGCTCACCACCTGGCGCCGCATGGCGAAGATGACGGTGGACCGGATCGTGGAGCGCGAGTCGCGCGACGCGGAGTGCCGCACGCACGAGATCCCGCTGGGGCTGCCCGCCGAGCCGGAGGACCTGCCCGGGGTGGAGGGAGTTGACGAGGCAAGCCATGCGCTGCTGGCCGGCCGCTACGGCCACGCCGCGCGGGGCGTGCTCGAGCTGGCGGCGGCGCGGCCCGAGCTGGCGCGCCGGGTCGTGCCCGAGCTGCCGGACCTCTTGGCGGAGGCGCCCTTCGCCGTGGCGAACGAGCAGGCACACGGCGTGGCGGACGTGCTGATGCGCCGCACGCGCGTCGCGCTGCTGGCCGGGCCCGAGCTCGTTGATGGGGACGCGGAGGCGCCCCGGGCGGTGGCGGAAGCGATCGCGCCCGAGCTCGGCTGGGACGAGGAGCGCGTGGAGAAGGAGCTGCGCGATTGGCAAGAGCTCGCCCACGCCGAGGGGATCGCGCCGGCGAGCGGTTAAGTTGTTCGCAACGGCATGAACGGAGACGGCCCAGTCACGATCGCCCAGATCTCGGACCTGCATTGCGGGTCACCCCACTTCGTCCCGAGCCTGCTCGAGCGCGCGATTGCCGAGCTGAACGAGCTCGGGCCCGACTGCGTGATCGTCTCCGGCGACCTCACCAACGACGGCTTCCGGCCCGAGTACCAGACCGCGCGCGAGTACCTGGACAGGCTCGAGTGCGAGCGCGTGATCGTGGTGCCGGGCAACCACGATTCGCGAAACGTCGGCTACGTGCACTTCGAGGAGCTGTTCGGCGAGCGCTCCACCTTCCTGCACATCGACGGCGTGTCGATCGTCGCCATCGACTCCACCGAGCCCGACCTCGACCACGGCACGATCGGCCGCGGCCGCTACCCGTGGATCCAGGAGTGCTTCGCGAACGACGCATACCTGCGCATCTTCGTCCTTCACCACCACCTGCTGCCGGTGCCGGGCACAGGACGCGAGCGCAACATCGTGCACGACGCGGGCGACGCGCTCGAGACGCTCCAGCGCGCCGACTGCCACCTGGTGCTCTCCGGCCACAAGCATGTGTCGTACGCGTGGCGGCTCGAGGACCTCTTCGTAGTCAACGCGGGCACCGTCTCCACCACGCGGCTGCGCGGGAAGACGAAGCCCTGCTACGGCGTGATCGAGGCCTCACCCGAGCGCGTGACCGTCTACCGCAAGTACCCCTTCCACGAGCAGGAAGCGATCCTGCAGTTCGACCCGCGCACGTACGAGTACGAGAAGTCCGGGCAGCTGTTGGGCGAGACGGCAACCGGCTGAGTTGAGAAGTGCGTGGTGCGTAGCGGGTAGTTGAACTACGCACTACGCACTACGCACTACGCACTGGTCAACTTCACCAGGCTCCGCGCGCCGGCCACTGCGAGCAGCACGAGCAGTGCGACCGTGAGCAGCAGGAAGCCGAACCAGCAGATGTAGGAGAGGACGCCGAGGACGCCGCTGTCCTTGTCCTTGAGGATGCCCGAGCCGACGAACAGCACCAGGTCGAGCGGGAGCAGTCGGATGAGCCAGTAGCGAGTGTTCACGTTGCCTCCTTTGTGGCATTGACGATGCGGCCAAGCTACGTTCGCGGCGCGGCTGCGTCGTCGGCCCAGATGCTCACTGGCCGTCCGCTGGGAGACTCATCTTTGAGGCCCCTTCGTCATACCGAAGTAGTACGCGGCGTAAGCGAAGAGGGGATGCGCGGCAGCGCGGTGCGCGTTACGTTGGACTCGTGAACCGTTTGCTGGCCGCTTACCGGCGTCTCGACCCGCTCAAGGTCGACGCCGTACTGGCCGCCGCCCTTGCGGTTGGGGCGACGGCCGAGAACATCAACAGCTCTTCGCTTCATCCGCTCGGCGCAAGCATCCCCACCTCGCTTGCCGCGTGCGCCGCGCTCGCATGGCGCAGGCGCGCACCGGTCGTGACGCTCGCCGTGGTTGTGGCCTCCCTGCTGGTCTCCACCGCCTTCGGCGTATCGCCCAACTCCACGGTCATGCTCGTGGTGGTCCTCTGCGCGATGTACTCGCTGGCCGCCTACGCACCACCACGGAACGCTTTGGTCGGCGCTGTGCTCGGCGTGGTGCTCACATGGGTGAGCTTCCTCATCCACGGCACCGATACCCCGGTGGCCGACCTGTTCTGGATGGCCGTCCTGCTCGGCATCCCGTGGGCCGCCGGCAAGCTCGTGCGGGAGCGTTCGCAGCGCGCACTGCTCGCGGAAGATCGAGCCGACATCGCGGAGCGCGAGCGCGAGGAGCGGGCCAAGCTCGCCGTGGCGGACGAGCGCGCGCGTATCGCGCGCGAGCTCCACGACGTGGTGGCCCACAACGTGAGCGTGATGGTGGTCCAGGCGGGCGCCGGCCGACGGATGCTCGACCAGGATCCCGCCCGCTCGCGCGCCGCATTCGAGGCGATCGAGGACACCGGCCGCCAGGCGCTCGCGGAGATGCGGAGGCTGCTCGGCGTCCTGCGCAAGAACGACGAGCAGCTGGCGCTCGCCCCGCAGCCCAGCCTCGAGCACATAGGCACGTTGCTCGAACAGGTGCGGGAGGCCGGCCTGCCGGTCACGCTCCAGATCGAGGGCGAGCCCCGCCCGCTGCCCGTCGGCGTCGACCTGTCCGCCTATCGCATCGTGCAGGAGGCGCTCACGAACGCGTTGAAGCACGCCGGCCCGGCGAGCGGGCAGGTGCTCTTGCGGTACGGGGAGGGCGATCTCGAGATCGAGATCTCTGACGACGGCCGTGGGGCACCCAGCAAGCAGCCCGCTCTCGTAAGCGGAGGGAACGGCCTCGTCGGAATGCGCGAGCGCGTGGCCCTCTACGGCGGCGACCTGCGGTCGGGAGCGCTCAGCAGCGGCGGCTATTCGCTGAAAGCGCGGCTGCCCCTCGACCAGTCACGCGAATGAGCCTCAAGGTCCTGATCGCGGACGACCAGTCGCTCGTGCGAACCGGCTTCCGCATGATCCTCGAGGCCGAGCCCGACATCAGCGTGGTGGGGGAGGCCGCGAACGGAGCGCAGGCCGTGCACGGCACCACGCGACTGTCTCCCGACGTCGTGCTGATGGATGTGCGAATGCCCGACGTGGACGGCATCGAGGCCACGCGCCGGATCAAGCAGTCCGGCTCGCACGCCCGCGTGCTCGTGCTCACCACCTTCGACTTGGACGAGTACGTCTACGAGGCGCTGCGCGCGGGCGCAAGCGGCTTCCTGCTGAAGGACACGCCGGCCGAGCAGCTCGTGGACGCGGTCCGCGTGATCGCGGAAGGCAACGGCCTCTTGGCGCCCTCCGTCACCAGGCGCCTGATCGAGGAGGTGGCCAAGCGCCCGCCGCCGCACACCGGCCCGCCGCCTCAGCTCGTCGACCTCACTCCGCGCGAGCGCGAGGTGTTCGACCTGGTGGCACGCGGGCTCACCAACATCGAGGTCGCCGAGCGCCTCGTGGTGACCGAGGCGACGGTGAAGACCCACGTGTCCCGGACTCTCGTCAAGCTCGGGCTGAGGGACCGGGTTCAGGCGGTCGTGTTCGCCTATGAGAACGGCCTGATTCAGGCGAGAAGTTGAGTAAGTGCGTAGTGCGTGGTGCGTAGTTCAACTACCCACTACGCGCTACGCACTAGTTCAACTTGCCAATCTTGAAGATCTTCGTCCCGCAATCGGGGCACGTGCCCTGAATCGCCGGGCGACCGTTCTTCATGGTCACCTGCTGCGGGTTCTGGATCTCGACCTTCTTCTTCTCCTTGACGCAATAACCCTCTGGCATACGCGCTCACCTCCTTTGTTGACAGGCGTTATTCGGGATCTGGCGGAGTGTTCCTCCCCTGCAAAGGTTTATCCCTCGAAGCTCCCGGAATCATCGTTTTGAGGTACGGAGAGGCACGCGATCCCGGGCGGGCAGCCAGCCCGCTCGGGACGCGAACATTGTGGGAGATGTCACAATGGCACAGATGGATGCAGTCGGAATCGAGGACGCAAGGGCATGGCCCGGCCTCGACGTGTTCGACCGCGACGGTGAGCACATAGGTCGTCTCAGTGGCCTCTACGTGGACAGGGAAACACACGCCCCCGTGTTCGGCCTGGTCCGCACCGGCCTCTTTGGTCTCCGCTCCGTTCTGGTGCCGTTGGCCGGCGCCTTCGAGGAAGGTGGCGCGCTGATCGTGGACATCGAGAAGCAGGCCATCAAGGGTTCGCCGCAGCTCCGCCGCGACGAGGTGCTCTCGGACGGCGCGGAGCAGCAGCTGTACGAGCACTACGGGCTCGAGCACGGCCCTTCCCAGCTGCTCGAGCTGTGGCAGCTCGAGCACGCGCAGTAGGGCAGCCGCCACAATTCCGCAAATGGAACGCGGGCCTGTGGTGGCGCTCATCGATGGCGAGCACCATCCGAGCGCGGTGCGCGACGCGCTCGAGCGACTCGATCGCGAGCGCGGCATCGCGTCGGTGGTGTTCTGCGGCGGCGAGGAGAAGGTGAAGCGGGAGGTGCTGGCGGATCCGGAAACCCATTACGGCTTTCCGCTGGAGCGCGACTTCGACGCGGCGCTGAGCGGTGCGCGCGTAGTGGTGGACCTGGCGGACGAGCCCGTGCTGCCGCCAGTGGCGAAGCTGAGCCTTGCGGCGCGTGCGCTGCATGAAGGTCTCCCCTACGAGGCGCCCGGCATGAAGCTCACGCCGCCGCTCTACGAGCACGTGGACTTCGACGGGCCGAAGCTCGCCGTGATCGGCACCGGCAAGCGCACGGGGAAGACCGCCGTGGCCGGCCACTGGGCCACGCTGCTGCGCGAACGGGGCGGCTCGCCGGTGATCGTGTCGATGGGCCGCGGCGGTCCGGCTGAGCCGCAGGTGGCGCGCGCGGACACCTCGCTCGCGGACCTCATCGCGATCGCCGACGGCGGCATGCACGCGGCGTCGGATTACTTGGAGGACGCCGTGCTCGCCGGCGTGCCCACCGTCGGCTGCCGGCGGGTGGGCGGCGGCCTCGTGGGGGAGCCGTTCGAGTCGAACGCCGCGGAAGGCGCCCGGCTCGCGGCGTCGCTCGGCCCGGACGCCCTGATTCTCGAGGGCTCGGGCTCGTGCATCCCGCCGCTCGAAACAGACGCGACGGTGTGCATCGTGGGCCGCGACGCGGATCTGAGCGGGCTTGGGATCTATCCGCTTTTGCGCAGCTCGCTCGCGCTGCTCATGGGCGACCGCGATTACGGCGAGCTGCCCTGCCGCGCGCTGCGCTGCCGGCTCGAGACGGAGCCGGTGGAGACGCCGCCACCTTCATCCCGCGCGGCTGTTTTCACGACGGGAGCGCCCGCCAACGGTTCGGTGGAGGCGGTGGTCGCGTCCACCGCGCTGGCGCGCCGGAGCGAGCTCGAGCACGATCTCGACCGCGCGGCGGCGGAGCGCTGCGACGTCTACCTCGTCGAGCTCAAGGCCGCGGCCATCGACACCGTGGCCGTGCGTGCGCAACGCGAGGGCGCGCGTCTGGTATTCCTGCGCAACCGTCCGGTAGCGCTCGACGGCGATCTCGACGCCGAGCTCCTCGATCTTCACGACAGTGCCTGAGACCATCGTCTACAACCGCGAGCGGCACGGGCTCCCGTACTCGAAGGGGCTGATGGCGCAGTCGCTGTCCGCCTCCGGGCTGTCGCCGCACCGCGCTTACGAGCTGGCGCTGATCGTCGAGCGGCGCCTCCACGAGCGCACCGGGTCGGACATCGCCGTGGCCGACCTCCACGAGCTGGTGGAAGAGGTGCTGCTCGAGCAGGAGGGCGCGAACGCCGTGCGGCGCTTCCACGAGTGGCAGCGGCTCGACCGGCTCGACAAGCCGCTCATCGTCCTGCTCGCGGGGAGCACCGGCGTGGGCAAGTCCACGCTTGCGACGATGCTCGCCGCGCGCCTGGGGATCACGCGCGTGATCGCAACGGATGTGATCCGTCAGGTGCTCCGGGCATTCTTCTCCCGTGAGTTCATGCCGGCAGTTCATTACTCCGCTTTCGAGGCGGGCAAAGCCGTCGAGCTCATGGCCGGGCAGAACGAGGACCGCGACCTCGTCGGCTTCGTGCGCCAGGCGGAGAGCATCGCCACCGGGGTCGAGGCGATCGTGGAGCGCGCGTGCCTCGAGCGCACGCCGATGGTGCTCGAGGGAATCCACCTCGTGCCCGGCGCGCTGCGCGACGAACTGCAGGACCGGTGCATCGCGGTCCAGGCCGTGCTCGAAGTGGAGGACGAGGAGCTCCACCGCAGCCACTTCGCCATGCGCGGCGGCCACAGGCCGGCGGAGCGCTACCTCGGCCGCTTCGAGCAGATCCGCAAGCTTCAGGACTATCTCGTCGGTCGGGCGAGGGAGGAGGGCGTTGCAGTGATTACCAACGACAGCGTCGACCGCGCGCTGCCGCGGTTGATGGACCTCGTGCTCGACTCGGTGAGTCGTGTGTCATCATCGGAGACCCGATGAAGCTCTTCATTGACACGGGCTCCGTCGCGGAAGTGGAGGAGATCGCGGGCTGGGGAATCCTCTCCGGTGCCACCACGAACCCCTCGCTGCTCGCGAAGGAGGACGGCGAACCCGGCGAAATCATCTGCCGCATCTGCGACCTCGTGAACGGTCCCGTATCCGCCGAGGTTGTCTCCGACAAAGCCGAGGGGATGATCGCCGAGGGCCGCGCGCTGTCCGAGCTCCACGAGCACGTGATCGTGAAGACGCCGTTCTCGACCGCCGGGCTCGCCGCCTGCCGCGCGCTGTCCGACGACGGAATTCGCGTGAACATGACTTTGGTGTTCTCGGCCAATCAGGCGCTGCTGGCGGCCGAGGCGGGGGCCACCTACATCTCTTGCTTCATGGGCCGGCTCGACGACATCTCGATCAACTCCACCGATGTCGTGCGCGAGATCGTGGAGGCGCTCCGGCCGGGCGGCACCACCTCGCAGGTGCTCGCCGCATCGCTGCGCCACCCGGAGCACGTGGTCACCGCCGCGCGGCTCGGCTGCGAGGTCGCCACCGCGCCCGCGAAGGTCCTGCACCAGATGCTGGACCACCCGCTCACCACGGCGGGAATCGACCGTTTTGCCGCGGACTGGAAGGAACGGCCCGAGTTCGGCGAATGGTTAAAGGGCCTCGTCGAGTCGCGAGCCGCAGCGACCCACTGATCACATGTCAGTCCTAGACCGCAAAGAGCTCGAGCAGAGCCCGCTCGCCGATCTGCACGCGATCGCGTCCGAGATGGGCGTGGAGGGCTTCCGCCGCCTGCGCCGCGAGGACCTGATCCGCGCGATCCTCAACGAGCAGCCCCCCGATGGCGACGAGCCGCCGGAGCGCGATCGCGCCGCCGAGGCCGAGGCTGTGGTGGAGGAGAGCGAGGACGACGAGGAACCCGAGCCCGACGAGCCGGAGGCAGAGGCCGCTGAGGCCGAGCCGGAAGCGGAGGCTGAGCCGGAGCCTGAGCCTGAGCCGCCGGAAGAGGAGGACATCCGGACCGGAGTCCTCGACATCCTCCCGAACGGCAGCGGATTCATGCGCGCGAATCCATTCGCGCACTCGCGCGACGACGTCTATGTGTCGCCCGCCCAGATCAGGCGCTGCGAGCTGCGCGCCGGCGACGAGATCTCGGGACCCGTTCGTCCACCGCGCCGGTCGGAGCGCTACCCGTCCCTCGTGCGGATCGACTCCGTGAACGGCCAGGACCCCGAGCCGCCCGCCGAGCGGCCGCGCTTCGAGGATCTCACCGCCGTGTTCGCCACCGAGCGGCTGCCGGGTCCCGACGGCTTGGATGGCGCGCCCTTCGGAAAGGGATCGCGCGTCGCCATCGCGGGCCCGCCCGGCGCCGGCGCCACCTCGCTTCTGCGCCGGATAGTGACGTCGCTTGGCGGAGGAGAGCTCGAGCCGGTGGTCGTGCTCGCCGGGGTGCGGCCCGAGGAGGTCACCGAGTGGCGCCGCGAGAGCGGCATCACCGTCGCTGGCGGCGCCTTCGACGGCTCGCAGGACGAGCAGTCTCAGGTGGCCGAGATGGCCGTCGAGCGCGCAAAGCGCGCCGTGGAGCAGGGCCGCGACGCGGTGGTCGTCGTCGACTCGCTCGACGCCCTTCCCAACGGAGTAGCACGCCGCGTCTTCGGCGCCGCACGCAAGGTCGAAGAGGGCGGCTCGCTCACAGTGATCGCCACCGTCGGCCAAAGCCTGGAGCCACTACGCGTGGCCACCACCCGCATCGTGCTGGAAGGCGGCGCGCCGAGCGCATCGTCCGGCACCACCCGCGCGGACCTGCTCAGCTAGCGCTGGTAAGCCACCGCTGCCCATGAGGGCTCGGGGGAGAGCTCGACGAGCTCCCAGTCGCGGTCCGGCTGGGCGTAGCCGAAGGCGTGTGTCTGGTCGTCGAAGACGATCTCGAGCTCGCCCTCTTTCACTCGCTGGTCGAGCCAGGCACCGCGGAACACGAGGCGGCGCAGCCAGTGGACGAGCGAGCGCTCTGAGGGACCGGACAGCTCGCGCCAGCAGGCGTTGATGTGCTCGCCGAGGCGCGACGACGGCTCGGGCACCTCGCCGTTCACGGTGAGGTTCACGATGTCCTCGCGCTCGTCGTCATCGAGCGGGCCGGCCACGAAGCCGAGCTTCATCGCCGCCTGCTCCACCCGCTCGGTGAAGTCGCGCTCGTTGAACGTGAAGCGGAGCTCTCCGTACTCGAGCACGTAGTCCGAACCGGACTCGTAGTTCCCGCGCTTGGTCGTGCCGTGGTCCATGACGAAAGACGCCCGAACCCCGGGCGCGTCGGCATTCTAAGCACGATTCCTGCCCCTCCAACAGGGGTGCAACCAAGCTTGCACCCTCCGCGTCCTCGAGGGGGGCGAAAACGCGCCGCGCCGCCCTTAAGAGGGCATGGACTCCCGCACGCTGCTGCTCCTCGAAGACGACGACGCCACGGCCGGCTTCCTCGCCGACAACCTCACCGCGGACGGCTTCCGCGTCGTCACCGCGAGCGGTGCCGGCGAGGGTTGGCGCGCGCTCGAGCTGCGCCACCCGGCGCTGCTCCTGCTCGACCTCGGCCTCGCGGACGGCAGCGGACTCGAGCTGCTCGACAGGCTGCGCGCGGCTGATGGCGTCGCGTCGCGCGTGGATCCGGCTCTGCCGGTGATCGTGGTCAGCGGCCGCGCGTCCGACGTCGACCGCGTGCGCGGTCTCGCGCGAGGCGCCGACGACTATCTGCCGAAGCCCTTCTCTTATCCCGAGCTCGTGGCGCGGATCCGCGCTGTCCTGCGCCGCGCGGACGGGCGCAGCCGCCGAGGCGCGATCCGCGTCGGCGACCTCGCCCTCGACCCGCTCACGCGCAAGGTCTCACTCGCCAGTCAACCGCTCAGCCTCTCCGCCAAGGAGTTCTCCCTTCTGCAGAAGCTCGCCAGCGACCCGACGCGAGTGTTCCTCAAGGCCGACCTCCTGCGCGAGGTGTGGGGCTTCCAGGTGCCTGGCGCCACGCGGACGCTCGACGCGCACGCGTGCAGGTTGCGACGCAAGCTCGCCGGCTCTGCGCGGCCGTTCGTGATCACCGTGCGCGGCGTCGGCTACCGCTTGACGGAGGAGCTGTGACCGCGGCGTTGGCGATCTGCGGCTGGGCACTCGCGATCGTCACCGCCTGGCGAGTGGTGGAACTCCGGCGCCGGCTCGAGCTCGTGGCATGTGCTGAGCACGAGCTGCGCGGTCCGCTCGCGGCGCTCACCCTGGCGGCCGCAAGGAGGCGGCCGCTGGAGACGGCGGTGGTCGAGGGTCAGCTCGAGCGTGCACGCGTCGCGCTCGCGGATCTCACCGCCGCGCGCCGCGGTCGCCGGGCGCCCGCAGTGGCGCGGCGCGTCGAGCTCAAGGCCATCGCCGAGCGCGCAGCGGCGTCCTGGGCCGGAACCGGCGCGGAGGTCACGCTGGACTGGCGCGCGGGAAGCGCGGTCGTGGACGCGGATCCGGGCCGCATCTCGCAGGCGCTCGGAAACCTTCTGTCGAACGCGCTCGAGCATGGCGACGGCCGCGTGGTCGTGCAAGGCGAGCGCGTAGGGCGTGGCGTGCGAGTCAAGGTTGCGAACCGGCGAGGACGCGGTCTCGCGATCGCTGCCCGCGCGGCCAGCGATTCCGGAGCCCAGCTCGCTCTGTCGCGCCAGGGACAGCGAGTGATCGCGAGCATCGACTTGCCCGCGGGCGAGCCGTGAGCCGCCGCCGGATCGCTGTCACCCTCGTGCTCGCCCTTCTCGGCGGCTGGCTCGCGGCGGCCGACGTTCGAAGCAAGGAACATCGCATTGCGAACAGCGTCGGTCCGCTCGCCACCGCTCTTGTGGCGCGGGCCGACATCGGCGCCGGCAAACGCGTCGCCGCGAGCGACCTCCAGGTCCGGCAGCTGCCGGCGCGCTATCTGCCTCCGGACGTCCTGCGCTCGTCGGCGGATGCGCTCGGGCTCCGTGCCGCGGTGCCGGTGCCGCGCGGGGCGTACGTCACCGCCTCGGCGCTGGCGGCCGCGAGCGCCTCAAGCGACGGAGCACCCGCGGTCGCGCCAGGCGAGCGCGCACTCGATGTGAACGTGTCCAACACCGGCGCGGCCGAACTTGGCGGCCCGGGCGCGCGCGTGGACGTGCTTGTCACCACCGGCAAGGACGGCGGCGCGGGGCGCACCAGCCTGGCGCTTCAGGACGTGCAGCTGCTCGGCGTGCGCCAGGGCAGCGGCGACCTGTCAGATCATCTGATCGCCACCCTCCGCGTGACCCTGCGGCAGGCCGTCTACCTCACCGCCGCGCAGAACTTCGCGCAGGAGGTGCGCCTGCTTCCGCGCCCGGCGGGGGATCGCGGCGGCGCCGGGAAGCTCAGCATCGGAGGCAAGCAGCTCTAGAGGAATCACCTGTGTAGTGTCATGGATGGTTATGGGCTTCTGGCATCGCTACCGCCGCGGGGTTCGAGTGGCGGTGCCATTCGCGGTCGCCGTCGGCGTGTTCGGCCTCTCCTTCGGAGTGCTGGCGCGGGAGGCGGGCATGGGCTCGCTGGCGCCCGTGGTGATGTCCGCCACCACCTTCGCCGGCTCGGCGCAGTTCGCCGTCACGTCGGTGCTGGGCGCGGGCGGCGGAGTGGCCGCGGCATGCATCGCGGCCCTGCTGCTGAACGCGCGCTACGGCCCAATCGGCATGTCGGTGGCGTCGGCGCTCAGGGGCGGAGCGCTCAAGCGGCTGCTCGAGGCGCAGATAGTGGTGGACGAGTCGTGGGCGCTGTCGAACCAGGGCGGCGGCCGCTTCGACCGCGGGATCCTGATCGGCGCCGGCACTCTGCTCTACGCGTCGTGGGTGGTCGGAACCACCGTCGGCGTGTTCGCCGGGAACCTGATCGGCGACCCGAACAAGCTCGGCCTCGACGCCGCATTCCCCGCGCTCTTCCTGGCGCTGCTCGTCGGCCAGATCCGCTCCCGGCGCGCGGCGCTCGCGGCGATCGGCGGCGCAGCGATCGCGCTCATCGTCACGCCCTTCGCCAAACCCGGCATCCCGCTGATCGTCGCCTGCCTGGCGTGCCTGATCGGCTGGCGCAGGCCGCCGGCCGACGAACGCGGCTGGGCCCCCACGGACACGATCGCCGAGGAGCTGCCGTGAGCGCCACCTGGGCGGCCGTGGTGATCGTCGGCGTGGCCACGATCGCGATCAAATCCGCGGGCACGCTGCTCGTCGGCGACCGGGAGCTGCCCGCCCGTCTCACAGGCATGATCGAGCTGCTCGCCCCGGTGATGCTCGCCGCGCTCGTGGTGAGCAACACCTTCGGCGGCGACCACAAGCTCGTGCTCGACCCAAGAGCTGCCGGCCTCGCCGCTGCCGCGATCCCGATCGCGCTGCGCGCGCCGCTGCTCGTGACGGTGGTCGTGGCCGCGGCCACCGCGGCGATCGTCCGCGCGATCTAACCCCTCGAGAACACAACGGGCGGCCCGGAGGCCGCCCGTTTCAGCAACTGTGTTGAGTTCTCTTAGGCTGCTTCGCGCAGCGAGTCGAGGTCGCCGCTCTCGGCGAGCTGGCGCAGCGCCCGCTCCTCGAGCTGGCGCACCCGCTCGGCGGACATGCCGAGCACGCGGCCGGTCTCGCGCAGCGGAGTGGGCTCCGCCAAGCCGACGCCGAAGCGCAGCTCCACGACGTCGCGCTCACGCTCGGGCAGCTTGTCGAGCGCCTTGCGGACCGCCTCGTCGCGGAAGTTCATCACGACCTCCTCCTGCGGCTCCGGCTTGTCGGAGCTCAGGAAGTCGCCGAATGCGCTGTCGCCGTCGTCGCCCACGGGCTGGTCGAGGCTCGCCATCGGCTGCGAGGCCTTCTTGATCTCCTCGACCTCCTCGATCGGGAGCTCCGCCACTTCGGCGATCTCCTCGATCGAAGGCTCGCGGCCGAGCTTCACGTTCAGCTCACGCTCCACGCGCGAGATCTTCCGCTCACGCTGAGCGATGTGAACCGGCATGCGGATCGTGCGCGAGGTGTTGTGCAGCCCGCGCTGGATCGCCTGGCGGATCCACAGCGTCGCGTAGGTGGAGAACTTGAAGCCACGCCGCCAGTCGAACTTCTCGGCAGCGCGGATCAGCCCGATCACGCCCTCCTGGATCAGGTCGCCGAGGGTGAGGCCCTGGCCCTGGTACTTCTTCGCGATCGAGACGACGAGGCGGAGGTTCGAATTGATCATCCGGTCCTTCGCCGACATGTCGCCGCGCTCGATGCGCTTGGCCAGCTCGATCTCCTCAGCGGCGGTGAGCAGGGGATAGCGACGAGCCTCGTTCAGGAACTGCTGCAGGGAGTCGAGGCCGCCCTCGTCCTGCCAGCCCTTGACGGCGGTCTTCTCGGTTTCAGTCTCAAACCCCGTCCCGGAGACGGGATGCTTCGTCAAAGTAGTCGTCACGGCTTCTTTCGGTTCTAAAGTTCGATACGTGTCGAATTATAGCACGAAAGCGTGTTCGTGCTTCTCTTCCGTAAGTAAGAACGACCGGAAGAGTGATTGGTTTCGCTAAAGCGCCACTAAAGCCTTCGGGAGTTCCCGATAAGAGCGAGTTCTAAGCAGCTTTGGACGATTGGAGGATGGACGTCAGTACGCCCGGGAACCTCTGTTCGAGCTCCTCGCGCCGCAGCGACATCATCCTCTTGGTCCCATTTGCACGGGTATGCGTTACACCCGCCTCGCGCAGGACCTTGAAGTGATGGGACATCGTGCTCTTCGAGAGATGGCCGTTCAGGGAGCTGCACGGCACCTCGCCGCTCGCCGCCAGCGCGCGGACTATCTCGAGCCGGACCGGGTCGCTCAGCGCGTGCAGGACGTTGGCGAGATCAACATCCTCGAGTCTCGGGTGGTAGAGGTCCCTCACTCCGTTGGCTTGTTCGACGTTTGGCGAACAACCATGAGGATAGCCGCGAACAGCGGCAGCGACTAATCGGGCGCCTTCACGACCAGCACCGGGCAGGGGGCGTGCTGAACCACCTGGTTCGAGACGCTGCCCATCATCGATCCCTTCAGCCCGCCGTAGCCGCGCGAGCCGATCACCACCAGCTTCGCGCCGCGCTCGCTCGCCGTGTCCACGATCGCCCCCGCCGGCGGTCCCTCGCCCACGGCCGGCTCGGCCTCGAAGCCCTGGGCGCGGGCGAGCTCGGCGCCGTCCGCCGCGAGCTTCTCCGCGCGCTGGCGTGCGGCCTGTTCCACCTCCAGCATCGGCACGCCCACCGCGAACTGGTCGAGCCCGTAGCCGCCCACCGGCACGCTGAGCAGCTCCCAGGTGTTCAGGACGATGGTGTGCCCGCCGCCGAGGATCGCGCCCGCCTGCTCGATCGCGTGCTTCGCCTCGTCGGAGCCGTCGAAGCAGATCAGGAT
>JAICJR010000180.1 GCA_025928345.1 Thermoleophilaceae bacterium | reverse complement strand
TCGCCGTAGGTGAGGTCGAGCACCTTCTCGTACGCGCGCACGTAGAGGCCCGGGAACGACTCCTCCTTCTCAGAGAACCAGCGGGAGATAGCGGCGTCGTAGCGGGCGGTGTAGCCGAACGCCTCCATCGCGAGCGCCTCGCGCGTGGGCTCCGAGAGCCGGCCCTCGGAGCGGCGCAGCTCGTCGAGCACCGCGTCGTAGCTCTCCGGGCGGACGACCACCGCGGAGAAGGGGAAGTTCTTCGCTGCCGCGCGGATCAGCGTGGGGCCGCCGATGTCGATGTTCTCGATCACCTCGTGGTCCTCCACTCCGCGCTGGTTCGACACGCGCTCGAACGGATAGAGGTTCACGCACACCAGGTCGATCGGCTCGATCGAGTGCTCGGCGAGCGTGCTCATGTGCTCGGGGTTCGACCGCACGGCGAGCAGGCCCGCGTAGATGCGCGGGTTGAGCGTCTTCACGCGCCCGTCGAGGATCTCCGGGAAGCCGGTGTAGTCCTCCACCGAGCGCGTCTCGATGCCGGCCTCGCCAAGCTCGCGCGCCGTCCCTCCTGTGGAGAGGATCTCCACGCCCAGGTCCTTCAACCCGCGCGCGAAGTCCACCAGCCCGCGCTTGTCGGATACCGACAGCAGCGCGCGGCGAATGCGCACCTCCCCCGCCTGGATGACTTCGGTGGGACTCGACTCAGTGGCCTCAGACATCAGCTCGTTCCTCGATCAAGACCCGGCGCGGATTCTCTGGATCGATCCGCACCGCCCCGCTCGCGAAGAGCCTGACCGCGCGCGGGAGCAGCTCGTGCTCGATCGCGTGGACGGACTCCTCGGTCGCCTCAACGTCCGCAGAATACGGAAGCTCGAAGGCCTGTTGCAGGATGATCGGCCCGCTGTCCACGCCCTCGTCGACGAAGTGGACCGTCACCCCCGCCACGCGCACCCCGTGCTCGAGCGCCTGCTCGATCGCGTGGATGCCGCGGAATGCAGGGAGAAGTGAGGGATGGACGTTGATGATGCGGCCCTGAAACCGCCGGATGAACTCAGGGCTGAGGATCTCCATGAAGCCGGCGAGCACGACCAGGTCCAGGCCGTGCGCGTCGAGCCAGTCGCCGAGCACGCGGTCACGCTCGGCGCGGTCACCCCCGTGCTCCGCCGCGTCGAACACGGCCGTCTCGACGCCCGCCGCTTGCGCCCTCTCGAGCCCGCGCGCCGTCGCGCGGTTCGATCCGACGCACACCACCTCGACGCCGCCCCGTCCATGGACCTTGTCCAGGATCGCCTGGAGGTTCGATCCCTCTCCGGAGACCAGGACCGCGACCCGGAAGCTCACGCCGCGACGGCCGCGGGCGGCACCCGCAGGACGGGGCGTGTGCCCCCGGTGGTGGCCAGCCGCTTCTGCTCGATCAGCTCGTCGATACGCGCAAGGATGTCAGCCCGCCGCATGTGCGACGACATTCCGTACGCGGGCAGGCCGTCGTACGAGTTGCGCTCGATCTTTTTGCTGCGCGCGCCGTGGAGGATCGCGGCGCAGGTGGTGCGCCCGACGGCCGGCCGCGCGCCGCGCGCGACCGACAGGATCCCCTCGTCGAGGTTCTCGATCGTCTCGGGACTCGGCGGGGGCGCCTCCGGGAGCAGCCCGGGATCGCAGACGTCGCAGCACGGGCCGAACCGCTCCGGCTGCGCGTGGTCGCCGAAGTGGCGCAGGATGGCCACCCGCCGGCACGCGTCGCTCTCGACATACGCCCAGATCTCGCGGTACTGGCGCCAGCGGGCGCGCGCCGCCTCTCCCATCGAAGCGCGGCAGCGCGCATCTGCGCGGCCGTCGAAGGCTGCGACGATCCGGCCGGCCACGACGTCACGCGCGGACGGCAGCGGCTCGATCACCTGCGCGCCCGCGAGGTGCCCGACCAGTGCCGCCACCTGATCGCCGTCACAGCCCGCCGCCCGTCCGAGCTCGATGGCGTCAAGCTCATAGCGGCCGTCGCCGTCCGCCACCGCAGCGAGGCGGTCGAAGGACACACGCGGCAGCTCGGGCGCCAGCTCGTCGCGCTTGATGAAATGCACGTGCAACGCCTTGTCCCGGTTCTCGGCGAGCAGCAGCGCACGCGCCGGCGCGCCGTCTCGTCCCGCGCGGCCCGCCTCCTGGTAGTACGCCTCGAGCGATGCCGGCACGCTCGCGTGGATCACGGTGCGCACGTTCGGCTTGTCCACACCCATGCCGAACGCATTGGTGGCGACGATCACCCTCGTATCGTCCGCAAGGAAGCGCCGCTGCACCGCGGCGCGCCGCTCGCGATCGAGACCGGCGTGGTACGGAAGCGCCTCCTCGCCTAGCTCCTGCGAGAGCATGGTGGCGAGTTCCTCGGCGCCCGTGCGCGTGCCCGCGTAGACGATGGCCGGCAGCGCCTCCGGCTCGCGCAGCGTCTCGATCAGCAGCAGCTGCTTCTCGTGCGGGGTGGGCCGCGCGACCGCGAACGACAGGTTGGGTCGATCGAACCCCGTAGCCACCCGCAGCGGATCATCGAGGGAAAGCCGGCGCACGATGTCCGCCGCCACGCGCGGAGTGGCCGTGGCGGTGGACGCCACGATCGCGTCGGCCTGCAGGTAGCGGGCGGCGTCCGCCAGCCGGAAGTAGTCTGGCCGGAAATCGTGTCCCCACTGAGACACGCAGTGCGCCTCGTCCACCACGAAGAGCCCCACGCGCGCGTCGGTCATGCGCCGCACGAACCCCGGTGACGAGAACCGCTCGGGCGCGACGTATAGGAGGCGCAGGTCGCCAGCCGCGGCACGCGCCAAAGCCTCCGCATTGGCGCCCGAATCCTGCTGCGCGTTCACGAGTGCCACGCTCGAACCGAGGCCGCGCGCCCTCAGCGCATCGACCTGGTCCTGCATGAGCGAGACGAGCGGTGACACCACGATCGTGAGGTCGTCCCGCAGCAGCGCCGGCAGCTGGTAACAGAGCGACTTGCCCGAGCCGGTCGGCATCACAACGAGAACGTCGCGCCCCGCGAGCGCGGCCTCGCACGCCTCGCGCTGGCCTGGCCGGAAAGCAGGAAAGCCGAAGTGCTCGTGAAGTGATCGCTCCAGATCGGTCACTCGGCGAGGGTAACCATCGAACCGGCTGGAGAACGCCCGAAAACCCGCTCTGTGCCGAGCTTTTTACGAAGCGTTTGCAGAGCTGTTACAGGAGCGCGCGCGAAACCATCGGCAGCGGCTTCGACTCGTCCTCTAGAGCGAACTTGCCGTTTGCCGAGTCGGTGTGCTCCAGCGGGTACTCGCCCGTGAAGCAGGCGTCGCAGTGGGTGTCGCGACCGAGGCCGATCGCCTCGTACAGCCCGTCGATCGACAAATACGCCAGGGAATCGCAGCCGAGCTCCTCGGCCACCTCCTCGACGGTGCGCCCGTGCGCGACCATCTCCTCGGTCGTCGACATGTCGATCCCGTAGTGGCAGGCGTGGCGGATCGGGGGCGCCGAGATGCGCATGTGCACCTCGGCCGCACCCGCGTCGCGCAGCATTTTCACGATCTGCCGAGTGGTGTTGCCGCGCACGATCGAGTCGTCCACCACGACGATGCGCTTGCCGCCCACGATCTCGGGCAGCGGGTTGAACTTCATCCGCAGACCGTGCTTGCGCAACTCCTGCCCGGGCTGGATGAACGTGCGCTGGACGTAGCGGTTCTTGATCAGGCCGTCGTCCTTAGGGATGCCGGACGCGTTGGAGAACCCGCCCGCGGCCGGGTTGCCCGAGTCCGGCACCGCGATCACGAGATCGGCCTCCACGGGCGCCTCGCGCCAGAGGATCTCGCCCATCTTGCGCCGCGACACCTGCGTGAGCCGGCCCTCGAGCTGAGAGTCGGGACGCGCGAAGTAGATGTGCTCGAACACGCAGAACGCGCGCCGCGCGCCCTTCACCACCTGTCGCACCTCGAGCCCGCGCTCGCCGATCGACACGAGCTCGCCGGGCTCCACCTCGCGCAGCATCTTCGCGCCGATGATGTCGAAGGCGCAGCTCTCGGACGCGACGCAGTAGCGGTCGCCGAGCTGCCCGATCGCGAGCGGCCGCAGGCCCGCCGGGTCGCGGAACGCCACCACGCTGTCCTTGGTGAGCACGACCGTGGAGAAGGCGCCCTCCAGCTGCGGCAACACGTCCTTCACCGCGTCCTCGATCGCGTCCGCCTCGTGCATGGACAGGAGCGCTGCGATGATCTCCGAGTCCGACGTGGAGCTGAAACGCACGCCGCGGTCGCGCAGGCCGAGGTGCAGCTCGAGGGCGTTGATCAGGTTGCCGTTGTGGGCGAGGGCGAGCTCCCGCCGGTCCGAGCGGTGGATCGGCTGCGAGTTCTCCCACGCGGACGAACCCGTGGTGGAGTAGCGCACGTGGCCGATCGCCATCTGGCCGCCGAGCGCCTGAAGCTTGGGCTCGTCGAATACCTGGGAGACGAGTCCGAGGTCGCGGAGCGCCATGATGTGGCCGTCCTCCGCGGTGGCGATGCCGGCCGACTCCTGACCGCGGTGCTGGAGCGCGTACAGGGCGAAGTATGCGAGGCGCGCCACCTCGCGCTCAGGCGCGTACACGCCGAAAACCCCGCATTCGTCGCGAGGACCGTCGCGAAAGGAGATGGCCTCCGGAGGAGTCATGAGAAGCGGTCGGGAAGTCCCTGCTGATACGCGATCTTTGCCTCCTCGACCGGAAGCGAAAGCGTAGCAACGCCGCCAGTCAGCTCGAGCGCGTCCCCGCCAACTTCGCCGAGCCTGATGAGACCGTCGGCGCCCGCCTGCTCGGCCAGCCCTTCGATCACCTCGAGCGTCCCGGACACCACCACTCCGCCCGGCCCCTCTCCGAACAGAGCGGCCTCGGGGGGCGCCGCATCCCCCAAACGAGCGAGCAATGGGGAGACATCAACGCGCGCGCCGATCCCGCCGGCGATGCAGCACTCCGCCAGCGCACAGGCGAGCCCGCCCTCGGAGACGTCGTGGGCGGACTTCACCGCGCCGCCGCGCACCGCCTCGCGCACGAGCTGGAGGTGCTTCGCATGCAGCGCGAGGTCCGCCGGCGCCAAACCGTCGGCGAGCGCGCCGCGCAGCTTCTCGAGCTCCGAGCCGGCGAGCGACGGCGAAAACGGGCCGAGCAGCGCGATCTGGTCGCCCTCCTCTGCGAAGGCGTAGCCGGTCGCCCGCGCCGGATCGGGCAGCTCGCCCACCATCCCCACGACGGGCGTGGGATAGATCGGGCCCTCGCCGCCCTCGTTGTAGAGCGACACGTTCCCGCCCACCACCGGCACGCCGAGCGCCTCGCACGCGTCCGCGAGTCCCTGCACCGCCTGCGTGAGCTGCCACGCGATGTGCGGCTTCTCGGGATTGCCGAAGTTGAGGCAGTTGGTGAGGCCGAGCGGCTCCGCGCCCACGCACGCGAGATTGGATGCGCACTCGAGCACCGCCTCCACCGCGCCTGCATATGGGTCGCAGGCAACACGGCGGCCGTTGCCGTCGATCGACACGCCTAGCGCGCGGCTCCCGCCGTCCGGGGCCAAAGTGAGCACCGCCGCGTCGGCGGCCTCGGGGCGGCGCACCGTGCGCGACCCCACGATCGAGTCGTACTGCTCGAACGCCCAGCGCTTGCTCGTCACGTTCGAGGAACGCAGCAGCGCGAGCAGTGTGTCACGGGGCGGGGCGTCGTCCGCGAGCACGCGCGGGGGCGCCCCGTACACGGGAGCGCTCGGCTTCTCGGGCTCGAGGTCGTATAGCGGGCAGTCGTCCACGAGCGCCTCCACCGGCATGTCGCCCACGAGCTCGTCGCCCGCGAACACGCGCAGCCGCCGCGTGTCCGTCACCTCGCCGATCGGCGTCGCGCGCACCTCCCACTTCTCGCAGAGCGCGAGCACTTCATCGAGGCGCTCGGGCGTGACCACGCACAGCATCCGCTCCTGCGACTCCGAGACCATGATCTCGAACGGCTCCATGTCCGCCTCGCGCAAAGGCACCTTCGAGACGTCGATGTCGAGCCCCACCTCGCCCTTCGACGCCATCTCCGACGAGGAGCTCGACAGTCCCGCCGCGCCCAGGTCCTGCAGCGACTCGAGCAGCCCCGCGTCCAGCAGCTCGAGGCTGCACTCGAGCAGCTTCGACTCCTCGAACGGGTCGCCGATCTGCACGCTCGGCCGCTTGGAGTCGTCCTCGGCGTCGAGCTCGGCTGAAGCCAGCACCGACGCGCCGCCGATCCCGTCGCGGCCCGTGCGCGCCCCGAACAGCACGAGGTGATTGCCCACGCCCGCGGCCGCGCTGCGCACCAGCCGCTCGCGCGGCGCAACGCCGAGGCACATCGCGTTCACCAGGCAGTTCTGCTCGTACGGCCCCTCGAAGTAGATCTCGCCGCCGATGGTCGCCACGCCGATCGAGTTGCCGTAGTGGCCGATGCCCGCCACCGCGTGCTCGAGCAGGTAACGCGAGCGGGGGGAGTCGAGCTCGCCAAAACGCAGCGAATCGAGGATCGCGATCGGCCGCGCGCC
>JAICJR010000286.1 GCA_025928345.1 Thermoleophilaceae bacterium | reverse complement strand
TGAACGGCGCGGTGGAGACGATGGTGCGCACCCTCGCGCTCGAGCTCGCGCCCGTGCGCGTGAACGCGCTGCACCCTGGCATCGTCGGCGACAGCCCCTACTGGGAGGGCAACGCCGCGATGCTCGAGGCCGTGAAGGAGCGCACGCCCACGCACCGGCACGTGACGATGGCCGACGTGACGAACGCGGCCCAGTTCCTGCTCGAGAACCCTTCGGTGAACGGAGTTAACCTGCCGCTCGACGGCGGCTGGGTGATGATGTAGCTACGTGCTGCGCTGCCGCGCCCAGGCGTCGATGCCCACCGCGAGCAGCATGATCACGCCGAGTGTGATCTGCTCGTACAGCGGGTTCAGGCCGAGCAGGTCGTAGCCGTTTCCGATCAGGGCGATGAACAGCACGCCCACGACGGTTCGCCACACGGCGCCCTCGCCGCCGAGAATGCTCGTGCCGCCCACCACGATGCCGGCCAGCACGGTGAACGTGAGCGACTCGCCGTTGCCCGCCTGAGCGCTGAGCACCCGCGACGCGTCGATCACACCGGCGAGCGCCGCCGCCGCGCCACTCAGCATGAAGCTCACCACGCGTACGCGGTTCACGTTCACGCCGGCTAGCCGAGCCGCCTCCGCGTTGCCGCCCGCGGCGTACATGTAGCGCCCGATCGTCGTTCGCGCGAGGAAGAAGCCCAGCACCAGGATGGCCGCGAGCATGATCCAGATCGAGGTCTTCACGGTGAGGAACTGGGTGTGCGTGAGGTTGCCGAAGCCGGGGTGCGTGAACAGCACCACCAGGTTGCCGTGCGTGATCAGGCTGCCGATGCCTGCGATCACGAACGACATGGCGAGCGTGGCGATCAGCGCGCTGATGCGGAAGTACGTGGCCACGATGCCGTTGACCACGCCCACCACGAAGCCCACGAGAACGCCGATCAGGATCGCCGGGGCCGGCGCCATGTGCTGCGCGAGCTCGGCCGAAACCACTCCGGCGAGCGCATACACCGCGCCCACCGAAAGGTCGATCCCGCCGGCGACGAGCACGAGCGTCCCAGCCGCGGCGATGATCAGGGTGGCCGCGTTCTGGTCGAGGATGTTGAGCAGGTTGACCTTGGTGGCGAACGACGAGCTCGAGATCGTCAGCACGATGAAGAGAACGACGAACGGGATGACGATCCCGGCGCTGCGCAGCCGTCCGCTCGCCCAGTCGGGCAGCTCGGGCCTGCGCATCGCGGGCTCGCGCGGGGCGGCCGTGCTACCGGGGTTGCCCGTCACGCCGCGACCTCCCTCTCCGCGAAAGCGGCAGCCAGAATCGCCGACTCGCTCATCTCGTCCTGGCCGAGCTCCGTGACCACGCGGCCCGCGCGCATCACGAGCACTCGGTGCGCGAGCCCGAGGATCTCCTCGATCTCCGACGAGATCAGCAGCACACCAACGCCGCGGCCGGCGAGCGACACGAGCAGGTCGTAGATCGCGCGCTTGGCGCCGACGTCCACTCCGCGCGTGGGCTCGTCCGCGATCAGCACCCTTGGGCTGCACATCAGCATGCGCGCGAACAGCACCTTCTGCTGGTTGCCGCCCGACAGCGAAGCCACCGGAGCCTCCGTGTCGCCCTTGAGCGCCCAGCCGTCGAGCACGCGCCCCGCGGCGGCGCGCTCCGCGCGTCGGTTCACCACCCCGCCGCGGCTCACTCCACGCAGGCTCGACAGGCTCACGTTCTCGATCACCGAGCGGCCAAACACGAGTCCCTGCTCCTTGCGCGACTCAGGCAGCATCGCGAGCCCCCGCCGAAGGCTCGCACCCGGGCCGCCACCACCCAAAGCGCCCGACTCCGCAAGCTCGACGGTCCCAGCGGTGCGCCGGTCCGCGCCGAAGATCGCGCGCGCCAGCTCGGTGCGCCCAGCGCCGATCAGGCCGGCCACTCCGAGGATCTCGCCGGCACGCAGATCGAACGACACACCGAGCACGCCCGGCGCGTGCACGTCACGCACGGAAAGCGCGACCGGGGCTTCCGCCGCGATCTGTGGCCTCTCCGGAAACGCGGCGCCGAGTGGCCGGCCGAGCATTCCCTGGATCAGCGAGTCCTCGCTCTCCTCAGATGCAGATGTCGTTCGCACCAGCTGGCCGTCGCGCAGGATCGTCACCCGGTCGGCCAGCTGGAGCACCTCGCGCAGGAAGTGCGACACGAGCAGGATCGTCTTCCCCGATCGCGCGAGCGAGTGGATGATTTCGTGCAGCCGCTCCACATCGGGCCCGCCGAGCGAGGCCGACGGCTCGTCCATCACGATCAGATCGGTGTCGCGCGAGAGAGCGCGGAGGATCTCCACCTGCTGCTGCTCAGCCGTGCGAAGCCGCCCGGCCGAGCGCTCT
>JAICJR010000263.1 GCA_025928345.1 Thermoleophilaceae bacterium | reverse complement strand
TGTGCGCTGACATCGCTCATGCGTGCTGGGTCCTCCGCCCGGTGAGCGCAGCGGCCACGCCCAGTCCGATCAATACGAAGCCGGTGACCACCCGCTGCATGCGCGCGAAGCCCGGCCTGCTCCGAACCGCCGCGCCCACCGTGCCGGACAGCAGCGCGTACATGCCGTCGCTGGCGAGGCCGACCGCGATCCAGATGAGCCCGAGCACCGCGATCTGCGGCGCCGCGCTGCGGCTCGGGTCCACGAACTGCGGCAGGAAGGCGAAGAAGAAGAGCGCCGTCTTCGGGTTCAGCACGTTCACCACGATGCCCTGGCGGAAGATGCGGCGCAGGTCGCGCTCGCCCGCCGCCCGCGTCTCGCCGCGATTGCCGTCGCGGCCGAGGAGCCGCTGAACGCCGAGGAAGATCAGGTAAGCGGCGCCCACCAGCTTCACGGCCGAGAAGGCGAGCGCGGACGACACGAGCAGCGCCGACAGCCCCACCGTGGCGGCCGCCACGTGCACCGTCGAGCCGACGTGTATCCCGCCAACCGCCGTGAGCCCGGCGCGCCGGCCGTGCTCCACGCTCTGCGCCACGATGTAGAGCACAGCTGGGCCAGGGATCAGCAGCAGGACGAGCGTCGTGCTGAGGAAGAGGGCCAGGTGCGACGAGTCCGGCAGCATCAGAGCCCCGCCAGGACCTCGTCGAGGGCGGACAGGAAGCGCTCGTTCTCGTGACGCGTCCCGTAGGTCACGCGCATGTGCCCCTCCTCGCCCATCGCCGTCCCGGCGCGCACGATCACGCCGCGCTCGGACAGGCCGCTCATCACGGCGGCCTCGTCGCGGTCGCCGAGCGAGACCCAGGAGAAGTTCGCATGGCTGTCGCTCACCTCGAGCCCGCGCTCCACGAGCTCGTCCTGCACGAACAGCCGCTCGATCGCGGTGCGCTCCACCCGGCGGGCGACCTCGTCCTGGTGGAGGATCGCCTCGGCGGCCGCTGCCTGGGCGAGCATGTTCACGGTGAACGGCTGGCGCACGCGGTCGACGCCGATGCGGAAGTCCTCGGAGCAGAGCGCGTAGCCCACGCGCAGCCCGCAGAGGCCGTAGACCTTCGAGAACGTGCGCAGCACGACGAGGTTGGGGTGACGCTTGAGCAGCGGGATCGAGTCGTCCGGGTCCTGCATCAGCGAGAACTCCACGTAGGCCTCGTCGAGGATCACGGCCACGTGTCGGGGCACGCTCGCCACGAACTCGTCGATCTCGTCGATCGGCAGCGCCGTGGCCGTGGGGTTGTTCGGGTTGCAGACGAGGACGATGCGCGTCGCGGCGTTGATCTCGCGCCCTATCGCCTCGAGGTCGTGCCTGCCATCCGAGTCGAGCGGAACCGTGACGGCGCGCGCGCCCGTCATCGCGGCGAGGTGCGGGTACATCGAGAACGACGGCCACGCGTACACGATCTCCGCGCCCGGCTCGAGCATGGCCTCGGCCGCGGCGAGCAGGATGTCGCACGAGCCGTTGCCGAGCGCCACGCCCGACACCGCCACGCCGTAGCGGTCGGCGATCCGATGGCGGAGCTGCGACGCGCTCGGATCCGGATAGCGGTTGAGGTTGTGCAGTGCCGCCTCCACCGCCTCGAGCACGGCGGCGTGCGGCCCCCACGGCGTCTCGTTGGACGCGAGCTTCACGAGCTCGCCCTCGAACTTGTAGGTCTCGGCCGCCGGGTAGAACGGGATCGACAGCGCGCGGCGCGTGAACTCGAGGCTCACTGCGCCCCCTGGAGGTCCTTGCGCAGCGCCACCGCATCGCGCAGGTACACGTGCTGCGGCACCACGTCCTCGGCCGGGTAGCAGTGCAGCATCATCCGGATGACGCGCGGCAACGCGCCAGGGACGGGGATCTCTCGCGCGCACAAGAGCGGTACCTGGTTGAGCCCGATCCGGCGGGCCGCCACTGCCGGGAATTCTGCGTCGAGGTCCTCGGTGCAAGTGAAAATGCAGCTCACGAGGTCGTCCGGCGCGAGCCGGTTGCGCTCCAGTACCGCGCTCACCAGCTCCTCGGTCGCCTCGAGGATGGCGTCCGCGTCGTTCTCGTCCACGGTGGTGGCGCCTCGCAGCGCTCGAAGTCTCACGATGGCGCCATTCTGACGAAGCGGCCAGCCGATCAGGGTCCACCACTCAAGTTCGGGCCTGCCAGGGCCGATTAGTTCATGCGCCTCAGCGGCGTACGGGCAGGCAAAAAACCGAACCCAGGGAGACGGTCAAGGATGGCCACTGTGGACGAGAACAACGGCTTCGACGCGCAGGCGCTGGCGGTTATGGAGCGCACGATCGCGCTCGATCTCAGCCTCGAGGAGGCGAATGCTCTGCGAGCCTGGCTGCTGAAGCCGACAGCGGATGGCGCAACGGCGCTCGACGACAGCCTGGTGAACGCCTCGCTCAAGAAGCTCTCGGGCGCCATCGACAAGGTCGAGGCGGTCGCCGACATCCGGCGTGAGCTCGAGGAAGCCGGCTTCGACACAAACGGCATGGGCGACGATCAGATGGCCGAGCTCGGCCGGAGGATCGGCCAGGTGTCCAGCCGCGGACTGCGCTGAACCCTTAGCTCGCGGGGGCCTTCCGAAGCCGCTCCACCTCGGCGGGAGTGAGGCGGCGGAACTCCCCCTCGGGCAGCTTCTCCAGCCGCAGCGGCCCGAACGCCACGCGCTCGAGCGTCTTCACGCGGTGGCCCACCGCCTCGCACATGCGCCGCACCTGGCGCTTGCGGCCCTCGTGCAGCGTGATCTCCAGCAGCCCCGGCTCCAGCTGGCGGACGCCAGCGGGCGCCGTCAGGCCGTCATCTAACTCCACGCCCTCGCGCAGCGTGCGCAGCGCCCGCTCGGGCACCGGTGCCGGCTCCACTCGCGCCCTGTAGGTCTTCTCCACCTCGAAGCTCGGGTGGGTGAGCGTGTTGGCGAGGTCGCCGTCGTTTGTGAGGAGGATCAGCCCTGTGGTGTCCGCGTCGAGCCGGCCCACCGGGTAGAGCCGCCGCTCGCTCGGCACGAACTCTGTGACGGTGCGGCGCCCGTGCGTGTCCTTCGCGGTGGATACCACCCCGGCGGGCTTGTGCAGCGCGTACACCTCGCGCGGCTCCGGCGCGAGCGGCCGGCCGTCGAGCGCCACGCCGCTCGACTCGT
>JAICJR010000206.1 GCA_025928345.1 Thermoleophilaceae bacterium | reverse complement strand
TTCACGAACCACTTGGCGCGCGCGATGAGGTCGAAGTACTCGCGCGAGCCGGCCATCACGTAGTCCACGCCGTCGGGGATGCTCGAGGCGCCGTCGGTGTTCACCACCCACACGCCGCGAATGTGGGGCACCAGCTCGCGTGCGCGCTCGTAGATCGCGCGCGGGTTGCACGAGAAGCCGCGAAACCAGTAGGCGGCGAACACTGCGAGGTTCGGGTCGATCGGCTCGCGCAGCCTGCGCTCGTACTGCCGCTGGCGGTCGTTCGGACCGACGGGGGTGACCGCTCGTTTCAAGCGGCCGGCTGCCTGCCGCGCACGTCCGGGCTTGAGCTCGCGCCGCAGCTCGATCGAGCGGTCGAAGGCGCGGTAGGCCGCCCAGTCGCCGCGCTCCACGAGCTTCGCGCGCAGCTCGAGCGCGCGGCCGCCGAGCGCGGGCTCGTCGCCGCGCCTGTGCGTGCGGTAGGCGTCGGACATCCGCTCGAAGAACTTGCGCCGCTCCGCCTCCGGCACGCGCCCCCCGAGCAGCGACAGCTCATGCCGCAGCATCGCGCCGAGCACGATGCGGCGGCGCTCGTCGGGCGCCGCATCCGCATACACGAACACCTTCTCGTACTGGTCGAAAACGTCGAACGGGCTGCCCGGCTGCGGCTCCGCGTTGGGTGGCTCACGGCGCACGTACTCGGCGCCCTCCCACGGCGCGAGCGCCTCGGCCCGGAAGAACGCGGGCCAGGTGATCGTCAGCGCACTGCCGAGCCCGGGGCCGAAGCGAAGGTCACGCAGGAGCTCGCGCTTGAACAGCTTCTCCCAGACGCGGACTGCATCGGCGCCGTTCGGGTCAGGCGGCGGTCCCGGCCGCTCGTTGCCGAACACATTCGCGCGGACAAACGGGATCGTGAGGAAGCCAGCGCCCGGAGGCGAAGCAATCGAGCGCAACAGATCGGTGGTCTCCACGAACCACACGTATTCGCCCTCGGCCATGTCGAGCCCGATGTTGCGCCCCTCGCCCGGCCCCACACGAGCGCCAAGATGGCGCACCTTCACGCGCTGGTCGCGCTCGGCCAGCTCGTCGAGCATCTCGGGCGCGTGGTCCGGCGAGGCGTCGTCCACGGCCACCAGCTCGAGGTCGGAAAAACCGCTCTCGAGCACGGATGAGGCGAGTCCGGGGAGCCATCCCTGCTCGCGATGCACCACCAGGACCAGGCTGATCGCAGGCATCGACACAGCGTGGCAAGCTACTCGATGGTGCAGCCGCCGGCGCGTGTGTTCGACGACGTTCCAGTTCTATGCGGGCACCGCGGCAGCGGCAGGGGCGTGGTGGGCGGCCAGCGCGAGAACACGCTCGGATCGTTCCGGGCGGCGGTGGCCGCCGGCGTGCGCTGGGTGGAGGTGGACGTGCGGCGAGCGCCCAGCGGGCGGCTGGTGGCCTCGCACGATCCGCTCGACGGCGAGCCGGAGGGGATGCTCGAGATCGCGGAGCTGCTCGAGGACCTGCCGCGGGAGGTCGGGGTGAACCTCGAGATCAAGACCGAGCTGGCGGACGCACAGCGCCCGCGGAACGAGACCACTGCGGCGCTCACCGCGGACCTCGCCACCCGCTCGCCCGAGCGGCCGCTGCTCGCCACGAGCTTCGACCCCTCGGCGCCGATGATCGTCCGCGAGCTGGCACCCGCGGTCCCGGTGGGCCTCCTCACCTGGATCCGCTTTCCGCTGCGGAAAGCCGTGCCCGCCGCGGTCCACCTAGGGATGGACGTCGTGGCCCCGCACGTGCAGTCGCTCCAGCTCGAGGAGGAGGAGCTTCACCGGTCCATCCGGGTGGCCCACGAAGCCGGGCTCCAGGTGGTGGGCTGGTGCCCGGACCGCGAGCAGGCCGAGCGCCTGAAGGCAGCCGCCGTGGACTGTTTGATCGTGGACGACGTACCTTCGGCAGTAGCTTGGTGAGCGCAACTTCGCCGGCAGGGGGTGTTGACGAAAAGTTGGCCCCACGCCTGAAAACCGCGGTCCTGGCAGCCGCCGCCGCAATGTGCCTGCTACTGCCCGCCGCCGCGGGCGCGGTTGTGCTCACGCCCGCGGGCGCGGCCGTCAACCCGGCCGGGAATCAGATCCTCGTCTCGCCCGGCATGGGCGGCTTCCAGGGCCCGCTCGGCACGGCGCTCTCGCCTGACGGCCGCCTCGCGCTCTCGCTCTCGAGCGGCGCCACCCGCTTCCAGAGCGCGGATCTGTTCGACCTCAACCTGGGCGGCCGCGTGGCGTCCGTCCCCTACGACGGCGAGCTCGGCGAGTCGGTGTTCTTCGGCGTGGTGTTCTCGCCCGACGGCACCCACGCCTGGGCCTCCGGCGGCGGCGAGAACGTGGTGCACAGCTACTCCGTGTCGGGCGACCAGCTCACGCCCACCGGGGACATTCCCACGCCGTGGTTCCCGGCGGGCCTCGCCTACGGCCACACGCCGCTCGGCGATCGCATCTACGTGGCCAACAACCTCGCCGGCCCGGGCGCCTCCGGCAATCCCCCCGGCCACCAGGTCACCGTGATCGACCCGGCCACGAACGCCGTCACCGGGATCATCGACCTCGGCATCCACCGGCAGCCGCTGGCCATCGCGTTCGACCGCACCGGCCGCAAGGCCTACGTGACGAACTGGGTGGGCCGCTCGGTGTCGGTGATCGACACGGCAACCCAGCAGAAGAAGTACGACATCCTGCTCTCGCCGTTCGGCCAGCCGCTGCTGGGCGATCACCCGGACGCCATCGCCGCGAACCCCGCCCGCGACGAGATGTACGTGGCGAACGCGAACAGCGACACCGTGTCCGTGATCGACAGCCGCCGCGACAGGCTGGCGGCCACGATCCACGTGGGTCTGTCGAAGGGACATCCGGTGGGCGCCACGCCCGACGGCGTCGCGGTGAGCCCGGACGGCACGCGTGTGTACGTGGCGCTCGGCGGCGAGAACGCGATCCAGGTGATCGACGTCCGCTCGCGCCGCTCGCTCGGCTTCATCCCCACCGCCTGGTACCCCACCGACGTGGACGTGACCCCGGACGGGCGCGACATCGTGGCGACCAATCTCAACGGCACCACCAGCGGCCCCAACCCATGCGGCCCGCGCAGCCCGCTGCCCCAGTGCGCTGACACCGTGAGCCCGAACATCCACCAGGACACGGAGTCCGTGAAGTCGATGGTGAAGGGCTCGCTCGACGTGATCCCGGTGCCCACCCAGTCTCAGCTCCGCGGCTACACGGCGAACGTGCGCAGCTATGACCACGTCCGCCGGCACCCCTCGCGCAAGCCGAAGTTCCTCGACCGGATCAAGCACGTGATCTACGTGATCAAGGAGAACCGCACCTACGACCAGGTGCTGGGCGACCTCGGGAAGGGCAACGGCGACCCTGGCCTGACGCTCTTCAGGTCCGATTCCGCGCCCAATCACCACGCGCTCGCGAGCCGCTTCACGCTGTTCGACAACTTCTACACGGACGCGCAGGTGTCGGCGGACGGGCACAACTGGATCACGCACGCTGACGTGACGGACTACGTGGAGAAGCTGTGGCCGTTCGTCTACTCCCAGGGCGAGCGCAGCAACCAGCGCGCCTACGACTTCGAGGCCGTCAACCCCAACCGCGTGTTCGCGAGCGAGCCGCTGTCGTTCGACTCGAGCGTGAAGCGCCCGGCCGCGGCTCCCACCGAGGGCTACATCTGGGATGACGCCTACCGGCACGGCGTCTCCTACCGGATCTATGGCGAGTTCACCCAGTCGCCCAATGCCTGCGTGGGCTCGGGCAACCGCACCACGACCACCCATCTCAGCTCCCGCTTCGGCAACCACGTGGACCGCCGATTCCCTGGGTTCAACCTCACCTGCTCGGACATCGAGCGCGAGGGCGAGTGGCAGGGCGAGTTCGCCCGCTTCGACTCCGAGCACAAGCGCTCGCTCCTCCGCTACCAGCGCCAGAAGGATCAGCTCAAGCGCGAGGAGGCGCGGCGCAGGCACCTGCCCGCGCGCAAGCGCCGCAAGCTCAAGCCGCTCCCACGCATCAAGCCGCCGAGCGACCCGCTGCCGCAGCTCGAGATGGTCCGCTTCCCGAGCGACCACACCGCCGGCACGAGGGCGGGCAGCCCGACGCCCGAGGCGTACATGGCGGACAACGACCTCGCGCTCGGCCGCCTCGTGGACGCCGTCTCGCACAGCTCGTACTGGGGCAGCACCGCGATCCTCGTGACCGAGGACGACGCGCAGGACGGGCCCGACCACGTGGACGCTCACCGCACGCTCGCCTACGTGATCAGCCCCTACACGCAGACCGCCGCCATCGACTCCCGCCAGTACGACACCGCCGCGCTCACCGCGCTGCTCGAGCGCCTGCTCGGACTGCCGCCGATGAGCATCTACGACGCGCGGGCGCCGTCGATGTGGCCGGCCTTCACCTCGAGGCCCAACTTCGCGCCCTACGACGTGATCCAGCCCGCGGTCACGCCGTTCGGCGGCGGCGCGTTCGCCGTGAACTCGTCTACCGCGCCGATGGCGAAGAGTGCCGCCCGCTGGAACCTGCGCGAAGCCGATGCCGCGCCCGACGTCGCGCTGAACGAGTCGATCTGGAAGTCGATCCGCGGTGCCGATTCGCAGATGCCGGCGCCCCGGCATGACGCGATCGCGGGGTCGGGAGCGGTGGCGGGTGACGGCTGATGCTGCGTAGCACCATCACCTTGTAGCCGCGGACCCTCCGCATCACCCAGAAGCGCGGCTTGAAGAGCTTCGGCCGGAAGTCGATTGCGATCGGCGTCGGCTCCGGGAAGGTGTCCTCCTCGGTGTCGATCCGCAGCTTGCCGAAGTTGCGCGCGAGCACGAGCGCATCGATGCGTCCGAACTTCGAGCCCTCGAGCGTGTGAGTGGCGCAGGCCGAGTCCGGGCAGCGCGCGGCGGCCCGCAGCACCTCGATCCGCTGGGCGAGGTGCGCCTCCGGGTGGGCGTAGCGCGCACGCAGCGGCAGGAAGCCGAAGTACGGCTTGATCACGAGCAGCCCATGGTCGCCCGACAGCACCACGAGCTTGTCCGGCCGCCGTCCGGTCGTGCTCGTGATGAACGACGAGATGACGCGCGACTGCCCGAGCGCCGGGCGGTCGTGCGCCTTGCGCGCGAACGGGCCGGAGACGAGGTCGCTCGCCATCGATGAGCCCAGCACGAACACCGCCGGCAGCGCGATCACCGCTGCCAGCCTGCCGAAGGCGCGCGGGAGCGGCGGCTGTAGGAGCCGTCCGAGGCCGGCGTCCGGCCCGAAGCTGTCGATCGCCACGGCTACGCCGGCGCCGAAG
>JAICJR010000289.1 GCA_025928345.1 Thermoleophilaceae bacterium | reverse complement strand
GGCGCGCTTCGCGACCTCCGAGGGCGACGAGCCCGACCCAAAGCTCACTCAGCTGCTGCCGGCGGGCGCGCGCTTCGTGCTCGACCTGCCCGGTGGCGGTGGCTTCCACGATCCGGCCGAGCGCGACCCCGCAGCGGTGGCTCGCGACATCGCCGAGGGGCTCGTGAGCTCCGCGGCAGCCGGCGCCATCTACCCGACCCCAGAAGGCCCGGAGCCCGGGTCCTGAAGAGAAGGAGAGACGAATGCAGATCGGAGTTTGGCTCCCGTCCTACTGCTATCCGAACCTGACGTATGAGCGCGCCCAGTCCGCGGTGCTCGATTACTCGCGCAAGTGCAACGACCTCGGCTACGACGTCTGGGTGATCGACCATCTCCTCCACGCGCCGGGCCTCTACGGCATGTCCTGGCTCGAGCCGCTCCACGTGCTCACGGCCGCGGCGGCCGTTGCGCCCGATGTGGAGATCGGCACCGGCATTCTGGTGCTGCCGCTGCGCCACCCGGTCATGCTCGCCAAGGAGGTCGCCACCATGGACTTCCTCACCGGCGGCCGCTACAAGTTTGGCATCGGCCCGGGCTGGTACCCGGGCGAGTTCGAGGCCACGGGCACGGACGTGAAGGAGCGCGGGGCGCGCACCGACGAGATCCTCGAGGCGGTCACGCGCCTGCTCACCGAGGACAACGTGACCTTCGAGGGCCGCTTCTACCAGTTCGAGAACGTGAACCTCGAGCCGCGCCCGCCGAAGATGCCCGAGATCTGGGTGTCGGGCGGTTCGCGCATCCCGGACCCCGAGTACAGCGACGTGTCCGTGCTCGCGAAGACCGTGCTCAACCGCATCCTGAAGGCCGACTGGTGGCTGTCGCGCTGCTCCGGCAACCAGGAGTTCGTGAAGCGGGACTGGGCCAAGATCCAGGACGCGCTGAAGGAGCGCGGCGAGCCCGCCGACTCGGTCCGCTTCGCGCACTGCAACTTCACCTACCTGGTGGAGACGTCGGACCGGCAGGAGGCGCTCGACGTCCAGAAGGAGTACTTCACGCAGGTGATGGGCACGCACCGCACCTACGAGCACCTTCAGGAGAGCTACCTGCTCGGCTCGCTGGACGAGATCATCGAGCGGCTGGTGGACCTGAAGGACGCCGGCATGGAGTACCTGGTGCTCGGCCCGACAAGCGACGATCCCGCTCAGCTCGACCTGATCGAGAAGCACGTGGTGCCGGCCCTGTCGTGAGCCCGTTGGTGAGCTTCTACGACACGGCCACGGAGCCCACGGAGGCGATGCGCGACGCCATGCGCGACGCCCCGGTTGGCGACGACGTGTACGGGCACGACCCGACGGTGAACGAGCTCGAGGAACGCGGCGCCGAGCTGCTCGGCAAGGAGGAGGCAGTGTTCATGCCGTCGGGCACGATGGCCAATCTCGCCGCGGTGATGGCGCACACCTGCCGCGGCGATGCCGTGTTGGTGGAGGCGCGTTCGCATCTCGCCCGGGCCGAGGCGGGCGGGCTGGCGGTGGTGGCCGGCTGCATGCCCGTGCCGGTGCGGGGGGATCGCGGCATCCTCGGGGCGCGTCACGTGGAGCCTCACCTCGAGCCGCCGGACGACCATCGCGCGTCCGTGCGGCTCTTGTGCGTGGAGAACACCCACAACCGCGCTGGGGGCACGGCCACGCCGCCCGAGGTGATGCGCGAGCTGCGCGCTCTCTGCGACGGCTGGGACGTGCGCATCCACGTCGACGGCGCCCGGCTTCTCAACGCCGCCATCGCACTCGACGTGGTCCCAAGCGCGCTCGCCGCTGACGCCGACTCCGTGTGTTTTGCCCTCAGCAAGGCGCTGGGCGCTCCGGTGGGCTCGCTGCTGCTCGGCTCCCGCCGGTTCGTCACGGCGGCGCGGCGCAACCGCAAGCTGCTCGGCGGCGGCATGCGCCAGGCCGGCGTGGTGGCCGCGGCCGCGATCGTGGGACTCGAGGACTGGCGGCGGCGCCTCGAGGAGGACCACCGGCGCGCGGCTCGGCTGGCGGACATGCTCGAGGCTCTGCCGGGAGTGGTCACGGAGCCGCAACCGGTCCCGACGAACATCGTGTACTGCCACATCGACAGCAGCGGGCCTCTCGCCCAGGACGTGGCGGACAGGCTGCTCGAGCGGGAGATCTTCTGCGCCGCCACCTCGTCGCGAACGCTGAGGTTCGTGACGCACTGTCAGATCGGCGATGACGACCTGCAGCGGCTTGCCACCGCGCTCGGAGAGATATTGGAGGAGGGCGGCGAATGAGCGTTCCAGAGAACGCGCGCGACACAGCGGGTGCC
>JAICJR010000267.1 GCA_025928345.1 Thermoleophilaceae bacterium | reverse complement strand
TCAGGCGGTCACTTCGGCGCGCAGCGCGGGCGCCACGTGCTTCGCCAGGAGCTCGATCGTCTGGAAGTCGTACGGCGCTGACGCGCCGAGCAGGAAGTCGGGTGAGCCGCCGACTTCGGCCCATGGCTTGAGCGCCTCCACCAGTTCGTCCGGGGTGCCGACGAACCAGGTGAAGCGCGACGGCCCCGCGGCCTCCAGCTCCTTGCGTCGCTCGGCCACGCCGGCCTCGTCCTCGGCGAGCGCCGCGCGCAGCGTGATCGACTTGCGGATGTCGGCCGGGTCGCGGCCCACGTCGGCGCAGTGCTGCGACAGCACCTCGAGCTTGTGCTTGAACGTGTCGATGTCGCCGAAGAAGGTGTTCCAGATGTCGCCGTGCTCGGCCACTATCCGCAGGGTGCGCTTCTCGCCCGAGCCGCCGATCACGAGCGGCAGGTGGTCCTGCACCGGCTTCGGATCCATCTGCGCGTCCTTCAGCTGGTAGTGCTTGCCCTCGAAGCTGAATTGGTGATCCTTCGACCACAGTCCGCGCATCACGCGGCAGGCCTCGTCGAGCATGTCCATGCGCACGCCGATGCGCGGGAACGGGATTCCGTACTGGTCGTGCTCCTTCTCGAACCAGGCCGCGCCCACGCCGTACTCGCAGCGACCGTGGGAGATGTGGTCGATCGTCGCCGCCATGTTCGCCGCCACCGCGGGATGCCGGTAGGTCACGCCCGTGACGAGCATGCCCACGCGGATCTTCGTGGTGTGCGCGGCGAGCGCGGCCATCAGGGTTACGCCCTCGAAGCAGCCGGCATCCGGGTCGCCGTAGATCGGCATGAAGTGGTCGAACACCGACACCCAGTCGTAGCCCAGCTCCTCGACCCGCTGCCACATCTCGAGCAGCTGGTCGAACGTCGCGTTCTGAGGTCCGGCGTGAACACCGAAGCGGATTTGATCCCCAAAGACCTGCACGGCCAGCGAAGGATACGCTCCGATCGTGTCCGGCTCGCGACCGCTCCTGATCGTCGACGCTCCATCCCTGCTCTACCGCGCCTTCTTCGCCCTGCCGAAGTCGATCAAGGGCAGCGCCGGCACCTCTGTCAACGCGCTGCTCGGCACGGCCAACCTCATCCTCCGCGAGGTGGAGGCGCACAAGCCGCGGGCCGTCGTTCTCTGCTTCGGGCCCGACGCGGCCGAATATCGAGTCGAGCTCTACTCGCCCTACCACGCGCAGCGGCCGCCGGTGCCCGACGAGCTGGCGCCGCAGTTCGACGCCGCGCCGGAGTTCTTCTCGTCCTTCGGCTGGACGTCGGCGATCTCGGAGGACCACGAGGCCGATGACGTGATGGGCTCGCTCGCCACCCTCGAGGAGGAGGCGGGCGGTGAGGCGCTGATCCTCACGGGCGACCGCGACATGTTCCAGTGTGTGACCGAGCGCGTGAAGGTGCTCTACCTGAAGACAGGCGTGAAGGGCGGCGAGCTGGTGGACGCCGACGAGGTGAAGCGCCGCTACGGCGTGCCGCCCGAGCTCGTGCCCGACTTCATCGCCCTGCGCGGCGACCCGTCAGACGGCATCCCGGGCGCTAAGGGCGTGGGCGAGAAGACGGCGGCCGACGTGCTGCGGCGAAACGGCTCGTTAGAGGCGGCGATCAAGAACGCCGTGCGGGAGCGGCCGGCGCGGCTGTCCGGCGCGCTGAGCGAGAGCGCGGACGAACTCCGCATGTTCAAGGACCTCGCCACCCTCCGCACCGTCAAGGTGAAGCGCCCGAAGGACAAGGACACCGACTACGCGCGGGCTGCGAGGGCGGCGGCCGAGGCCGGGATGGGAGCCCTGGCCGGGCGACTGGAGAAGGCCGCAGACCGCTAGCTGGCGCGAAAACCGTCGCACCTTTTACCCCTGATGGGGGTTAGCCGTACCGCTGCCGCCGAATGTGGCCCATATCGTGCGGCTTGGCCCAGCTATGACTTGCAGTCGGTCCGTCAGCGTGCTCGCCGCGGCAGCGGTGTTCCTCGTTCTGGTGCTCAGTGGGAGCGCCAGCGCCCGCACGCGCGTGTACTGGGTCGCCGCCGTCCCGACGACCTGGAACGTCATTCCCAACGAGAAGGACGCGATGAGCGGCAAGACCTTCTCGCCGGCGGACACGGTCTTCCCCACCGTCGTCTACCGGCGCTACTCGCCGCACTGGCGGAAGGCGCTCGCGAACAACCCGCGTTCGGTCACCGACGGCGGCCTCATCCCCGGCCCTCTTCTACACGCGCGCGTGGGAGACCGCATCGTCGTCCACTTCAAGAACATGGACACGCTGCGGCACGACCCCCATTCGATGCACTTCCACGGCGTCTTCTACCGGCCGAGCTCGGACGGCGCCTACATCCCCGGCTTCTCCGGCCGCGACGCGGACGTGAAGGTGGGCCAGACCTGGACCTACCGCCTTAGAGCGGTGAGCGACTCAGCAGGCGTCTGGCCGTACCACGACCACTCGATGTCGATGGAGGACTCGATCGCCGGCGGCATGTACGGCGCGCTCTCGATCCTCGGCAGGCACGAGCGCCGCCCCGATCGCGAGTTCGTCGTCTACTTCAACATGCTCCACGGCTTCATGACGATCGACGGCCGCGCCTTCGTGGGCAACACGCCGATCTTCAGGGCGAAGGTGGGGCAGCTCGTGCAGTGGGACGTGCTCACCCTCGGTGACGACTTCCACACCTTCCACGTCCACGGGCACCGCTGGGTGGGTCCGGGTGGGATTCCGCAGGACACTAAGACGATCGGCCCCGCCGAGAGCTTCCGCGTGCACTGGCGCGAGGACAACCCGGGCACCTGGCTCTATCACTGCCACGTGGAGAGCCACATGATGGACGGGATGATCGGCCTCTACCGAGTGAGCCGATGATCGGGCGGGTGGCTGCAGCCGCAGGTGTAGCGGCCGCGCTCGCACTCCCGTCCGCGGCCGCCGCCGACGTGAGCGACGTGGGGATTCTGAACAGCGCATTCGGCCAGAGCAAGACCACGGTGCTCACGGGCGACACCGTTCAGTGGAACAACCAGAGCCT
>JAICJR010000293.1 GCA_025928345.1 Thermoleophilaceae bacterium | reverse complement strand
TTCTGGGCCGGATATCTCATCTACGACGAGATCCACTACCACCTGCACCACCACATGCCGAAGACGCGGGCGGGCAAGCTGCTCCGCGAGCTCCACATGCGCCACCACTTCCAGGACGACACGCGCGGCTTCGGCATCAGCGCCCCGTACTGGGACACGGTGTTCCGCACCGGGCTCCGGCGCGGCTCGAAGAAGAGCTAAGCGCTTCTTCATTTGCGAATCGTCTGAGGGTCGGCTTAGGATCGGAAACGGTCCATCCTCAACTCTCTGGAGACTCGCGCACATGCTGAAGTTGACCCGCTGGCTCGTGCCGGCATTCCTCGTCGCCGCGCTCGTAACCGCCACCTCGGCGCGAGCGGCCACCACCTACACGGTCAACACGACGGCCGACAACGCGACTACCGGCACTGAATGCTCGGGCGCTCCCGGGGACTGCTCCCTGCGTCAGGCGCTCGACAAGGCTACGAGCGGAGACACCGTGCTCGTACCGGCAAGCGCGACTCCGTACTCCGTATCCGCCGGCGAGATCTTCGTACCGGATGGGGTGACGCTGGCTGGCGGTGGTCCCGCCACCACGATCATCAGTGGCGGCGGCACAAGCCAGATCCTCAACGTCGATACCGGCACCGGCCTCACCACGATCAAGGACCTCACCCTCACTGATGGCAACAACTCCTCAGGCAATGACGCGTCGGGCACGATCGACGGCTCGAAAGGCAACGTGAACTTGGCGCTCGACGATGTGCTCGTTCGCAATGGTCAGACCAATGGCGGGTGGGGCGCTGGAATGGAGATCGGCGGCACGGTGAAGATCACAGACAGCCGCTTTACGAACAACTCGACTTCCGGGGGCGGTGGCGGCGGAGCGATCGACTTCTTCGGCAGCTCCGACGTGACTATCTCGAACAGCGTGTTCGCCGGCAACACACTCGCCGGCAACTCCCCAGGCGGTGCGATCGTGTTCGAGGGCAGCGGCACGGCGACGATCACATCGACCACCTTCAGCGGCAACAGTCTGGCCGCGGGGGCGAGTGCATTCGGTGGCGCTCTCGACATTCAGGAGAACGAGACAGCCACCATCAAGAACAGCACGTTCAGCGGCAACAGCTCCCCCGCCCAGGGCGGCGCGATCGACCTACTCCTGACGGGAACGCACCTCACCCTCGTGAACGACACGTTCTCCGGGAACAGCGCTCCCTCCGGGGCGAACCTCGCAAACGCCGGCTCCGCCGCGGCGCAGAACACGGTCTTCGCCTCCCCTGCCGGAGGCGGTAGCAGCTGCAGCGCGGCTCTGACCACCAGCGGCCACGACCTCGATGACAGCGCCGCGAACAGCTGCGGGCTCTCCACCGGCAGCGGCGACCTGATCGGGGTGAACCCGGGTCTCGCGCCGCTGGCCGACAACTCCAGCGAGGTGGGCACCGCCGGCGGGCAGCCGCAGACGATGGCCCTTCCAGTGACGAGCGCTGCCGTCGGGGCGGGAGATGCCTCGGTGTGCACCTCGCTCGGCAACGTGGACGAGCGCGGCTTCCCGCGGCCCGGCATCGCGGGCAAGGCCTGCGATATCGGCGCGTTCGAGGCGCTTCAGCTGGGCACGGCCACCGCGCTCTCGTCCTCCAGCACACATCCGGCGAATGGTCAGTCCGTCACGCTCACGGCGGGCGTCGCGGCAAGCGCTGTGCCTGCCGGAGTCCCCGGGCCATCCGGCACAGTGACCTTCAAGGACGGTTCGACGGTCCTCGGCAGCGCCCCGCTCAGCGGGGGGCATGCGAGCCTCAGCACGTCCTCGCTCGCGCCCGGCGCGCACCAGGTCACGGCCGCCTACAGCGGCGACCTCAGCTACGTGGCCTCCGCCTCGAGTGCGGTGACGGTGACAGTCGAGCCCCCGCGCCCGAAGATCAGCCGGCTGCGCGAGTCCCACAAGGTCTGGCGACTCGGCTCGAAGCACGCGCGGATCAGCAGGAAGATCCCGGTCGGCACGAGGTTCACCTTCAAGCTGAACACGCAGTCCAACCTGCGGCTCACCTTCCGCAAGCTCAACGGGCGTCACAAGGG
>JAICJR010000251.1 GCA_025928345.1 Thermoleophilaceae bacterium | reverse complement strand
GTGGGCGCGCTCGCCGACGGCGGCGTCCGCGACCTGCCGTGGCTCGGCCGGCTCGGCTTCCCGGTGTACGCGCGGTACCGCACGCCGGTGCAGTCGATCGGGCGCTGGCGCGTTGTGGGTCACGGCGAGCCGGTGGCCATGCCGGGTGCCACCAGCGCCGAGGTGACGGTCAATCCAGGCGACCTCATCCTCGCCGACGAAGACGGCGTGATCGCCGTGCCGGCGGACGTGGCGGTGCAGGTACTCGAGCGCGCCGAGGCGCTCGGGGCGCGGGAGGTGGAGATCCGGGCGCAGCTCGAGCGCGGGCTGTCACTCGCCGACGCTCTTGCGAAGTTCGGCCATGTCTGACGAGCACGCGGGCGAGATGCTGCGCGCGATCGCGGCCGCCCGCGGTATCCCGCTTGCGGACGCCGATGCCGAACTGCTCGCCCGCCGCGCGGCGCCGCTCTACGAAGAGTTCCGCCGGCTCGCCGCATCGCTGTGCGCGGACGACGACCCTCTCGCCTTCCGGCGCATCCTCGAGCAGGAGGGAGCCGTTGGCTGAGCTCTGGGAGCTCTCGCTGGCGGACCTGGCCGCCGCGCTGGGCGCGGGCGAGACCGGCGTGGAGGATGCCTGCGATGCGTTTCTCTCGCGCGCCGCCGAGGTGGACGAGCGCGTGAACTGCTTCATCGAGCTCGACGCGGCCGGCGCGCTGAAGCGCGGGCGCGAGCTCGATCGTGTGGCCGAGGCGGAGCGCGGGCCCCTGCACGGCGTGCCGTTCGCGCCGAAGGACATCTTCGTCGAGCCGCGGCGCCCGCCGACCGCGGGCGTGCGGCACATGGACCTGCGCCTGCGCGCCCGAGACGCCGCGGCGCTCGAGCGCGCCGAGGGCGCGGGCGCGGTGTCGCTCGGGCGGCTGAACCTCGACCCGTGGGGCTACGCCACCACCGGCGCAAACGAGGAGTTCGGAGCCGCGCTCAATCCGTGGGACCCCTCCCACCTGACGGGCGGCTCGTCGAGCGGGGCGGCCGCCGCCGTGGCGGCGCGCGCGCTGCCGTTCGCCATCGGCGGGGACACCGGCGGCTCGGTGCGTATCCCGGCCGCGTTCTGCGGCGTGGTCGGGCTCAAGCCCACGTTCGGCAGGATCTCGCGGCGCGGGTCCGTGCCCCTCTGCTATTCGCAGGACACCGTGGGCGTTCTCGCCCGCAGCGCGCTCGACGCCGCGCTCGTGCTCGATCAGCTTGCGGGCTTCGACGCCGCGGACCCGGCCGCGATCAACGTGCCGGCGCCGGCGCTGGCGGCGAGAGTGGCGGCCATGGCCGCCGGCGGCGAGCGGCCGCTGCGCGGGCTCCGCATCGGTCTCGACCGCGTCCGGATGGAGGACGCCTGCGCGGCGGAGACCGTGGCGCTTGCGGAGGCCGCGCTGAAGGTGTTCACCGAGCTCGGCGCGGGGATCGTGGAGCTCGACCTGACGCTGCTCGGAGGCTTCGACGTCGCCGCGAGCGTGCTCACACAGGCGGAGAGCGCGTCGCTGCACGGCGCGGCGTTCCTCGATTCGCCGTCGCGGTACCCGCCGAACGTGGCCCGCCGGCTCAGCGCGGCGATGGGCTGCCTCGGAAGCGACCACGTGGATGCCCTGCGCCTTCAGGGTCGTGCGCTGCGTGAGCTGCTCGACGGTCCGCTCGCCACGGCTGACGTGATCGTCGGGCCCGCGGCGCCCGGCCCCGCACCCCGGCTCGACTCGGTCACGGATGCATCGCCGGACGAGGCGCTCGAGCTCTCCCTCGCGCTGCTCCGCCTGCACCGTCCGCTGAGCTTCACCGGCGTCCCCGCGCTGTCGCTGCCCGTCGGCTTCGACTCGCGCGGCCTGCCTGTGGGTGTGCAGCTGGCCGCGCGGCCCTGGGCCGAGGGGCGGCTGCTCGAGTGCGCGGCCGCCTATCAGAGCGCGACGGACTGGCACCTGCGTGCACCCCTGCAAACCACAGACCAAGGAGCACTATGAGCGCATCTCGTCTCACCGGAGTAGTACACGCCGCCACGCGCGGGGTCGTGGGCCTGTTGTTCGTAGGCCATGGTCTGCGCAAGCTCACCACGGCACTCGGGGGTCCCGGCCTCGAGGGCGCCACAGCTCAGATGGAGGGGCTCGGCCTCCACCCCGCGAGGGCGAACGCCCTGAGCGCGGCCACCACACAGCTTGCCGCCGGCGTGCTGCTCACCGCCGGGCTCCTGACGCCGGTGGCCTCGGCCGCCATCGCCGGGAACATGTTCGTCGTGATGAGGACCTCCTGCGCGGGCAAGGGCCCGTGGGGAGTGAACGGCGGCTGGGAGTATCCGCTCGTGCTGGCGGGGGCGGCTCTCGCGCTGGCGGAGCATGGACCCGGACCGCTGTCGCTCGACCGCGCGCTCGGCACTGAACGCAGTGGCGCCGGCATCGGACTCGCCGCCGCTTCGGTGAGTGCAGCCTCGGCTGCCGCTGTTCTCACGCGCGCGCGCGCGTAGGCGCATCAGTCCCTGGGGCGTATGTACACGGTCTTCGTCGTCGTGAAGAACTGCCGCGCCGCCTTGCCCTGCTCGCGACTCATGCTGCTCGACCCCTTGATCCCGCCGAACGGGACGTGAGGCTCGACGCCCGCGGTCTCGCGGTTGATGTGGACCACGCCGGACTGCGTGCCGCGCACGAACTTGATCGCCCGCGCGATGTCGCGCGTGAACAGCGCGGAGGAGAGGCCGAACTCGGTGTCGTTGGCGAGCTCGAGCGCCTCATCGAAGCCCGCGACCTCCTGGACGATCACCACGGGACCGAAGATCTCCTCGCGCACGAGCCGGCTCTGGCCGTCCACGCCCGCGAGAACCGTGGGCGTGACGAAGCAGCCGCCGTCGCGCTCGCCGGTCGTGGTGCCCGAGATCACCTCTGCCCGCTCGTCGCTGGCGATCTGGAGATAGCCGCTGACGGTGTCCCACTGATCGGTGGAGGCGAGAGGCCCGACGTCAGTGCCCTCGTCGAAGGGGTCGCCCACCACGAGCCCCTCCACCGCCTCGCGAAGCAGCTCGCGGAAGCGCTCCGCCACCGGTCGCTCCACGTACACGCGGCTGGTGGCCGTGCAGCGCTGGCCGGTGGACAGCATCGCGCCGCGCGCCACCTGCACCGCGGCGTCCTCGAGATCGGCGTCCGCCAGCACGATCGCCGGGTTCTTGCCGCCCAGCTCGAGCTGCACCTTCACGTTGCGGTCCGCCACGGCCTGGCGCAGGCGCGTGCCCACCGGTCCGGAGCCAGTGAAGCTGAGCGCGGCGATGCGCGGATCGCCCGTGAGCGGCTCGGACAGGTCGCGGCCGCGGCCGGTCACGAGGTTGAGCACGCCGTCCGGAAGCCCCGCGACGGCGAGCTTCTCCGCCAGCATCACCGCGCTGCCGGACGCGGCCTCCGCCGGCTTCCACACAACGGCGTTGCCGAAACCGATCGCGGGTGCGAGCTTCCAGGTGGGGATGGCGAAGGGGAAGTTCCACGGCGTGATCACGCACACCACGCCGAGCGGCTCCTCGACCGTGAGGAGCATCGTCGCCGGATCGGCGCTCGGGTACGTCTCGCCCGTGGGCTGGAGCAGCTCGCCGGAGAAGTAGCGGAGCACCGCGGCGCTGCGCAGCACCTCGCCACGCGCGTCGCGGATGACCTTGCCCATGTCGGACGTCAGCCTGCGGGCGGCCTCGTCGGCGCTCTGCTCGAGCAG
>JAICJR010000204.1 GCA_025928345.1 Thermoleophilaceae bacterium | reverse complement strand
GAGCATCCCCGAGAGCTCGTCATAGGTCTGTCCTCGCCCCACGACAAGCTCGAGAATGGCCCTCTGCTCCGCAGGAAGCTGGTCGAAAGTGGCCCTGAGCAGGGAGGAAGGGTACCCTGCCGCGCGTGCTTCCCGGCGAAGACTTTCCGAAGGAAACTCTCCACACCACCCTCGGCATCGAGCTGACCGAGCACGGCGACGGCTTTGTGAAGGGGTTTGTGCCGGTGACCGACCGGGTGAAGCAGGAGCTCGGACTGGTGCACGGGGGCGTGTACGCCGCGATGGCCGAGGGCTTCTGTTCGGCCGGCACCTGGATCGCGCGGCAGGGCGAGGGCATGGTGGTGAGCGGCCAGCAGAACGACACGAGCTTCCTGCGCCCGGTCACGGAGGGAACCGTCTACGCCGACTGCCGCGCACGGCACCGCGGCCGCACCACCTGGGTGTGGGAGTGCGAGTTCACGAACGAGGAGGGCAAGCTCTGCGCCCTCTCGCGCGTGACGATCGCCATCCGGCCGCCGCGCGCGTAGCCGCGGGTTTAGGCTCGCACCCGGAAGCAGTCCGCAACCGCTCGGAGGTCAGCATGCTGAAGGACTTCAAGCAGTTCCTGCTACGCGGAAATGTCGTCGATCTGGCCGTTGCGGTGGTCGTGGGCACCGCCTTCACGGCGGTCGTCGCCGCGCTCGTGGCAGACATCCTCACCCCGCTGATCGCGGCGATTTTCGGCGAGCCCGACTTCTCGAACCTCACCTTCACGATCCACCACAGCACATTCCGCTACGGGGCGTTCATCAACGCGCTGATCACGTTCCTGACGGTGACGGCCGCCGTGTTCTACTTCGTGGTGGTGCCGGTGAACGCGCTCATGAGGCGGCGCCGCACCGAGCCGCCGGTGGATGAGACCGTGCGCCCGTGCCCCGAGTGCCTCAGCGAGATCCCGGCGGCGGCGAGGCGCTGCGCGTTCTGCACCGCGGAGGTGGGCACGGCGCTCGCTTAGCGCTGCTCAGCTCCCGCGGAAGCGGTTCGTGATCGGCAGCCGCCGGTCGCGCCCGAACGCCTTGGTGGACACGCGCACGCCGGGCGGCGCCTGGCGGCGCTTGTACTCCGCCAGGTCCACGAGCCGAATGACCTTTCCCACGTCGTCGCGGGAGAAGCCCTGCCGCTCGATCTCCTCGGCGTCGAGGTCCTGCTCCACATACAGCTCGAGGATGGGATCGAGCACGTCGTAGGGAGGCAGCGACTCCTCGTCGCGCTGGTCGTAGCGCAGCTCGGCCGACGGCGCCCGGTCGAGCACGGAGTTCGGCACGAGTTCGCGCCCCTCGCTCTCGTTGCGCCAGCGCACGAGACGGTACACGTCGCCCTTGAACACGTCCTTCAGCACCGCGAAGCCGCCCGCCATGTCACCGTAGAGCGTGGCGTAGCCCACCGACATCTCGGACTTGTTGCCGGTGGTGAGCACCAGCCAGCCGAACTTGTTCGAGAGCGCCATCACGATGTTGCCGCGGATGCGCGCCTGGAGGTTCTCCTCGGTGATGTCCGGCTCCGCTCCGTTGAAGGCCGGCGCGAGCAGGCGGTCGAAGCCCTCCATAGCCTCCTCGATCCCGAGCTCGAGAAACTCGGCGCCGAGGTTCTCCGCAATCGCCCGGGCGTCGCCCCTGGTGCCGTCGGACGAATACGGCGAGGGCATCGACACGAACGTCACGCGGTCGGCGCCCAGAGCGTCCGCTGCCACGAGCGCGACGAGCGCCGAGTCGATGCCGCCGGACAGCGCCACCACGACGTGCTTGAAGCCGTTCTTCTCCACGTAGTCGCGCACGCCGAGCACGAGCGCGCGGTAGAGCTCCTCCTCGGGCGCGAGCACCGGCGCGACCGATCCCGCCACCTCGCGGGCGTCGCCCGGAGGCAGCTCGAGCCGGGCGAGCGTGGGCACGTCTCGGCTGCCGATCGCCCGGCGCACCGCCGGGCGGTGCCGCGCGTCCTGGAGCCGGCGCGCGAAGATCGCGGACGGGTCGAGCGTGCAGACGGTGAACGCCTCCTCGAACTGCGGCGCGCGGGCGAGGATCTCGCCGTCCACGTCGATCGCCACGCTGTGGCCGTCGAACACGAGCTCGTCCTGGCCGCCCACGAGGTTGCAGAACAGCACGGCCACGTTGCTGTCCCGCGCGCGCTGCACGAGCATCGCTTCGCGCTCCGAGCCCTTGCCGGCGTGGTAGGGGGAGGCGGAGAGGTTGACCACCACGCGCGCACCGGCGAGGGCCTCGTCGGTGGCAGGCGGGCCCGGCTCCCAGATGTCCTCGCAGATGGTGAGCCCGATCGGCACGCCGTTCAGCTCGATCAGCGCGCCGTTGTCCCCCGACTGGAAGTAGCGCTGCTCGTCGAACACGCTGTAGTTCGGGAGGTAGACCTTGCGGTACACCGCCGCCACGGCGCCGTCCGCGAGCACCGCCGCCGCGTTGTAGACGTCATCCGAGCGCTCTGGATAGCCCACCAGCGCCACGACGCCCTCCACGTCCTCGGCGAGCTCGAGCAGCTTGGCCTGGACGGCGTCGAGGAAGTGCGTCTTCAGCAGGAGGTCCTCGGGCGGGTAGCCGGTGAGGGTGAGCTCCGGGAACACCACGAGCTGGACGCCCTCGGCGCGGGCGCGCGCGATGCCCTCGCGCACCTTCGCGGCGTTGCCGTCCAGGTCACCGACGGTGGTGTTGATCTGCGCCAGGGCGACCCTCAGGAGTCCGTCGCTCATGGCTTGAGTATGGCGAGCTGTCTTCTAGGCGGCGTCCGCGCCGACCAGCATCCGCAGCTTGGTGCCGCTGTCGCTCGTCTCGAGCTCGAAGCGGCGCGTGAGTCGCTCGATCAGCCCGAGGCCGCGTCCGCCGGTGGCGTCACTGGGCGGCTCGACCGGGTCGCGGTGCTGGAAGCGACCGCGGTCACCGACCTCGATGGTGAGCCCGTTGTCGCGCCACACGCAGGTCACGGAGATCGGCATGCGGGTGCCTCCGCCACTGCCATGGCGCATCGCGTTGGTCACGGCTTCGGTCGCCACCAGCTGGGCCTGGAAGGCCTCGCCGTCCTCGAGCCCGTGATCCTTCGCCCGCCTGCGAATGAACTGCCTCATTCGTGACAGCTCCGCAGGGTCCGGGCGCAGCTCCAACATATCGCGCTCCCCTGTCACACTGGTTCTGGTTCCCGGCAAGTTCCGGCGCAAAACCACCCAAGCGCGGGTTTACGTCATGCGTCGTAGTAGAGCGCGAATTCCCAGGGGTGAGGCCGCAATCTCACTGCATCCGCCTCGTTCTTGCGCTTGTAGGCGATCCAGGTCTCGATCAGGTCCTCGGTGAACACTCCGCCCTGGAGCAGGAACTCGTGATCCTGCTCCAAGGCGTCCAGCGCCTCGTCCAGAGAACCGGGCACGTGCTTGATCTCGGAGAGCTCCTCCTCGGACAGCTCGAAGAGGTCCACGTCCACCGGCTGACCGGGGTCGATCCGGTTCTGGATGCCGTCGAGACCCGCCATCAGAAGCGCCGAGAAGGCCAGATACGGGTTTGCCGTCGGGTCCGGCGGCCGGAACTCGAGCCGTTTTGCCTTCGGAGAGGCGGAATAGACCGGGATCCGTACCGCAGCTGAGCGATTTCGCTGCGAGTAGACGAGGTTCACGGGCGCCTCGTAGCCCGGCACCAGGCGGCGGTAGGAGTTGGTGGTGGGGGCGCAGAACGCCATCAGCGCGCGCCCGTGCCTCAGGATGCCGCCGATGTAGTTGAGCGCCTCGCGCGAGAGCTGCGCGTAGCCGCCCCAGTCGTACATCACGTTCTCGCCGCCCTTGCCGAGCGACTGGTGGACGTGCATCCCCGAGCCGTTCTCCTCGAACAGCGGCTTGGGCATGAAGGTGGCCGTCTTGCCCGCCTGGGCGGCCACGTTCTTGATCACGTACTTCTGCAGCTGAATCTGGTCCGCCATCCGCAGGAGCGTGTTGAAGCGCACGTTGATCTCCGCCTGGCCCGCCGAGCCCACCTCGTGGTGGTGGAACTCGCAGCGCACGCCCATCGCCTCGAGCTCGGTGACCATCCGGGCGCGCAGGTCGCCGTGGGTGTCCGAGGGCGCGCTCGGGAAGTAGCCCTGCTGCGAGCGGATCTTGTAGCCGAGGTTCGAGTCCCCGTTGCGGTTCACGGCGTCGCTGCCGAAGCCGCGGCCCATGTTCCAGTAGGCCTCGCTTGAGTCGACCTCGTAGAACGCCGTGTGGGCCCGCTGGTCGAAGGCCACGTGGTCGAAGATGAAGAACTCGGCCTCAGGCCCCATGTAACAGGTGTCCGCGATGCCGGTGGCCGCCAGGTGCCGCTCGGCCTTCATCGCCACGTAGCGCGGGTCGCGTGAATACGGCGCGCGGGTGATCGGGTCTATCACGTCGCAGGTGATCGAGAGGGTCTTCTGCTCGTGGAACGGGTCGATCACGGCACTGGTGGCGTCCGGCACGAGCACCATGTCGGAGTCCGAGATCTCCTGAAAGCCGCGGATCGACGAGCCGTCGAAGCCGAGGCCCTCGGTGAACGCGTCCTCGTCCAGCGAGTGGATCGAGAGGCCGAGGTGCTGCCAGGTGCCGGGCAGGTCGGTGAACTTGAAGTCCACCATCCGCACGCCGTGTTCCTGGGCGAGCGCGAGGACGTCCTTCACCTCCACGCTGCGCCCGCCCACGAAGCGCTCGACGGTGAGCGGCGTCATGCGAGCTCCTCGGCGTCGCCGTCGACGGCTTCATGGCCGTTCACCTTGGGGATGCGTTTGGCGAGGTCCTCGAGCTTCAAGCCCGTGAGCGCCTCGAGCACCGCGGGCAGCTCGCTCATCACGGTGGTCACGTCCTTCGTGATCTTGGACGCGCCGGAGCTGCCGTTGGACCCGATCATCACGATCTTGTCGGTGCGGGCCAGCGGCGCGGACACCGCGGCGGCCAGCTCGGGCAGGATCTCGAGCACGCGGTCGGTGATCGCGGCCTCGTTGTAGTCGCCCCAACTCTTGGCTTTCGCCGCCATGGCTTCGGCCTCCGCCAGGCCCTTGAGCCGCATAGCGTCGGCCTCGCCGGCGCCGAGAGCCGCGGCCTCCTCGCGCTGAGCCTCGGACACGGCGGCGATCTCGCGGGCGCGCGCGAGCGCGGGCTCCACGATCTCGGCCTCCAGCTCGCGCCGGCGGCGCTCCACCTCGGCCTGCATCAGCTCGATCGCCTTCTGGCGCTCCACGATCTCCACCTTCAGCTCCTCCGCGCGCACCTGCTGGCGGGTGATCGCCCGCTGGAGGTCGTAGGAGAGGTCCGCCTCGGCCGCGGCGCGCTTGCCCTCGGCCTTGTAGGCGGCGCGCTCGGTCTCGTAGTCGCGGCGCGACTTCTCGATCGCGAGGTC
>JAICJR010000106.1 GCA_025928345.1 Thermoleophilaceae bacterium | reverse complement strand
GCCACGTCCCGCGCGAGCTCGAGGTGCTGGCGCTGGTCCTCGCCCACCGGCACCTCGTCGGCGTTGTAGGCCAGGATGTCGGCCGCCTGCAGGATCGGGTAGTTGAAGATGCCGGCGGAGACGAGCTCCTTCTGCTTGGCGGATTTCTCTTTGAACTGCGTCATCCGCTGAAGGTCGCCGTAGGCGGTCACGGAGTTGAGCAGCCAGGTGAGCTCGGTGTGCTCGGGCACATCGCTCTGGCGAAACAGGATGCAGCGTTCGGGGTCGAGCCCGGCGGCAATGAGGATTGCCGTCGCGTCGAGAACGGTCTCGCGCAGTCTCGCGGGCTCGTACGGAACAGTGATCGCGTGCAGGTCAACGAGGCAGTAGATCGCCTCGCCCCGCTCCTGCCCCTCCACCCAGCCGCGGATCGCGCCGATGAAGTTGCCGAGGTGCTTCGAGCCCGTGGGCTGGATGCCGGAGAAGGTGCGCACGGCGCGGGAGTCTAGGAGGCGGGCGCCGACTGCCGACGGGAAGTGTCCTGGATTGACCCCGATATACGGGGCTGAGTCAGGAATCTAGGACGGTAAGCGCCTAACGGGCAGCTGACTTCCAGCTCGGTCCACCCTCATCGCTGCCGCTGCAACGTCCTCGGAGGACGGCTAGATGCTCGGTGAAGGCGTGGCCGACGGAGCGCCGCCCTCCGCCCTCCGGCCTCCGGCCTCCGGCCGCGCCTGACGCACCACCGGATGCCTCGCCGCCGCGGCCTCGTCCAGGCGCCGCACCGGCGTCGTGTAGGGCGCGTTCTTCGCGATCTCCGGGTCTTCCTTTGCCTCTTCGAGGATCTCGCGGATCGCGTCCGCGAAGCCGTCGAGCCGCTCCTTCGTCTCGGTCTCGGTGGGCTCGATCATCAGCGCCTCGTCCACGAGCAGCGGGAAGTACACGGTCGGCGGGTGGACCTTGTGGTCGAGCAGGCGCTTGGCGATGTCGAGCGTCCTGATGCCGAGCTTGTCCCGCGCGCCCCGGCCCGAGAGCACGAACTCGTGCATGCAGAGGCGGTCGAAGGCGATCGGCAGGTACTCCGCGATCCCTGGCTCGGCCAGCCGCGCGCGCAGGTAGTTGGCGTTGAGCACGGCGGTCTCTGACACGTCCTTCAGCCCGTCGCCGCCCACCGAGCAGATGTAGGCGTACGAGCGCACGAACACGCCGAAGTTGCCCTGGAAGCCGCGCAGCCGGCCTATTGACTTCGGCCGCTCGAAGTCGAGGTCGAAGAACGGCTCCGAGTGCCCGTTCGCGCCCTCCCGCCGCACCACCTGCGGCCGCGGCAGGTACGGCTCGATCCGGTCAGACACCGCGATCGGCCCCGCGCCCGGGCCGCCGCCCCCGTGCGGCTGCGTGAACGTCTTGTGCAAATTGAAGTGCACGATGTCGAAGCCCATGTCACCCGGCCGCGAGATGCCGAGCACCGCGTTGAGATTCGCGCCGTCGTAGTAGAGCGTCGCGCCGGCGTCGTGGACGATGCGGGCGATCTCCTCGATGTTGCGATCGAACAGCCCCAGCGTGTTGGGGTTGGTGAGCATGAGGCAGGCGGTGTCATCGCCGGCCTTATCGCGCAGGTCGTCGAGGTCCACGCCGCCGTCCTCGGCGGTCCCGACCTTCACCACCTCGTAGCCGGACATTGTCACGGTCGCGGGGTTGGTGCCGTGCGCGGTGTCGGGCGTGAGCACCTTGGTGCGCTGCTCGCCATTGTCCTCGTGGTAGGCGCGCGTGAGCAACAGGCCCGCCAACTCGCCGTGCGAGCCGGCGCTCGGCTGCAGAGACACGTGCGGTAGCCCGGCAACCTCGGACAGCTGCCGCTGCAGCCGCCACATCAGCTCGAGCGCGCCCTGCGCGTACTGCGGCTCCTGCAGCGGATGAAGCCGCGAGAAGCCGGGTAGCGCCGCCACCCGCTCGTTCAGCTTCGGGTTGTGCTTCATCGTGCACGACCCGAGCGGGTAGAAGCCGGTGTCGAGGTCGAAGTTCTTCTTCGACAGGCCGTTGTAGTGCCGCACGATCTCGGGTTCAGAGATCTCAGGTAGCTCAGGCGGCTCCGAACGGAGGAGGTCGGAGGGAAGGAGGTCGGAGATGGGGATTTCTGGCACGTCGAGCTCGGGTGACACGAAAGCGCGCCTCCCCTCGCGCGACTTCTCGTAGATCGTGAGCGTGTTCTCCGGCCTCCGGCCTCCGGCCTCCGACCTCATGCGTGCACCTCCTCGCGAGCACCCTGCACGATCTCCGCGAGCCGGTCGATGTCCTTCCGCGTCCGGCGTTCGGTAATGGCGACGAGCAGGCAGTCCTCGTACTCGGGGTAGTAGTAGCGAAGGCGGTGGCCCGGGTTGATCCCCTCCGCCCGCGCTCGCTCGCACACCTCGTCGAGGTTCGGCAACCGGATGGCGAACTCGCGCACCACCGGCCCCGGGTTCACCAGCTCGGCACCGAGCGCCTCGCGCGCGTAAGCGGTGCGCCGCAGCATCAACTCGCCCAGCTCCACCACGCCGCGCTTGCCGAGCCACGACAGGTAGATCACCCCCGCCAGCGCATTCAAAGCCTGCGCCGTGCAGATGTTGTGCGTGGCCTTCTCGCGCCGGATGTGCTGCTCGCGGGTCTGCAAAGTCAGGACGAAGCCGCGCTTGCCGTCCACGTCCACCGTCTCGCCCGCGATTCGTCCCGGCATCCGCCGGAGGAACTTCTCGGTGGCAGCGTAGAAGCCGAACGACGGCCCGCCAAAGTCGAGCCGGTTGCCGAGCGACTGCCCCTCGCCCACCGCCACATCCACGCCGAACTCGCCGGGCGGGCGCAGGATCCCCAGCGTGAGCGGGTCCACCGCGCAGACCAAGACGGCGCCCGTGCGCTTGGCGGCCTCCGCAAGCGGCCCGAGGTCCTCCACCGTGCCGAGGAAGTTGGGCTGCTGGAGGATCACAGCCGAGGTGTCGTCGTCCACGGCGGCGGCCAGCGCGCCGAGATGGGTGGCGCCGCGGCCGTCGAGCGGAACCTCCACCACCTCCGAGCCGAACGCGTGCGCGTAGGTGGCGAGCGTCTCGCGCGAGTTCGGATGCACGCCGCGCGAGACGACGAACTTCGAGCGCCCGTTGTCGAGCCTCGCCATGTACCCGGCCGAGGCCACCGACGACGGCCCCTCGTACATCGACGCATTCGCCACCGGCAGGCCCGTGAGCTCCGAGATCGCCGTCTGGAACTCGAACATCACCTGGAGGCCGCCCTGCGAGATCTCGGGCTGGTACGGCGTGTAGGGCGTGAGGAACTCCGACCGCTGCAGGATCGAGTCGATCAGCGCCGGCACGTAGTGGTCGTACATGCCGCCGCCCGCAAACGTCACCTCCTGCTCGGCGTCGCGGTTGCGCGACGCCAATGCCCGCAGGTGGTCGTACACGTCCTGCTCGGCCATCCCATCCGGCATGGCGATCGGCTCGCGCTGACGTACGGGCTCCGGGATGTCGCGGAAGAGCTCCTCCACGGAGCCGACGCCGATCGCGTCGAGCATCTCGCGGCGGTCCGCGTCGGTTGCAGACGTGTATCTCGACATTTAGCGGCCCAGCGACTCCTTGTAGGCGTTTACGTCCATCAGCGAGTCGGCCTCGGACGGATCGCTCAGCCGGACTCGCACCATCCACCCCTCACCATAGGGGTCGTCGTTGATCTTCTCCGGCGCTTCCTTCAGCGCCTCGTTCACCTCGGTGACCTCGCCCGACATCGGCGCGAACACGTCGGACACCGCCTTCACGGACTCCACCTCGGCATACGCGGAGTTTGCGTTCACCTGGGTACCCACGTCCGGCGGGTCATAGAAGACGACCTCGCCGAGCTGGTCCTGCGCGTACCAGGTCACGCCGAAGGTGGCCGTATCGCCGTCCACCTTCGCCCAGTCGTGCTCGGGGTGGTACAGCAACCCGTCGGGATAGCTCTCTTCTGCCACGCTCACTGCTCCTTCCGGTAGAGCGGCCTCTCGCGCACCTCAGCCGGGCGCAGCTTGCCGCGGACGTCCACCTCGATCTTCGTGCCTGGCTCAGACGCCCCCACCGGCACGTAGCCCATGCCGATCCCGATGTCGAGGCAGGGCGACATCGTTCCGCTCGTGACCACCCCCGCCGCCGTCCCGTCCACGACGATCGGATTGCCCTGGCGCGGAATCCCGGGGCCCGTGAACGCGAACGGCACGAGCTTGTCCGAAGGTTCGACCTCGCGCAGGGCGTCTGCGCCGATGAAGTCCGTGTCGAGCTTGCACACCCAGCCGAGCCCCGCCTCGATCGGGTTGCGGTCCTCCGAGAGGTCGTTGCCGTACAGGTGAAAGCACACCTCGAGACGGAGCGTGTCGCGCGCGCCGAGCCCTGCCGGCGCGGCGCCATCGCCCGTGAGCGCGTCCCAGACCTGCACCGCGCCGCTCGGCGGAATCAGCAGCTCCACGCCGTCCTCGCCGGTGTAGCCCGTCCCGCACACGAGGCAATCCACCCCTGCTACCCGCGCCTCCACCACGCGCATGCGGGCGGGCGCGCCGCCCTCGAGGTGAGCATCCAAGATCGCTCGCGCCTGGGGGCCCTGGAGGGCCAGCATCGCGTAGCTCTCGGCCGCGTCGCTCACGCTCACGTCGAAGCCTTCTCCGTGCCTCGCGAACCACTGGTGGTCGCGCTCGTGATTCGCGGCGTTCGTCACGGTGAGGAAGCGGTCCGCCTCGAGCCGGTAGGTGAAGAGGTCGTCGAGCACGCCGCCGTCCTCACGGCACAGCACCGAATATTGCGCTCCGTAGAGCGGAATCTTCGACACGTCGTTCGAGAGAAGATGCTGGAGGAAGCGCTCGGCGTCCGGCCCGCTCGTCTCGATCTCTCCCATGTGCGAGACATCGAAGAGGCCGGCGTGGGTCCGCACCGCCACGTGCTCCTGGCGGATGCCCTCGTACTGCACCGGCATCTCCCAGCCGGCGAACGGGACGAGCCTCGCCCCGGCGGCGGCATGGCGGTCGTAGAGCGGGGTTTTGCGCAGGGTGTCGGCGGCGCTCGTCAGGGCGCAGAGACCCTACCAACGAGAACCGCGCGAATCACGCGCGGGAGAACGGCCTCAGTGGACGTCCGCAGAGGCGAGCGGAGCGGGCGCCCGCTCGCGCTGGCTCGCCTGCACCAGCGCCTCGCAGATCTCGCGCCGCGAGTGGTCCTTCGGGATGTATCCGTGCGCCCCGCACTCGCGCGCGTGCTCCGCAAGCGCTGCGCCCTCGTGGGCGCTCATGAGGATCACGACGGTCGCCATGTCGGGATGACGGTGCCTCAGTTCCTCGCACAGGGTCGTCCCCTCCATGCCCGCCATGCGCACGTCAACGAGCGCCACGTCGGGCTCGAGGTTCTCGATCGCCTCGAGCGCCTCGTCGCCGTCACGCGCCACGGCCACGAGCTCGAGCCGGCAATGCTCGTTTACGGCCCGAGCCAGTCCTTCTCTGTAAGCGCGCTGATCGTCAGCGATCAGCACGGTGATGGGGTCCGGTAGTTCCATCCACCTTGATGGTTGCGCGGACGCGCGGGTATTACATCGTCTCGCGGGTGGGAATCGCTGCTGACGGGTATCCGCCACCCGGAGGTCGTCCGATCGGTGGAGATGCCGAGGCTGAGGGGCCGCTTGCCGCGCAAAACCTGTGCGATATGCGCACAGGACTACTTCGATTGGAGTACCTAAGGGTCCACCTAATTACCCCCCTCGCGGAGGGTGGAACCTGCGCCTGAGCAGGGCAGCATTCGGGGCGATGACGTTCACTACCACACCTAGAAGGCATCGCTCAGGCATTCTGTCCGAACGCGAGTGCGAGGTTTTGGAGCAGATCGCCCGAGGTCACTCGATCGATGACATCTCGGCCGACCTGTTTCTGAGCCCCCACACCGTCCGCACCCACATCAAGAACATTCTTCGCAAGATGGGGGCCCGGACGCGCGCTCATGCCGTGGCGATGGCGATCTCCCAGGGCCTCATCGACCGGACCCGCGTCGGACTCCGCTGATACGCGGAAGCCGTCGGGGTCGGTCGGCGCGGTGAACCGCGGCGCGGCGCGCGGGCAGGACCGCACGCGCGTGCGTTCCACGTCCGGGCCGCGCGTCGACCTCGAAACGGCCGGCGAGAGCCTCCACGCGCTCCGCGCTCGACGCGAGTCCGACATGACCCTCCCGTAGGGCCGCCTCGCGGCGCCCGGCTTCGATGCCGCGGCCATCGTCCTGCACGTCCAGCTCGATCCAGGCGTCCCTCCGGCGCACGGCCACCTGCACGTGTGCGGCCTCCGCGTGCTTCGCCACGTTGGTGAGAAGCTCCCTCGCGAGCGAGAGGATCAGCTCGTCGTGCACGCCGGTGGCCTGGGGATCGACCTCGATCTCGCACTCGAACTGGCCGCGGCGGGCCTGGTGGTCCGCCACCGCGCGGATCGCCGAAGCCAGGCCCGCGTGCTCGAGCACGACCGGGTGCAGGTTGAACACGGCCTCGCGCAGGAGCTGGACCGCGCGTTCGATCCCCTCCTTGGCGCGGACGGCCCGCTGCGGATCGCCCTGCGGGTCCTCGATCACCTCCACCAGGTCCTGACGGCTGGCAAGCAGGTCCTGCAGCGCGTGGTCGTGCAGCACCTCCGAGATGCTGCGGCGGGCGCGGTCCTCGGCGGCGAGCGTCTGGGCGACCAGGCGCCCGCGAGCGGCCGCCAGCTCAACGATCCGCTCCTCGGTGCGCTTGCGGCCGATCGCGGTGGCGAGCACGTTCGCGACCGCCTGAAGGAAGTGCACCTCGTCCGCGCTGAAGGAGCGCAAGCGTTTGGTGGTGTGGCCGCAGAGAGCCCCGAATGGACGTGACTCGCCCTCGATCGTCACGCACAGGCCGCTGCGCGCATCGAGCTCCCGCAGCAGTACCGAGCGCTCGAAGCGTGTCTCGTTCGCGAAGTCCTCGACCACCACTGGTCCGTCCACCTCGATGGCGTAGGCCGCGTGTGAGCTTCGCGGGTCCGCGGGGATGCGCCGGTACGGGGTGTCTTCCGGAAAGCCGATGCCGGCATGCAGGACCAGCCGGTCCTCGGCGGGCTCGGACTCCACCACGGCGCAGAAGTCGAGCGCCAGCGTCTCCGCCACGAGCGCCACCGCCGCCTCGGTGATCTCGGTGAGGCTGACGCCCTCCAGCGCTCGCCGGCCGAGCTCGGCCACCGCCGCCTGGCGCGTCTCGAAGCGCTTGCGGTCTGTCACGTCGGTGGCCGTGCCGGTGGCGCCCAGCACCGTGCCGTCGTCGTCGTGGAGAACGATCGCGTTCACGCTCAGGTCAACCGCCCTGCCGTCCTTCCGCATGTGCTTGGTCTCGTAGCTGAAGAGCGGCGTGCCCTTCAGCACTCCCCTGAACGCCTCCTCGTCCTTGAGCCGCTGCTCGTCGGTCTCGAAGTCGGCGATTGGCCGCCCCAGCATCTCCTCCGGCTCGTAGCCGTAGATCCTGCGCGCGGCGCGGTTCACGAAGGTGAAGCGGCCGCCGGTGTCGACCGACCAGATCAGGTCGCTCGAGGTCTCTACGAGATCGCGGTACTTGCGCTCTGACTCGCGCAGCCGCTCCTCGGAGCGCTTGCGGTCGGTCACGTCCTTCGCGACGCCGTAGATCAGCTCCTCGTCAGGGCTTGCATAGGCGCTCCAGAGAAGCCAGCGAACGCTCCCGTCCTTGTGCAGGTAGCGGTTCTCGAAGTTGAGGGTGAGCTCGCCCGCCACGCGCAGCCGCTCGAACTCGCGCATCGTCTGCTGCCGGTCCTCTTCCGCCACGAGCTCGATGAACGGAGTGGTGAGCAGCTCGTCGGGCGTGTAGCCGAGGGCGCGCTCCCACGCCGGGTTCGCACTTCTCACCGCACCCGTGAAGTCGACGGTGAGGAAGAGGTCGCGCGTGAGGGCGTAGAGCTTGCCGGTGGCCTCCTCGAGCCGCCGCTGCTCGGTGAGGTCGACCGCCTGAATGAGCGCAAAAGCCGGCTCGTCGGCGGCGCGGCGCACAGATGCGCCGAGGAGCCGCGCCCACACGGTCTCGCCCTCCGCGTTCACGAAGCGCGTCTCGAGCGGCGAGAAGTCGCTCGTGCCGCCGAGCAGTCGCGCCCGGCGCGCACCGGCAAGCTCCCTGTCACCGGGATGGACGACGTCGTCCCAGCTGAGCTCGGCGAGCTCCTGCTTCGAGCGGCCGAGGAGGCGGCAGAAGGCGGGATTGGTCTGCACGAAGCCGCCGTCGGCGTCGATCAGCGCCATGCCCACCGCCGCGGCCTCGAACAACGTGCGGAAGCGTTCCTCGCTCGCCCGCAGCGCGGCCTCCGACACCCGCCGCTCCGTGACGTCGGTGGAGGCGCCCGTGATCGCCAGCATGTTCCCGCGGTCGTCCACGAGCGGGATCGCTCGGTACTCCACCACCCTCGCGCTTCCGTCCTTGCGCAAAAGCTCGATCTCCCCCTCGATCAGCTCGCCGGCGTCCTCGCCCCGCATCACGCCGGCGAAGATCCTCCCGGCCTCCTCGCGGCGTTCCGGCGCCACGAAGTCGATGAACGGCTTGCCGATCAGCTCCGACGCGCTGTACCCGTAGATCCGCTCCACGGCGCCGCTCACGAAGTCAAAGCAGCCGTCGGCGCCGACCGTCCAGATCAGGTCCTGGGTCGTCTCGACGAGCAGGCGGTAGCGCTGCTCGCTGCGGGCGAGGCGCTCGGTGGCCCGGTGGCTGTCCGTGACGTCCAACACGACGCAGCCGAGTCCGCGCCCGCCGGCGATCTCCACGGGGTAGTAGCTCACGAGCCAGAAGCGCTCCTCCCCATCCGTGCCGGGGGTGGCGCCGCTCACCTCCACAGGGGTAGCGGGGGCGCCGTTGGCGAGCACGTCGCGCAGGATCTCCTCCATGCGATCGGCGAGATCCGGCACCACCTCTCTCACGTCGCGGCCCAAGTGCTCGACGGCGGGCAGCCCGTTCATCTCCGCGAGCGCGCCGTTCACGCGCAGGTAACGCAGCTCGTGGTCGAGCACGGCAAAGCCGACGGGCGCGCCTCGCTGCAGCGCGTCGAGCTGAACCGATGCCTCGGCGGCGTGGCGGCGAAAGTCCGAGCTGCTGATCGCGAGCACCGCGAGCTGCGCAAGATGAGCGGCCAGCTCCTCGTCCTCGGCCGTGAAGTCCCCCTCGTACTTGTCCGAGAGCTGGATCAGCCCGATGGGCCTGCCGTTCGAGGAGATCAGCGGGGCCGCGAGCCAGCCCTGAAGCGGCGGGTGGCTTCCCGCGGCGCTTCCGAACTCCTTGAACGCCGGATGGTCGGCGAGCTCCGCCTGCGTCAGCCGCATCGTGCGGCCCTCGCGGACCACGAGCGAGTAGATGCCGCTGCCGTCGGGCGGCTCGTCGTAGTCGCGCCACGACTCGTACTTGTCGGAGAGCGAGACGGCCGAGATCGACTGGGCGGCGTCGACCGTCGTCAGGCTGATGACCGACTGGTGGGCGCCGATCACCTCGCGGGCGATGTCGGCCACGCGCTGCAGCAGCTCGTCGCGCGGGAGTTCCGCATCGATCGCGCGCGCGGCGCGCGTGAGAAGGGCGATGCGGCTCTGCGCGGATTCCACTGTCGGGTCCTGCTGCCCGCGAAGTCGCACTACTCGAGCAGCCCGCGCCGCATCGCCGCAGCCACTGCCGCGGCCCGATCGGAGACGCCGAGCTTCTCGTAAAGGCTCTGGAGATGGGTCTTCACGGTGGCCGGGCTCAGGTGGAGCTGGCCCGCGATGTCCGGAGCGGAGCGGCCGTCCGCGGTGAGACGCAGAATCTCGCGCTCGCGCGGGGTGAGCACGGGCCTGCCGGCGGCCTCGCGCATTCTGATCTGCGCGGTGAGCCCCGTCTGGATCTCGGGCGAGAGGAACGCCTCACCGCGCGCGACGGCGGCGACGGCGTCGAAGATCGCGGCGCGGTCGGCCTCCTTGGACAGGTAGGCGCCGGCGCCCATGGCGATCGCCCGGTACACGAGATCGCTCTCGACGTATGCGGACAGGAACACCACGCGCGTGGAGAGCTCGTCCCGCTTGATCGCGTTCAGCACTTCCATGCCGTCGAGACCCGGCATGCGCACGTCGAGCACGGCCACGTCCGGCTCGAGCTTGGCGATCTGCGGCAGCGCTTCGCGGCCGTCGGATGCCTCCCCTACGAGCTCGAGGTCCGGCCGTTCGCGGATCGCCCGCACCAGGCCCTCGCGATAGACCGGGTGATCGTCCGCGACGTACACGCGCACCCTCTGCGTCGCCCGCGCCATACGCCCTTTGTAGCAGCCCGGCTTCCCCTTCGAGCCGACCGGTCAGTCGCCAAAGTCGGCCGCGTCGCCGATCTCGACTATGCGGCCGCACAACTGGCTGCGCGTCCAGTCCTTGTCGAGCAGGACCGCGCGACCCACTGAGCTCGCCGCGCGCGCGAGCGTCTCGTTCACCTCGCCGCTGATCAGCGCGAGCTGCGTGCGCAGCGGGCGGTCGAGCCCGGCCAGGATGTCGCACACCTCCAGGCCGTCGAGTCGCGGCATCCGGACCTCGAGCACGGCGACATCGGGCTGGAGGCTCAGGATGTCCTCGAGCGCCTGGCGTCCGTCCGACGACTCAGCGATCAGCTCGAGGCGCGGGTGCGCCGCGATCGCCCTAGCCAATCCTTCCCTGTACGCCTCGTGGCCGTCAGCCACGAGCACTGAATACGTTCGCACCGGTAGTTAGTCGCGTCCCGCTGACCTGTTTCGTGACGACCGTGTCACCTTCATGCTGCCATGCTCCGCCGCCCCAGGCAGCACTCGCCCTCACCCAGACGTTGGTGGCACCGGATTAGTGGGGATCATACGATCGGACTAGTCCGATCGGAGGAGGTGGCGCGAATGCGGAGCTCTATCGCGGCCGTGACTTGAAGGCTCGCCAGATCACGACCGCTGCGCAGCCGACGAACACCAGAGCCAGCGCCCAATCCAAGAAACCGGTCACAGGTCCCCAGAGAGGGTCATCGACCTCGACGGTCCAGAGGAAATAGTCCGCGACCGCCAGGGCAAGCGCTCCCGTCGCCACCAGGGCAATCATCAGCTGAATCTTCTCACCGCCCGACGGCCCGGCGGGTCAGCTGTGGCAGCGGCCGTAGGCCGCGTACTTCTCGGTGCCCGTTGTGTAGGCGACGGTCAGGAGGAACGGCCAGCCGCGCCGTCCGCAGGTGGGCGGATTGGTGAGCAGGTGGTAGGTCACGCGCCTGCGATGCGCGCCCGCACCGACCCTCACGCTGCGCTGCGCGCCGAAGCGGACGTTGACCCGATGGAGCTGCACGGTGATGTTCGACGGAAGCTCAGTGGCGGTGTCCGCGAAGCGCAGTTCCAGCCCGTAGCGCCCATGCCGCACTCTGACCATCCGGCCGATCAGGTTGAAGGTCAGCCCCGACTTGGGCTCGTGGGCGGCCAGGACCAAGCCGGAGAGGTCGTGCGGCCGCTGAGGAGCGGTGAGGAAGAACTTGATGCCGAGCGTGAGCTCCTGCGGCGGCCCGGATGGTGGGAAGACCGTCACCTGTCCCCCGCCGCCGCCGATCTTGCTC
>JAICJR010000011.1 GCA_025928345.1 Thermoleophilaceae bacterium | reverse complement strand
CGTGAGCACGCCGTACTTGCGCAGCATGTAGGCGCGCGAGCTGCCTGACGTCTCCACCTGCCAGGTGGAGCGAACCCCGAAGCTCGCGCCTCCCAGGTGCACGCCCACGGCGTCGCGCGCGCCCGCGGCGGCCCAGCCGGCCGCGCGCAGGCGCAATGCGAGGTCCACGTCCTCCATGTAGGCGAACAGGTTCTCGTCGAACGTGCCCACCTCCTCCAGCGCGCGGCGGCGATACGCGGCCGCGCCGCCACTCGGCCCGGCGAGGTGCTCCTCGTCGAGCGGCGTCGCCGGGTAGGCGGCTCCCGCAAAGCGCGCAAACGACGACAGCGTCCGGTCGACCTCGATGCCATAGGAGTCCACGCGCTCGCGGCCCGGCACCACCAGCAGCCCGGCCGCGCTCCCGGCGCGCTCATCCGCCACGAGCGGCGCCACGATATGCGAGAGGAAGTCCGGCTCGAGCTCGACGTCGTTGTTCACGAGCACGACGAACGCAGCCGAGCCCGCCTCGATGCCGCGGTTCACCGCGCGGCCGAAGCCGATGTTCTCCGGCAGCTCCACCAGCCGCACGTGCGGGAACCGCTCGCGGACGCGGGCCGGCGTTCCGTCGCTCGACCCGTTGTCCACCACGATCACCGTGTGCTCCGCCGTTTGCGCCTGGAGCGTGACCAGGCAGCGCTCCAGCATCTCCCACCCGTTCCAGGTGGGGATCACCACGTCGATGTCAGGCATCCGCGCGGGCGAGCAGGTACCACTGCTGCGTCATCAGCTCGCCGCCGATCCCGTATACAAGCCGGCGCGGCAGCGGGACCGGCAGCTGCCGGATGCGGTGGATCGCGCCCGGCGTTGTGGAGACCACGTGGAAGCCTGCCGACTCGAGCAGTTCCGTCATGTCACGGCGGGTGAACCAGCGCAGGTGTGTGGCGTCGCGATGCCCGTATTCGCTGTAGCCGAACGTGCCGCGGAAGATGAGGTCGCGCATCAGCGAGTAGTGGCGCGCGTTCGGCACCGATATGTGCAGCCGCCCGCCGGGTGACACCACTTCGCGCAACCGGCGCACCAAAGCGGCGGGATCGACGAGGTGCTCGAGCACGTCGTAACAGAGGATCGTGTCGAACGGCCCGGTCACCTCGCCCAGCATCTCGAGCGCGTCGCCCACCCGCACCTCGTCGTAGCGCTCGGCGGCGCGGGCTGCGGGCTCGGGCATGATCTCGATGCCGCTGATCCAGCTTGCATCCGCGGCCCGCAGCGCGCCGGCCGCGCCGCCCTCGCCGCAGCCCACGTCGAGCACGCGGCCGAGCGGCGGCTCGAGCTCGGCGATCACGTCGGTGCGCCCCTGGCCGTAGTAGCCCTCGGGCTTTTCCCCGAGGCGGAGTGCGGGCTCCTGGTCAGTCACCGGCCGCCGCCCCCGGCGAGCGCCGCAGCGCGTCCCGCACCTCGCTTGGGATCACTCCGGTGAACCAGAGGATCAGCAGGTACACGACGCCGGCGATCACCGCGCCCACGACAGACGGCACGCCGGTGAGGAGCCCCAGCGCGGCACCGGCACCCGCCGCCAGCAGCACCACCGGCACGATCCGCAGCGACACGCGCAGGTCCGGCCGCACCCGCGCGATCACCACCGCGTAGGTCAGCGCGAGGCAGATCTCCGTGACCATCATCGCGATTGCCGCGCCGGTGGCGCCGTGGGACGGCGCAAGCGCCAGCGTGAGGCCGATGGCGAGCACGAGCGCGCCGCCGTTGGCAATCAGCAGCGCCCGGAAGCGGCTGAGCGACAGGAGCGCGTAGCCCCAGGTGGCCACCAGGAACGTGAAGATCAGCGCCGCGCCCTGGATGCGAAGCGCCGGAATCGACGGATCGAAGCTTCGCCCGGCCACGACATGGATCGCGAACGGCGCGCCCACGAGCAGCGCGAGCATCGTCCCCACCCCGAGGATGAGCGCGACCTCGAACGTGCGCTGAAGCGAGTAGCGAAGCCGCTCCTGGTTCTGCTGGGCCGCCCGCGCGAGCACGGGGAAGATCGACATCACGAGCATGTAGGGAATACCCGCCAGCACCTCGGTGATCCGGAACGCGGCGCTGAAGTAGCCGGTCTCCACACCTGTTGAGACGAGCGACATGATGATGATCGCGACGCGGAAGTAGACGATCCCGATGGCGGTCGCGGCCGAGTAGGGGATGGCGTCCTTGAGCATGCTCCACCAGCCGCGCACGTCGAGCGCGGGCAGGAGCGGCACGAGGCCGCGCGTGAGCCGGATCGCGAGCGCCACCGCCACCACGCCGCCCACCACGGTCATCAGGAAGAACGGCAGGAGCTTCGCCCCGATCACCACGAGCACAACGGCGAACGCGACGGCCGCCCCCTGCCGAACGATGTCGAGCACGGACGCCGCGCCAAGGCGCAGCGTGGCCACGAGCGACACCACGTACGACGCCTGCAGCACCTGGAGGATGAGCCCCACGCCGGCCAGCACCGCGCCCAGGACGAGCGTCGACTTGTATCCGGCCACCAGCGTGAAGCCCACCGCCAGCAGCACGCCGACGGCGGTGAGGCACACCCGCACACCGATCAGATGGCGGAGCATCCGCGTGCGCGCCTCGCCCTCGCGCACTGCGTACTCGCGGATGCCGATGTTCTGCAGGCCGGCGTCGGTCACTCCGGCCACGATCGTCATCAGCGACGTGATCGTGACGAAGTAGCCGTAGTCCACCACGCCGAGCGCGCGGATGATGAGCGGCACGGACGCCGCGCTCAGCAGGATGCTCGCGGCATAGGCGGCGGAGCGCATCGCGCTGCCGCGAATCACGGTCCCGCTGACATCGGGACTGTCGAGCGCGCTGAGCGCCGGATCCGTCGCTAGTTCCTCGGCGTTTTCGGACAGGGCTCTGGTCACCGGCAATGTGCTTCGGAGTGGGGAAGAGCGTAGTTCAACCTCAGGCGCCCTCCGGATAGCCTGCGCCCGCAATGAGCGGCGACCGCAGACGCGTTCTCGTGCTTCGAGGTGCCCAGGCGAACCCCTGGGATCTGGGGCCTTGGGAGGAACTCGGCGAGCGCTTCGACGTGAGCTGCGCCGTGACGCGCAGCAACCTGTACGACCTCGGCTCGCTGGAGGTCCGGCGAGCGGACGTGCGCGCGCTCAGCGACTTCGCGCCTCCCGGCCCCGCGCGCCGCCTCGCGGCGATCCTCCCGCTCAACCGCTACGCCGGGCTCGGCCCGCTGCTCGCGAATGCGGACATCGTGCACGCCGCCGAGCTCTCCTACTGGTTCAGCGCGCAGGCGGCGCGGCACAAGCGCCGCCACGGCTACAAGCTCGTGCTCACCGTCTGGGAGACGATCCCGTTCGCCGGCGCCTACCGCCATCCGGTGAGCAGGCGCCACCGCGCGCTCGCCCTCGAGCACACCGACCTTTTCCTCGCCGCCACCGAGCGGGCGCGCGACGCGCTCGTGCTCGAGGGGGTGGAGCCAGAGCGCATCCGCGTGAGCCCGCCCGGAGTGAACCTCGAGCGCTTCGCGAGGCCGGCCGGTCATGCCACCGACGCGACCGAGCATCTGATCCTTTCGCCCGGCCGGGTGGTATGGGAGAAGGGCCACCAGGACGCGATCCGCGCGCTCGCCGCGATCCGGCGTGGCATCGTGCCGGCGCCCGAGTCCGCGCGGCCGCGGCTCGTGATCCTCGGCTCGGGCGGCGAGCGCGATCGGCTCGCCACATACGCGCGCGACCTCGGCGTGGCGGACAGCGTCGACCTGGTGGAGAACGTGCCCTACGACGACATGCCGGGCTACTACTGGCGCGCCTCCTGCATGGTGCTCGCCAGCCTGCCGATCCGATCGTGGGAGGAGCAGTTCGGCATGGTGCTCGCCGAGGGCATGGCGGCCGGCCTGCCGCTGCTCGCGAGCTCGTCGGGCGCCATACCGGAGGTGGCCGGTCCGTCGGCAAGCTATTTTGCGCCGGGCGACTGGCTCGGGCTCGCCCGCCTGCTGGCGGAGGGACCGCTCGCCCGCCCGCCGGGCTCCACCGTCGAGCATCCAGCCGAGCTCGTCACGCGCTACTCCACGTCCGCCGCCGCCGAGCGGCTGCGCGAGGCCTACGACTCGCTCCGCTAACGCGCGGAGGCGCGCATCACGCGCTCGCGCACGAACTGGCGCGCGAAGGCGAGCACGAACGCCGGGTTGTAAGAGAGGTAGCGCGGCAAGAGACGCCGCGGCTCCTGCGCGATGCGGTAGATCCACTCGAGCCCGCGGTCCTGCATCCACGGCGGCGCCTGTGAGATGCGCCCGGCATGGAAGTCGAACGCCGCGCCCACGCCGCACAGCACCGGCGCCTCGAGCCGGTCTCGCATGCTCGCCATCCACTTCTCCTGCTTCGGCACGCCGATGCCCACCCACACCACGTCGGGCTGCGCCTCGTTGATCTGGGCGACGATCGCGTCCTCCTCCTCGGCATTCAGCGGGCGGAACGGCGGGCAGTAGCCGCCCACGATCTCGATGCCGGGGTGGCGGCGGCGGAGGTTGAGCGCGAGCTGCATCAGCGAACCCTGGTCGCGCCCGCCGTAGAGCCACACGCGGTGGCCCTTCTCAGCGCAGCGGCCGCAGTAGCGGTCCATCAGCTCGGGCCCGTACACGCGCCCCTGCAGGCTCTCGCCGAGCGCGTTCGCCGCCCACACGAGCGGCATGCCGTCGGGCACCGTCAGCGTGGAGCCGAGCACAGCGCTGCGGAGCTCGGGGTCGCGCCGGCTCGCCATCACGGCGTGCACCGCCACCGCGCATACGTAGCCCGGTTCGCGGCGCGCCACCATGCCGTCCATCACGGCCATGGCCTCGGCGTAGTCGGTGATGGCGATCGGGATCCCGGCGATCTCACGCCGCGGCACGTCCGCGGGCGCGGGAAGCGTCGCCGCCGGCTGCGGCCGCACCGCGTCTCTTTTTCTGGGCCTCAAAGACGTGTCTGGTTTTAATTGAGCGCGTGTTTCCACGCTGGCTCCCCCGCCGTTCTCCACGGCCGGGAGTCTACTGAGCGGCCCGTCCCCTTCAGTTGCCCGGTCGAGATGCACGGAGCAAGAAACCGCACCTCGACGGCGAAAGTTGCGCATGAGGCACGCGCGCCGGGTAACCCGCCCCAACCGCTACCCTTCCTGCGTCGCAGGGGTTATCGGGGACATGAGCGAAACCAACACGGTCAGCAGCCCGATCGCCAGCACAAGCGCCGCGACCGGTGAGCTTCTCGTATCGGTGGTCATTCCTGCCTTGAACGAGGCGGAGTCGATCGAGGCGTGCGTGCGCAGGTCGATCGAGACGATGGAAACGCACGGGATTCCGGGCGAAGTCGTGGTCGCTGACAACGGCTCCGACGACGGCACGCCCGAGCTGGCGCGCGCCGCCGGCGCGCGCGTGATCCACGAGCAGCGCAAGGGCTACGGCAGCGCCTACCTCGCCGGCTTCGCCTCCGCGCGCGGCAAGTACATCGTCATGGGCGACGCCGACGAGACCTACGACTTCCGCGAGATAGCCCGCTTCATCGAGCCGCTCGAGCAGGGCGCCGACCTCGTGATGGGCTCGCGCCTGCGCGGCACGATCCACCGGGGCGCGATGCCGTGGCTTCACCGCTACGTCGGCAACCCGGTGCTCACCGGCGTGCTCAACCTCTTCTTCCGTACCGGCGTGTCCGACGCTCACTGCGGCATGCGCGCCTTCCGGCGCGACCTGTTGCCGCGGCTCGACCTTCGCACCACGGGCATGGAGTTCGCCTCCGAGCAGGTGATCCGCTCGTCAAAGCTCGGGCTCGACATCCGCGAGATCCCGATCGAGTACCACCCGCGGACGGGCGAGTCGAAGCTGTCGTCGTTCTCGGACGGCTGGCGCCACCTTCGCTTCCTGCTCGTTCACAGTCCGACGTGGCTGTTCCTCGTTCCCGGCCTCGCGATGATCCTGATCGGTGCGCTGGTCGGCGCGATCTCGCTGTTCAACGTTCCGCTCTTCGGCCGCCAGTGGGAGCTCCACACGCTCATCGCCGGCTCGATGCTCGCGATCGTGGGCACCCAGGTGGCGCAGCTCGGCGTGTCGGCGCGAACCTACGCCTTCTACTACTTGGGCGAGCACGACCCGCTGTTCGACCGGATGCGCGCCCGGCTGCGGCTCGAGCACGGCCTGATCGCGGGCGCACTCGTGTTCCTCGTCGGCTTCGTGATGGCGGTCGTGGTGCTCATCATCTGGATCCACCGCGGCTTCGGCGAGCTGCGCGAGGAGAAGCTCGCCATCGCCGGTCTGGCGCTCGTCGTGATTGGCATCCAGATGATCTTCGGCGCCTTCTTCCTGTCGATCCTTGGGCTGCGCCGCCGCTCCCGCGCGGTCGAGGATCCGCAGCCGCCCGTCGCTTCGTAGTGTCGTGAGTCAGAAATTCGGCTTCAGCTTCCCGAGTGGCTGGGCGCGATCTGACGGCGCACGTGGGGTGAGTCGATGCAATGCATCGGCGATCCCCACGGGTGGTGTCAGGCGTGCCCAGACGCCGGGAAGGTGCGCACGAATTTCTGAGTCAGGGCACTGATGACGACGGTCGAGGCGCGGCGGCGGGGACTTCGCCGCGGCATCCCGGCCGTGGCCGTGGCGATCGGGATACCCGTCCTCGCGTTCCTCGTCCTCACACTCGCCTGGCTGCTCGGCACGCACACCGAGGTGGTGGGCACGAACTCGACCGGCTCGCGGTTCTCGCTGCCCGGCCCCGCTCCCGGCCAGCGGCTCTGCACGCTCGGGCTGACGCTCCCCGGGAACGCGAACGCGATCCGGATCCAGATCGGGGCGGCCCAGGGTGCGCCCGCGCCCGCCACGCTGCGGCTCGCCGCGGGCGGGCAGACGAGGGTGTCCAAGGGCACGGTCCCGCCCGGGCGGTTCGGGGCGGTGTTCCCCTTCCGGCCGATCGGCCATGAGGCGCGGGCGCGCTGGTGCCTCACGAGCTCGCGTCCGATCGTGGCCGGGCTCGGCGACGTGTCCGCGAACAACTACGGCGGCATCACCACCATCGACGGCAAGGGAGTCGGGCTGCTCAACGTGGCATACCTCAAGCTCCCGTCGCGTTCCCTGGTGGATGCTCTTCCGGCGGCCGCGAGGCATGCGTCGGTGTTCCGCGCCGGGTTCGTCGGTGCCTGGACCTACTGGCTGCTCGTGCCGATCATCCTGCTCGCCTGGATCGCCGGCCTGCGCGTGCTGCTGCGGGAGATCCGCTGATGCGCCGCCTCCGCGGGCTCCGCGCGCCGCGCCCGAGTCCGGTCGTGGTGGTGGCGATCGTGGCGTTCGTGAACTGTGCGGCGTGGGCGCTGATCACGCCGAACTTCCAGGCTCCCGACGAGCCCACACACGCCGCGTACGCGGTCGAGCTGGCGGAGACCGGGCACCCGCCGAGCAACACGTCCACGCACGGTTACGCGTCCGACGAACTGAGCGCATTTGCCGACGGGCTCGGCACGTTCGGCATGAACCAGATCGCCCCCAGCACGCGGCCGCCGTGGTCGCGTGCGCGCGAACGTCAATACCAGAAGACACTGACCGTCCTCAAACCGCGCCGGGACAACGGCGGTGGACCCAGTTCGGCGGCGGTGCACGGCCCCGTCTACTACGCCTTCCCGGCGCTCGCCTACCGGATCTTCTACAACGCGTCGTTTGCCAGCCGGATGCTCGCGATGCGCATCGCCTCCGCGCTGCTCGCCGCCCTCACCGTGGCCCTCATCTACCTCACCGTCCGAGAGTTGGCACCCGGGCATCGCTGGGCGGCGGCGGTGGCCGCACTGCTCGCGGCGTTCCAGCCGATGTTCGGCTTCTTAGGGGGCACGATCAACACGGACGTGGGTGTGAATCTCGCCGGCGCGATCCTCGTCTACCTGCTCGTGAGGGCGCTGCGGCGAGGGCTCACGCTGCCGGTGGCGATCGGCATTCCGGCCGCCTTCATCCTCGGTTCGCTGGCCAAGGCCACGATGCTGGCCTTCGTCCCTGTGCTGGCGTTCGGGCTGCTGGCCATTCTCTGGCGGCGCCGCTGGCGTATCCGCGACTGGCTGGCGATGATCGCCACGGGGCTGGTCCTGGCCGGGATCTGGGCGGTGGTGGCACCGTCGTGGCACCACTCCTTCATCCCGGTCCCTGGCGGCGGCGGCGGAGTGGCCAATGCCACCCCCGGCTTTGGCGCGAAGCTCTCCTACGTCTGGCAGATCTTCTTCCCGCCGCTGCCGTTCATGCACCACGACTTCGCGCCCGGTGTGCACCCGATCTGGGACGTCTACGTGGTCCGCGCGTGGGGCTCCTTCGGCTGGCTGGACGTGAACCTCCCGCACGTGATGTTCGTGGCCATCGCCATAGCCGTGTGCATGGTGATCGTGCTCATCCTCCGCGCCGCGTGGCTCGAGCGCACGCTGCTCCGCACGCGCGTGCCGGAAACGCTGGTGCTGCTCGGCTCCGTGATCTGCGTGCTCGGCTTCACACACGCGGCGTTCGCCAGGTTCAACCCTGCTGCGGCGATCGAGGAGCAGGGGCGCTACGCGTTTCCCGCCCTCACCACCTTTGCCGTCGCGGGCGTGCTCGCGTGCTTCGGACTCGGACGCAGGCGGGCCGCGGCGGCGGGCGTGACGATGGTCACCACGATGATGCTGCTGAGCGGCTTCGCCCAGCTCTACGTGTTCAGCTCCTACTTCACCTGAGCGCCTCGACCCAGTCGAGCCGCTTGCCGCAGAGCGAGCGCCACGCGGAGCTCGGCGCGAAGCGCACGCGCTTCATGTCGGTGGCGGGGTCGAGCACGATGGGTCCGAGCAGCCTGTTGCGACCGCCGTTGCCGGGAAAGAGGCTGCCGCCGGGACGAACGAGGCGAATGGTGTAGCGGCCGGGCGAGACGCCCACTCCGCCCGGCGAGGCGAACTGGCCGCGCCCGTTCAGCTGGTGCTTGATCCGGCCCACGCGCTGGTTGTCGACGTAGACGGTGTAGCCGCGGCCGAACGAGCCCTGCACCCACACCTGGTAGCGGCCGGGCTGCGTGATCGTGACGGTGCCGGTGAGCGCCCCGGGGCCGTACGGGCGGAGGTTGGTGGGATCGGTGCCGTCCGGGGCCCACGCCGCGGGATGCTGCGCCTGACTCGGCATCAGGATAGGCAGGAGCGGACGCTCCACATAGGCGAGGCGGCTGCCGTGGCGCGACACCGCGCGCACGTCCGTGCAGCGCGGCACCGCACCCGGCTGGAGCGGATTGCCGAGCCCCAGGTGATCGACGGGCCCCGGGCCGCTGCGCTGCCACAGCTCGTAGAAGCGGCCGATCGAGATCAGCTTGTAGTTCGCCGGCGGCCGGCTCGCGGATCCCGACCGGCGCAGGAGCAGCAGCCGGAAGTGCTCCACGTAGTTCGTCGCCAGCTGGTCGATATCGCTCGAGAAGCCGAAGCGCGTGGGGGAACCGTCCGGCAGCACCGCGCGCGGCTCCGCCTGCCACGACTCGTTCGAGCCCGTCGGATCCGTTTGCCTCAGGAAGTGCTTGCCGAACTCCTCGAACTCCGTGTAGAGCAGCGGTCCCTGTCCTGCGTGGCGAGATCCGATTGACGCCAGCTCCTGCAGGCGGCCGCGCGGAGCGAGGTCGGCGTCGTGGTAGGCGAGCGCGTTGCTCCACAGGACGCCGAAGGCGATCGCGCCGGCGAGCAGCAGCCCCTCGATGCGGCGGCCGGTCTGCAGCAGCGCAGCCGGGCCGATCATCGCTATCGCCACCACGGCGGGTGACACGATCATCAGCGCCTTCGCGTCGCCCCACGCGTTGCTGCGCGCGGTGATGTACGCCCAGCCGATGAACGAGGCCGCGGCGAACACGAGCGGCCACAGGCTGCGCCGGAGCGCCCACAGAGCGCCGAACACGATTGCCGCAAGCTCGAGGCCGATCAGGATGTACGTGGCGGTGACGTGGGTGAGCGGCAGGCGGAAGTCGCCCGTGGGCCAGATGCCGAAGGCGTGCCATCGCGACAGCCGGCCGAGCAGGTTGCCGAACTCGCTCCCGGCGGTGAGCGACACCGTGGTGTCGTGCACGAACGTGCCCACCACGGCAAGCGAGGGGTACGACAGGATCGCGGCCACCACGAGGAACGCCGCCACCTCGAGCGCCAGCACCCGCCAGGTGTGAAAGCCCCGCATGGCGAGGACGCCGATCGCTACCGCGAGCAGCACCGGCCCGAGCCACGGCAGGATCGACGCATTCAGCACCCCCACAGCGGCGGCGGTAGTTACCGCGAGCGGCACGACCGCGCGCAGGCCACCGCGCCGGAGCACGTAGTCCGCGCCCACCGCCACGGCCATCGCGATCAGGCAGATCGTGGCCATCTCCTTCAACGTGCCTTCGAGTGCGTACGCGTACACGAGCGCCGGCTGGGCGGCGAGGAAGGCGGCCAGCGCGCGCAGCCAGCGCGGCGCGATCGCGCGCTCGAGGATCGCGTAGATCGAGAGCGCGGTGAAGGCAGCGAGAAGCGCGAGGTACGGCTGGTAGATCCAGGCCACGTCCTGGCCGATCAGCGGCCGCACCACGCCGAGGGCGGTGTGGGCGCCGGTGGGGTAGGCGGTGCCCAGGTAGCCGGCGAGCGCGGCCTGATAGGACGACGGCGCGAGCCCGCCGACGGAATGGCCGTGGCTCATCACCCAGTCCATCAGCGAGAAGTGGATCGCGGTGTCGCCGAGGAGGGTGTAGCCGAGGAAGGTGGCGCTGCCGCTCAGCACCACTGGCGCTGCGTACACAGCGAACGTCGCTAGTGCTGTCAGGCCGGGCCAGAGGCCGGAGGCCGGAGGTCGGAGGTTGTACTTCCACCGTCCTCCGACCTCCGTCCTCCGTCCTCCGACCCACGCCAGGGCGTAGCCCCCGACTGCCAGCACCAGCACGAGCGGCGTCGCCAGCACGGTCGACCATTCCCAGTAGGTCGTTACCTGGCTCGCTACGACGATCGTCGCGAAGCCGAGTGGGAGGAGCAGGATGGTTCTCAGGGGGCCGCCGCTCGCGGCTCTTACGAGTAGGCCGCAGCCGAAGGCGAGCGCGCAGTAGAGCAGCGGAAAGAGGATCCAGCAGACGAAGACGCTCACAGGTCAGGCCACCTGCGAATCTCTGCGGCCCGTGCGATCAGACGGACCAATGCGCATATGCCTCGTCTATGACTGTCTCTTTCCGCATACCGTTGGAGGAGCCGAGCGCTGGTACCGCAACCTCGCCGAACGCCTCGCGGCGGAGGGGCACGAGGTGACGTACCTCACGCGCCGGCAGTGGCCGCGGGGCGCTGACCCGGACGTGCCGGGGGTCAAGGTTATTGCCGTCGCGCCAGGCCTGCCCCTCTACGTGAAGAGCGGCCGCCGGAGCGTCACCGAACCGCTGGTGTTCGGCGCGGGCACGTTCCTGCATCTGCTTTTGCGCGGTCGCCGCTACGACGTGGTGCACACCGCCTCCTTTCCCTACTTCCACCTGCTCGTGGCCGCTCTTCTACGTCCCCTTAACCGCTACCGGCTCGTGGTGGATTGGCACGAGGTGTGGACGCGCGCGTACTGGCGCGAGTACCTCGGCCGCGCCGGGGCCGCCGGAGTTTGGGTGCAGCGGCTGTGCCTGCGGGTGCCGCAGCGCGCGTTCTGCTTCTCGCGGCTGCACGCGCGCAGGCTCGCGCAGTTCGGCCTGCGCAGCGAGCCAACGGTGCTCGAGGGCGAATACGCCGGGTCGCTTGACGGGAAGGAGCGGAGGACGGCGCTGCCGATGGTTGTGTTCGCCGGGCGCCACATACCGGAGAAGCGCGCGCCGGCGCTGATCCCCGCGATCGCGCGCGCCCGCGAGCGGCTGGCTGAGCTGCGCGGCAAGGTGCTGGGCGATGGCCCCGACCGCGGCGAGGTGCTCCGCCTGCGGGACGAGCTCGGGCTGCACGACGTGGTCGACGTCCCCGGCTTCGTCAGCTCGGAGCAGGTGGAGGAGTCGCTCGGCAGCGCGCTCTGCATGGTGCTGCCGTCGCGGCGCGAGGGGTACGGCCTGATCGTGGTGGAGGCGTCCTCGCTCGGCACACCGAGCGTGGTGGTGCGCGACCCGGACAACGCCGCCACCGAGCTCGTGGAGGAGGGCGTGAACGGGTTCATCGCGGAGTCCGCGTCTGCCGATGACCTGGCCGGGGCGATCCTGCGCGTCCACGAGGCCGGGCCGGCATTGCGCGAGTCCACCGCCGAGTGGTTCGCCCGCAACTCCGAGCGCCTCTCGCTGGCGCACTCGCTTGACGTGGTGGCGGACGCCTACCGCGCCAGCGTCCGCTCGTAGCTCTCGGCCGTCAGCCGGGCGGTGTCGTCCCAGCTGAACTGCGCGGCTCGCGCACGGCCGGCGGCTCGCAGGCGCTCCACCTCGTCTCCGCCGGAGAGCAGCCGTTCCATCGCGTCCGCGATCTCCTCCGGCCGGTCAGGGTCGAACATCAGCGCCGCACCGCCGGCCACCTCCGGCAAGGAGGTGCGGTCCGAGCATGCCACCGGCACCCCGCGCTGCATCGCCTCCAGCACCGGCAGTCCAAAGCCCTCGTAGTAGGACGGGAACACGAACAGCGACGACGCCGCGTAGAGCCCCTCTACCTCCTCCTCGCTCACCCAGCCGAGAAAGCGAACGTCGTCCTCGATCGCGAGCGCGAGCGCCTGCTCCCGCAGCTCGTCCTCGTGCCAGGTGCGGTAGCCGGGGATCACGAGCAGCGGCCGTCGCTCGGAGGGAATCCGCGCCAGGGCGTCGAGCAGTCGGGGGAGGTTCTTGTGCGGGCGCTTCGCGGACAGGCTGAGAGCGATCGGCCGGTCTCCGGCGTCGAGTTGCGATCGCAGCCTGTTTTCGGGCAGCGCGCGCTCGGGATGGGGCTCGCCCACGCCCTGCGGGATCACGTCGATCTTGTCCGGCCGTTCGTGGAACAGATTCACGAGGTCGTCGCGAGTGGCCTGCGAGATGGCGATGAGCCTGTGGGAGCGGCGGATGCCGAGCGGCATCACATAGCTGAGCGCCTTCGCCCGCACGCCCTCGTGAGCATCGGGGAACGTCCTGTGGATCAGGTCGTGCACCGTGAGCAGGCGCCTGCAAGGGCCCCACGCGGGGGCGAGGTTGGCCAGGCTGTGGAGCAGGTCGATTCGCATGCGGCCTGCCATTGCCGGCAGAAGCGTCTGGTCCGCGAGCACCCACGCGGCGCGGTTGCGCGAGTTCACCGGGACGGTCACGCTCCTCATCAGCTCGTTCCACGGGCCCCGCTTTGCGGCCGCCTCCCGGTTGACGAACGCGACGAGCTCGAGGTCCGGGCGAACCCTCACGAGCGACTCGATCAGATGACGCGCGTACACCTCCATGCCGCCGGTCTCGTCCGGTACCAGGAAGAGGAGGTTCAGACCGATGCGGGGCATTACGGCGCCAGCGGATCGAGCCAGTCAACGCCCGGGAACCTGGCAAAGCCACGATCCCGCGTGGCCACTGTGGCGCCGTGCTCGAGTGCTATTGCCGCCAGGTGCGCGTCGGGAACCAGGTTCCCGCGGGCGTCTCCCTCGATCAGTAGTCGGCGCAGAATTGACCAATGCCGCGGGCCTGCCGAAACGGGTACGCAGGTCGAGCGTCCCACCAGGCCTTCCACGAAATCGAGTGCCGACTTCAGCGGACTGGGCCGAGCGTAGACGCGTGGATTCGTGACGATCCGCAGAAAGCCCGCCACGACCACATCTGCCATCGCGAATGGCCGGTGCGAGTTGACCTCCAGCTTGAGCCATTCCCTAGCCTGCTCGTGATCGTCCTGGCCGTCGCGGTGGGCAAGGATCAAGACGTTGGCGTCGGGCAGGATCAAACCTCATCCATGACGTCGCGCAGCGCGGCGTTGTTGGTGATGTCTATTCCGGGAAGCGGCCCTCCGCCGGCGAATGTGACCGGCTCGTAAGGCTCCTCGCTGGTGTCAGCGCGGCGCGCCAGCCGCGATCGCAGCGCCTCCGTGATCAGATCGCTGAGCGTCCGTCCCTCATCTGCTGCCTGCCGCTTCGCGTCTCTGAACACCTGATCGTCGATGGTTACCGTCGTCCTCATGCATCAAAGTGTACCCCAGGTGCATCAAGATGCAGGCACGGACTGGCGCGGGTTGGCCAGGTACTCCCGCAGCGCACTCTCCACCTGCTCGCCGGCGCGGTCCCAGGTGCGCTCCTCCACGAACGCGCGGGCGCGGCGTGCCATCGCGGCGGCGGCCTCGCGGTCGTCGAGCACGCGCTCGAGGGCGTCCGCGATCGAGTCCGGCGTGTGCTCGGCGAGCATCACGCGCTCGCCCGAGGCGCCGAGCGCCGACGACACGTTGTCGCCCTCCAGCTCCACCACCGGCAGGCCGCTCGCCATCATCTCCTGCGCCACCAGCGAGTGGGTGGTGAGGGAGAAGACCACGCCCGCGCTCGCCCGCCTGTAGAGCGCCGACAGCTCGCGCGGTGCCACCACGCCCAGGTCCTCGCACGGGAACGGCGCGCTGCCCTTGATGTTCGAGCCGAAGAGCGTGACGCGCATCCCAGGGCGACGCTCGAAGAGGTTCGCGATCCCTGCGACGGCGAGCTCCACCGCGCGCCGCGGCGTCTCGCGCCTGCCGTACACCGCCACGTGCCCGGGCTCGCGCCCCTCCTCACCGGCGAAGGTGTAGGTGTCGAGATCCGTGCCGCACTCGAACCAGCGTGCCTCGAGCCCGTGGTTGCGCTCGAGGATCTCGGCCATCCACGGCGTGAAGGCGATGCAGCGGTAGCCCATCCGATACGTCTCCTCCGCCCAGATCGACTCCGCGGATGTGGCGAAGAACTGCGGCTCGTCGTCCTGCACGAGGTAGACCTTCTCGCGGCAGCGCGGCAGGTCGCGCACGGGGAACGCGGTGGACCACTCGGTGGCGATGGCGACGTCTGCGGAGTCGAAGTCGTCGAGCCCCTTGAACACCGGCGCCTCGATCGGGATGAAGTGCTCGCGGATCTGCTCGCGCAGCTCGCTGCCGGACTCGTTCAGCTGCCCCTTGTGGTCGAACACGAAGATCGCGCAGCGATGCCCCCGCAGCTCCATCTGGCGCACGAGTCGGAAGATCGTCGTGTGTCCACCCGAGCCGATCTTCCAGGCGGGCACGACCCAGGCAATCGTCCACGGCCCTTCGCCTCGCGGAACCCCATCCGAATCAACCCGCAGCGGGCGCCGCGGATAGGCATGGCGGACGAAGTCGTACCACCAATTGTTGGTGAACCGAGTGCGCGGCTGCGCTCGGCGCAGCCAGTGCCCCGTGCCCAGTGCCCGGTGCCCAGTGCTTTGCTCCAGCAATGGGCTGGCTGGAACGTCGTATGGCGTGAATGTGTCGCGGCCTTCCAGCGAGAGCTTCCCTCGTATTGGTGCCGGCAGTTTGTCGGATCGCGACCCGACGATCGCTCCCGTCATCCGGATGCTGTGGTGCAGGACGGAGCGGGAGAGCGGCTTCACCAGGTCCTTGCCGTGCACGCCCTGGGCGCGCAGCCAGCGCTTGTCGGCGCCGGACAGTCCGCGCACCGCCCACGGCGTTCGCTTGATGCCCCACGGCTCGCGGTGGCCGAGCACTTCGCGCATCGCGCGGAACTCGTCGAAGTAGCGCTGCAGGAACTGTGCCGGCGGGTAGTCGTGTGAGTGGAACACCGCCGCGTCCGCCATGTAGACCTTCGAGAAGCCCGCCTCGATCATCTCGCGCCCCAAGAGCTGATCCTCCGCGTACGGCACCTCGCGATACGGGATCTGCTCCCACGCCCAGCGCGCCACGCAGCCGTTCACGTCGCTGAAGAAGCTGACCTTGCCCGGATACGCGCGGTAGTCGAGCAACCCCTGCGCGGAGCGGTCGAGCCGCTGGACGTCGCCGTCCGGCCAGAGCGCGAAGTGGCGCTCCATCTCGCACTTGATCATGTGGCTCGCGTCCGGCCGCGGCTCGTGCGGGCCGAACACGAGCGCAACGTCGTCCGCCTTGTCGAAGCCGGCGAGCAGCGAGGCGAGCCAGCGCTCGCTGGCCGGCGTGGCGTCTTGGGTGATGAAGGCCACGTGGTCGCCGCGCGCGAGCTTCATCGCGAGGTTGCGCGTGCCGCCGTGCGAGAACTCGCTCTTCGAGATCTGGTGGATGCGCGCGCCGTGGCGCTCCGCAATCGACAGCGAGCCGTCGGTCGAGCCCGAGTCGATCAAGAGAATCTCGAGCTCCGTACCGGCAGCCAGCTCCTGGCCGCGCACCGCGCTCAGCACCTCGTCCAGATAGCGAGCCCCGTTCAGCACCGGGATCGCCACGGTCACCACGCCCGCGGCCATCGTCAGTCGTTAGAGGACAGGCGTCGCTTGAGCTTGCGCCACTGCGTCTTCACGTCGCGCAGCGGCCTCGTGATCCGCCAGGAGATCGACGACTCCATGCGCGCGATCTCCGACCGAAGATGCTCGACCTCGCGCTCGGCCGCGCGCTGCTCGTGCAGCTGCTCCCACAGCCGCGCCCGCTCGCGCCGCAGCTGCTCGAGCTCGGTGTCGAGCGACGGCTCGCTCACAGCTCCTCCGCGATTCGCGGCGCCTCGCGGTTGAAGTACCAGAAGCCGACGACCGCCAGGAAGAGCGTGATGCCGAGCGGGATCAGCAGGCGAGTGTCGCCGCCGATGGCCTGACCGGCGCTGGGCGATGTGGGGTCGATGAGCGCGTGGCGCGCCTGCTGCACCACGGCGGCGAGTGGGTTGCACATGATCAGGTGCTGGAGCTTGACGCTCGGGATGTTCTCAATCGGGAAGAAGATCGCCGACCCATAGAAGATCGCCTGGAGGACAACCTCCCAGATCGGCTTGACGTCGCGGTAGCGCACGTAGGTGGAGGACAGGATCATCGCGACTCCGGTGGCGAAGAGCCCGAGGAACAGGAGCAGCGGGAAGATCTGCAGCCACGACCAGCGCGGATCCACACCGCGGGCGAGCATGAAGATCAGCACGGCGATGAAGTTCAGCGCCAGGTTGAAGTACGCGGTGAGGACGACCGACAGCGGGATCACGAGCCGCGGGAAGTGGATCTTGCGCACCAGGCCTTCGCGATCAACCACGGCGGTCACCGCGCCGCCGGTGCACTCGGAGAAGAAGGTGAAGAGCACGATGCCGGTGAGCAGCACCACCGGGTACTGCGTCACGCCGCTGCCCAGCCGCACCGCCCGCGTGAAGACGAACAGCATCACGCCGAACAGCATGAGCGGCCTCATCAGCTGCCAGAGGTAGCCCAGCACTGACCCGAAGAACTTGAGCCGGAACTCGAGCACGGCGAGGGTCCAGGTGAGGTGCAGGAAGCGCCGCGGGTCTCCGGCCAGCGCGGACGGTCCCTTGATCGGCGTGCCGAACCGCTCGGCTACGGCGTTCACGACGGCGCCTCCTCCGGCACCGCGGACTCCTGCCGCACCACGGACAGCTCGTGCGGCAGGTTCACCACGCCGCCGCCCATCGCGCCGCCGGTGGAGATGATCGTGGCCGCGCGGTCGCGCTGATCGATGAGGAACGCGCCCGAGCCTCGATTGGCGATGTCGATGGTGGCGTAGTAGCGGCCGGGCACGAGGAGGTTCTCGAACTCGAGCGCGAACACCGCCTCGTCGCCCGGGCGGAACACCCCGGTCTCCTCCTGCTTGTAGATCGTGGACGTGGAGAAGACGGCCTTGCCCTGGTCGTCCTTCAGGGTCGCGCCGAAGGACGGGTCACGAATGACCTGGCGGAAGCTCACCCGCGCCTTGAGCACGCAGCGGGTTCCCTGCGGCATCTGCGGCTGGTGATCGCCGTTCTCGTCCTCGAACCACGCCTCCAGGATGTACGCCGGGCGGTCGCCGAGCTGCTCGATGTCGAGGTCGCCGGCGGACACCGCCTGCTCCGGGAAGTTGAGGCGGATGTAGTCGCGCGCGACCTCCTCCGGCTCCCCGAGCGACACGAGCTCGCCGCGCTCGAGCAGGACGGCGCGGTGACAGAAACGCCTCACCGCGCTCATGTCGTGCGTGACGAACAGGATCGTGCGGCCCTCGTCACGCAGCCGGTTGAACTCGTCGAAGCACTTCTGCTGGAAGGCGGCGTCGCCCACGGCGAGCACCTCGTCGATCAGCAGGATGTCGGCGTTCACCTGGATCATCACCGAGAACGCCAGCCGCACCTGCATGCCCGACGAGTAGTTCTTGAGCTTGAGCTCCTTGAACTCGTCGAGCTCGGCGAAGTCGAGCACCTTGTCCACCCGCTGGCGCGCCTCGCGCGGGGAGAGCCCGAGCATCACGGCGTTGAGCAGGATGTTGTCGCGCGCGGCGAGGTCCGGGTTGAAGCCCACGCCGAGCTCGATGAAGGTGGCCAACCGCCCGTTCACGTAGATCTGGCCGCCGCCGACCGAATAGATGCCGGCCATGCACTTGAGGAGGGTGCTCTTGCCCGACCCGTTGCGGCCGACGATCCCGAAGAACTCGCCGGGCTGGACCTCGAACGACACGTCCTTCAGCGCGTGGAGGACGTCCTTCCCCGCGCGTCGAAGGGGATGCAGCGCACGCTCCTTGAGCGTGTGCACCCGCTCGTGCGGGATCGCGAAGGTCTTCGACACGCCGTCGACCACGACTGCCGGCGCTCCCTCACCGGGCGCATTCATCGAGCAGACGGTAGCGTGAGCGCGGACGACAGGTGGCCGAATCCGAGGGACAAGCAGCGGATCACACCCGTGCGGCCGGCGAGTTGATAGCCGCCGGCCCGGAGGGCACGGGGCGCCCGCCGGGCACGTCGATGCGGGGCGCCTTGCGCGGGAGCCTCCTGCGTCTCCTGAAGCCGTACACCGCGTATCAGCGCATGGTCGACGAGCGCGTGCTCGCCGCGGTGGACGAGCTCGACGCGCGCGTGGCGTCCGTGGAGAGGATCGAGCCGCTGGTCGAAGGGGTGATCGAGGCGCTCGAGGCGATGCGATCGCGAGTGCAGCGGGCGGAGGAGTCCGTCGAGCGGCTGAGCGGCTTCTACGACCCCGCGCGGTCGCTTCCGTACATGGCGGCGGACTCGCCCTTCGAGCTCCGTGACGTGCCGGTGGCGGGCCGCGTGATGGGCTTCGTGGGCGGTGCGAACCTCAAGGAGGGCGAGGCGTACCGCACGTTCGAGGACGTGTTCCGCGGACCGGAGTCACGCGTGCGTGAGCTGCAGGAGCCGTACCTCGAGCTGCTCGGCGACCGGGAGCCGGTGCTCGATGCCGGCTGCGGCAGAGGTGAGTTCCTCGACCTGCTGAAGAAGCGCGGGATCCGCGCGATCGGCGTGGACAGCGACCCGGGCATGGTCGAGCACTGCCATGCGAAAGGGCATGGCGAGGTGGTGCAGGCTGACGTAAACGAGTACCTGGCCGACCTTCCCGACGGCGAGCTGGGGGCCGTGTTCTCCGCCCAGGTGATCGAGCACATCCCGTACGCGGATCTCACGCGCTTCCTCGAACGCTCGCGCGAGAAGCTTCAGCCCGGCGGGTTGTTCATCGCCGAGACGGTGAACCCGCACGCGCCGGAGGCGCTCAAGACGTTCTGGGTCGATCCCACCCACCAGCACCCGCTCTTCCCTGAGGTGGCGCTGGCCCTGTGCCGCGCGGCGGGCTACGAATCGGCCTACGTGTTCCATCCGGGTGGCCTGGGCGACATCGAGCGCGACCGCTACACCTGCACCGCCTACGCGGTTGTCGCCACCAAGTGACCGAGTTCTGCACGATCGCGCGGGCCACGCAGCTGCCGCACGCTCGCGTGGTGGCGGACGGCCTGGCGCTTCACCATCCGGGCAGCCGCCTGCACGTGCTCGTGCTCGACGGGCGCGCCGCGCTCGCGGGTGACGAGCCGTTCGAGCTGGTGGACATGCCGCTCGGCGAGGCCCAGCCGCTCCGCCACGCCGAGCGCTGGGCCGACCTCACGCTCGTGCTGCGCCCGCGGCTCGTGCTGCACCTGCTGGAGCACCTCGATGCGCCCGCGATCTACCTCGACGTGTGTGCGGACCTGCTCGACCCGCTCGCTCCGATACTCGCCGCGCTTGGGCACGGGCACGCGGCAGTGGTCCCGCGCGTGCAGGGCGACCTGCCGGACGACGGCCTGCGCCCAACGCAGCAGGACCTCCGGCGGGCCGGGCGGATGAGCGGTGCGCTCTTGGCGGCGCCGCCCACACCGGGCGCCAAGGCATTCCTCACCTGGTGGGCGGGCCATCTCGACGAGACGGTGAAGGCGCTCCCGGCGCAGCCCGGCGCCGCCGAGGAGCCGTACCCGGCCGCCGAGCTCAGCCGCTGGCTCGATCTGGCTCCCAGCACGTCGGGGGACATCGAGGTGGTGGACGACCCTGCCTGTGCGGCGAGCTACTGGAACCTGCACGAGTTCGACTTCTCCGAGCGGCCGCGCCTGCTCGACTTCGAGGGCTTCGATCCCGAGCGGCCGTACGTGCTCTCTCCGAACGCGGATCGCGTCCTTGTGAGCGACAACCCCGCGCTGGGCGAGCTGTGCGAGTCGTACGCCGAGCGCCTCGTGGCGCGCGGCTGGGGCGACCTTCGCCGGCGGGACATGGTGGGGCGCGAGCTGCCGAACGGCATGACCTTCGACGACCGTCTCTCGCATCTTCACGAGGAGGCGATGGTGGACGGCGCGGAGCTGGGCGACGTGTTCACCTCCGAGGGTGCGGAGCGCTTTGTGGAGTGGATGAGGAGCCCGGCCCCGCGCGGCGGCCAGGTGGGGATCACGCGCTACGTCGGGCGGGTGTACCGCGAGCGGGTGGACGTGATGGAGGCGTACCCCGATCTCGAAGGCGCCGACGCCGTGGGGCTGGCCGGCTGGGCGTGGGTCTACGGCCGGCACGAGATGTCGATCCCGCGCGAGTTCCTGCCGCCGCCGCCCGAGGGGATCGATGTTGGCCCCGAAGAGGAGGAGCAGGAGGCGCCCCCGCCGTCGGTGAACGTGAGCGGTTACCTCGGTCGCACGCTGGGCCTCGGCCAGGCGGCACGCGCGTATGTGACCGCGGTGGAGGCGGCCAGCCTGCCGCTCAGCACCACCAGCGTGGATCCCGAGCTGCCGGTCGACAAGTCATCGCTCGGGCGCGGCGACGGCTACGGGACGATCGAGTTCGCCGACGTCGTCCATCCCGGCGACGCGCGCTTCAACATCATCTGCGTCAACGCCGACGAGCTGCCGCGCTTCGCCGCGCAGGTGGGCGAGGAGTTCTTCCGCGACCGCTTCTCGATCGGCGTCTGGGCTTGGGAGACCGACTACATCCCCGACCGCTGGAAGGGAGCGTTCGAGCTCCTCGACGAGATCTGGGTGTACTCGCGCTACGTGGCGGAGAACCTCGCGCGCGTCGCGCCGCAGCCTGTGATCGCCATCCCGCCGCCCGTGACCGCGCCCGATCCAGGCGGAGCCACCGTCAACCTCGTGCCCGATGACGGCTTCCTGTTCCTCTTCATGTTCGACTTCTTCAGCACCGTGCAGCGCAAGAACCCGGTCGGCCTGGTGCGCGCGTTCATGAAGGCGTTCGAGCCGGGGGAGGGACCGCGGCTGCTCGTCAAGACGATCCACGGGCGCTACCGCAGCGCGCGCCTGGAGGAGCTGCGCTGGGCAGCTCGCGGGCGGCCGGACATCCACATCGTGGACCTGTCGCTGCCGCCCGACGAGCGCGATGTGCTGCTGGCCAGCTGTGACTGCTACGTCTCGCTTCACCGCAGCGAGGGCTTCGGGCTGCCGCTCGCGGAGTGCATGGCGCTCGGCAAGCCCGTGATCGCCACCGGCTTCTCAGGCAACACCGACTTCATGACGGTCGGCAACAGCTATCTCGTGGACTACGGGATGACCCACGTGGGCGCCGACGCGGAGATCTATCCCGCCGAGGGAACGTGGGCCGAGCCGGACCTCGACCACGCCGCCGAGGTGATGCGCCACGTGTGGGAGAACCAGGACGAGGCGCGCGCAAGGGGCGAGCGCGCGCGGCGCGAGATCGAGGCGAACTACTCCCCGGCCGCGGTGGGCGCGCTGGTGGAGGACCGGCTGCGGAGGCTCGATCGGCCTCAGCCGCCCGAGCCCGAGCCCGGGCCGGTGAGGCGGTACAGCAGCTTGATCAAGCCGAAGAACGGCTTGGCGAGCCGCTTGCGTGTGGCCACCGCGAGGAGCGGCCGCCGCACGTCCCGCGGCAGGTAGGCCGCTGGGCCGACGAGCGCGAGGCCGTCCTCGCCCGCCGCCTCTGTGAGCTCGTCGAGCTTCGCGCTCAGCTCCACCACCTCGTGCGCGAACTTCACCGAGCCGCGGGCCGGTGCGTCCATCGCCTCGTCGTAGGCCTCGAGCGCTTGGCGCGCGGCGGCCTCCCAGGTGAACCTGCTCGCCGCGTCCTTCAGCTTCGTGACGAGCGCCTCGCGCGCCTCTGGGTCGCGGATCAGCTCTAGCGCGCGGGCGGCTGCCTGGTCCGCATCCCACGGCACGACCAGCGCGGCATCGTCGGGCAGGATCTCGGCAAGCGAGGACTGCGGCGCGAACAGGCACGGCACGCCCGCCTGCGCGGCCTCGAACGGCACGAGCCCGAAGCCCTCATAGACGCTCGGGAAGGCCACCAGCGCGGCGTGCTCCACCAGCCAGCGCTTGCCCTCCTCGCTCACGGCGGGCAGGTTCGTGACCGCCCGCGCCACGCTCGGGCGCGGACCGAGGAACGCCGCCTCGTCACCCGCGGAGGAGCCGACCGGGACGTGCGGGCCGGCGAACACCAGGCGCCCGTCCCACCCGTTGTCGCGCTGCATCCGCTCGAGCACCTCGAGCATGAAGAGCCGGTTCTTGTGCCGGTAGTCCGCGCCCAGGCAGAGCACGTAGCCCGGATCCAGCGAAGGGAGGCCGGCAGGCTGTGCTGAGGGCTCGGGCTCCAGCGCCTGGTGGTCCACGCCGATGTGGATCACCCGCGTGCGGTCGCGCTCGATGAGGTCGTCGCTCAGCGCGTCATCGGCCGCATGCTGCGAGAAGAAAAGGACACGGTCCGCCATCGCCAGCGCCGAGCGCGTCAGACGCTCGTACGCGACCCACTCGTCGTAGGAGCTGAAGTAGCCCGGGTTGCGATACGCGATCAGATCCTGGTGCGTGATCACGAGCCGCTCGCCCAGCTGCTCGGCCACGCGAAGGTCATCCATGCTCGACACCTGGTACGGCCGGTGAAAGACGTCGGTGGACGGCGTGCCCGGCCCGATCGACTCGTAGGGCAGCAGCTCCACGCCGTCCATCGCCTCGAGCGCGGAGCGAATCCGGTCGCTCGTCTCGATGCCGAGGAGGACGCGGATCTGCGCGCCGCCCGAACGCCAGAGCGCGTGGATCAGCTCGAGCGTGTGCACCTGGATGCCGCCGCTGAAGCCGCCCGCGAGCACGCGGCCGTCGATCGTCAGCGTCAGTCCGCGGACGGCGCGACGGGCGCGGGCGAGCGAGCCGGCAAGCGGCCCGCGCTTCGCGAGGCCGATCTCGAGCAGCGCGCGGGCGAGGTAGGGATAGCGCGCCTCGATCACCGCGTCGCCGGCGCTCGCGGCTGGGAAGGGCTCCTGGTCGAGCACGAGCACGTCGTCGGCGGCCACGTGGCTCAGGCCGCGCAGCACGCATCGCTGCGAGAAATCGGTGAGCGCGGAGGCGGGGTCTTCGAGAGCGTCGTCGAAGCCGCCCGCCAGCTGCGCCGCCGCGCGCCGGATGTAGACGCACGGCTCGCTCGCGCCCGGGATCCGCGGGTAGCGCGGCAGCGCCCGCTCGCGCACGGCGCCGGCCGCGCCGCCCTCGAGCCAGATCTCAGGAGCAGGTGCCCCGCGCTCGGCGGCCGCTGGCACCTGGAGAATGCCCTCGCGGTTGGTGAGCGCGCTCGCTGTCGCGACGATCGAGTCCGAGCCGGCCGCGGCGGCGAGCGCCGGCAGCCAGCCGTCGCCCACCACGGAGCTCCCTCGCACCAGCACCATGTCCGCGGGCGCCGTGATCTCCAGTACTCGATTGAGCGCCGCCGGCACCGCCAGCGGCTCGCTCCGAAGGTGGAACACGTCATGCTCCATCACGCCGCTCGCGTCGAGCTCGCCCAAGAAATCGCTCACGCGGCTGTCGGGAGTCGCGTCGTCCGCCACCAGGATCGGCACCTCCGCCGGCGTGTTCTTCAACACGCTGCGCAGGCACGTGGCGAACAACTCGAATGGCCGGTCCGCACGGATGCACACCACGGGCTGCTCGGGGCGTGCGAGCGGGTGGCCGGGTTCCACGCTGCGAAGGCTCACCGGCGGCGGAGTCTCGCACGTCGGGAGGATGTGGCGGCGGACACGCGCGGACCGCACCCTTAGCGCCTGCCGCTAGTTTTCCGCCCTCGGTGGCTGCGTTTTTCGAGCTTCTACTCCGCGAGGGGGCAATGCTCGCCTTGCTCGGAGCTCTCGGTAGCGGCTTCGTGAGCTTCCTGCCCGCGGATCCTGCCTGGGGCTCGCGCCTGGCGCTTGCGCCGGCGTTTGGCCTCGCCGTCGGCGCGGCCCTCACCACCACGCTGTTCGGCCTCATGTCGATGGGCGTGGCCACCTGGGTGGTCGTAGTGCCCGTGATCGTGGTGTCGGTCGTGGTGGCGGTGATCCGCCTGCGCCGCCAGCGCGTGCGGCTCCGGGGTGGAACGCTCGGACAGCTCGCTGCGGTGGTAGCGCTCGTGCTTGTGGTGGCCACGGCGTTCAACCTGCCGATGGCGTTGCGCAACTCGCTCGGCCCGGTGGCCTACCAGGTGTACGACGCGCCGGGCTACGGCGTTCAGGGCTACGAGTACTCGAAGCACTCGATGGGCGACCTCAAGCCCTTCTCGAAGTTCGACAAGGGCCCCGATCTCACGATCCGCTACGCCGCGTTCCAGGTGGCGCTCAACCAGCAAATCGGCTACGACACGGTCACCTCCACGGCCAACACGATCTTCGGCTGGCGTTTCATGAGCACGCAGGGCGGCTACATGATCGCGTTGATCCTCGTGGGGGCGCTGGGCGTGTTCGCGGCCGTACGCGCCTTCACGGCGCGGCTCGGCTTATGGCCGGCGATGGTGGGTGGCGCGCTGCTGGCGGGGCCGTTCTTCTTCCAGTTGTGGATGGACGGCAGCCAGGGCGCGCTGTCGGGACTCGCGCTGCTTCCACCCGTTGCGGTGGGCGGCTACCGGTCGCTCGCCACTCGCCGCATCCGGGAGGTCGTCCTGTGGGCGCTCCTGCTCGCCGGCTTCCAAACCGCCTATCCCTACTTCGTGCCGCCGCTCGTGGCGGGAGCGATCGCCGTGATCGCGGTGATCCTTTGGCGCGCGTCGCGCTCCAGCGGGATCCAGCGCATCGGGCTCGCGCGCGGTGCGCTCGTGCTGGGCGGAGTGATCGTCGTGGCGCTGGCGCTCTCGCCCGTGGCCACCGCGCGGACGGCCACCTACTGGCACGACATCCTCAAGACGCACTTCGCGATCAGCGCCGGCCTGCCGCAGTTCCATCTGCCGGTGTCCGTGCTGCCCTCGTACGTGCTGCAGACGCAGGAGTTCTACTTCCTGCCGCCGGTCCTGCATTCGGGCATCCAGCACGCGGTGACGATGGGCCTCGCGCCGCTCGGGCTGCTCGTCGTGATCGGCTTCGGGATGTGGCGCTTCCCGTGGACGCTCATCCTGCTGCCGGTCGCGGCCGCCGCGGCGCTGCTCGCCATCTACTACCAGCAGAAGTACAACTGCTCGTACTGCGTCCAGCGCAGCCTGCTGCCGGTGGCGCCGCTCGGCGCCGTGGCGGTGGGGGTGGGACTGGGCGCTTTGTGGTCGATGCGCCAGCGCTGGCTGCGCATCCTCTCCGTCGTCGCGGGCGTGTGCACCGTGCTGGTGGTGGGCCACCTCGCGTCTGTCGAGATCCGCCGCGCGAATGACGGCGCCGCCATGTCGCCGCACCAGCTCCGCGCGCTGCTGCCCGCGGTGCACAAGGTGCGCGGGCCGATCTACTTCGAGGCGATCGGCCAGACGTTCCAGGCGCCGCTCGACATGCCTGTGACCTACCACACCGTCAACGAGGTGAGCGCTCAGCGGATGGCGATCAGCACCGAGGCGAACGACTTCAACGGGCTCGCCTATCTCGGCGGCGCGAGACCCACGGGCAAGGAGTACACGCCGAACTTCGACTGGGTGCTCACGCGCATCCCCAGCGTGCGCACCGACAGACAGGTGGTGGCGCGCGACGGCCCGTTCGCGCTCGAGCGGCGGCGATCGCCGTTCGACATCACGGTCACGAGCGGCGTAGTGGTGGATGGCGAGCAGTACGACTCGCAGGGAATCCCCTGGGTGTTCGCGCCGCTTGACTTCTGGGTGTCGGCGGAGTCGTCACGGCCTGCGTGGGCGCTGGTCAGCTTCCAGGGACCCGCGGCGCCGACGGTCCGGCTCGCCCGCTCGCGCGGCGCCAAGATCGTGTCGCGCTCGGCGGGCTCGCTGACCGCGTGCATACCCACGCGCTCGCGCGCCGCGCTCCGGCGGCTCGTGCTGCGGCTCTTCATCCCGAACGACGCGATCCAGGCTCCGCGCTCTTCGTTCAGCCACACACCGGTCCCGCCGAAGGCACTGCGTCTCAGCGCGATGCGCGTCACGACCACTGACTGCACGCGCTAGCGTTCCCCGCCCGTGGCGCCGGAATCGTTCTCCGATCAGTACCTAAGCGAGGTGGCCGAGCTGGCGGGCACGGTCTCGCGCGAGCAGCTCGACGAGATGGCCGAGGGCCTCGGCGCGGTCCGCGAGCGCGGCGGGCGGCTGTTCATCCTGGGCGTGGGCGGCGGCGCCGGGCATGCCTCGCACGCGGTGAACGACTTCCGCAAGCTCTGCCACCTCGAGGCGTACACGCCCAGCGACAACGTCTCCGAGCTCACCGCCCGCACGAACGACGAGGGCTGGGAGACCACCTACGAGGCCTGGCTTCGCACCTCGCGCATCGGCGAGCGCGACGGCGTGCTCGTGTTCTCGGTGGGCGGCGGCTCGCGCGAGCACAACGTCTCGATGAACCTCGTCCGCGCGGTCGAGCTGGCCAAGGAGGTGGGCGCGAGCATCTACGGAATCGTGGGCAGCCCGGACGGCACCACCGCGCAGCTCGCCGACGTGGCCATCGTCATCTCGGCTCCGCCCGAGCGCAAGACGCCGCACGTCGAGTCGTTCCAGGCGATCCTCTGGCACGCGCTCGTCTCGCATCCCGCCCTTGCCGCGCAGCTCGGCAAGTGGGAGTCCGTCGAGCAGCACGCGTCCGGGTGAGCCGCGCGGTCTTCCTCGACCGCGACGGCGTGATCAACGAGCCCGTTCCGGACGCCCGGAGCGGGCGGCCGGAGTCGCCCTACCGGCCGGAGGACGTGAGACTGGCCGAGGGCGCGGTCGACGCTCTGCGCATGCTCCACGAGGGAGGCTTCGTGCTCATCGTCGTGTCGAACCAGCCCGCCGCCGCCAAGGGCACCGTGAGCATGGACCAGCTGCGCGCGGTGCACGGGCGCGTGGTGGAGCTGCTGGCCGCACACGGCGTGGAGCTGGACGACTGGCGCTACTGCTTCCACCATCCCGAAGGGGTGGTGCCCCAGCTCACGGGCGCCTGCGAGTGCCGCAAGCCTGCGCCGGGAATGCTTCTCGATGCGGCCCGCGAGCACGACCTCGACCTGGCCGCCAGCTGGATCGTGGGCGACTCCGATGTGGACATCCAGGCGGGAGAAACGGCGGGTGTGAAGACCGTTCTGGTGCAGAATCCACTCACCGAGCACCGCCGCAAGGGTGCCGCGGCGCAAGAGATCGTGCGCAACTTGTCGGAGGCAGTGGGGATAATCCTCGATAGTCGAGATCGCTAAGGTGCAGCCAATGTCTGAAGCCGTAACTTCCGTGCTCGAGGCCCCGGCCTCCGTCGATGCTCTCGCCACCAAGATCTTCGCCGACGGCGCCGATCTCGAGCAGATCCTCAAGCTCGCCGAGAACAAGCGGATCAAGGGCTTCACCACCAACCCCACGCTCATGTGGAAGGCGGGCCTCACGGACTACGCGGAGTTCGCCCACCGGCTGCTAGAGCGGATCACCGAGCACCCGGTGTCGTTCGAGGTCTTCGCCGACGACCCCAAGGAGATCACCCGCCAGGCGCGCCTGATCTCGAAGTGGGGGCCGAACGTGTACGTGAAGGTGCCCGTTACCACGACGGATGGCCAGTCGATGGCGCCCGTCGTGCGCCGGTTGTCTGAATCCGGCGTGCAGGTGAACGTCACCGCGGTGTTCACCCCGCGTCAGGTCGAGACGATCACCGAAGCGGTGAGGGACGGAGCGCCGAGCTACATCTCGGTGTTCGCGGGCCGCATCGCGGACGCGGGCGTGGACCCGATCCCGATCATGCGCGAGTCCGTGGAGATCATGCGCGAGGCGCCCCACTCGGAGCTGATCTGGGCGAGCCCGCGTGAGGTGCTCAACATCGTGCAGGCGGACGCCGTGGGCTGCCACATCATCACCGTCACCCACGACCTGCTCAAGAAGATCCCGTCCATCGGCAAGGACCTCGACGCCTTCTCGCTCGAGACCGTCCAGATGTTCCGCAAGGACGCTGTCGCGGCGGGCTTCGAGCTATAGCCGTATCTTGAGCCTGTGAAACGCGCCCTGGTGACGGGCGGCGCCGGATTCATCGGCAGCACGCTCGCCGATCGGCTGGCCGCGGACGGTGTGGAGGTCGTCGTGCTCGACAACTTCTCCACGGGACGGCGCGCCTTCGTGGCGGGCCTGATGGAGCAGCACGACGTCACCGTGATCGAGGGCGACGTGCTCGACCAGCTCGCGCTGCGCTCGGCGATTGAGGGCTGCGACGTGGTGTTCCACCTGGCGGCAAACGCCGACGTGCGGCACGGCACCGAGCGGCCGCGGCGCGACCTCGAGCAGAACACCATCGCCACCTCCAACGTGCTCGAGGCGATGCGCGAGATGGGCACGAACCGCATCGTGTTCTCCTCCACCGGCTCGATCTACGGCGAGCCCGAGGTGTTCCCCACGCCGGAGGACTGCCCGTTCCCCGCGCAGACCTCGCTCTACGGCGCCTCCAAGCTCGCGGGCGAGGGGCTCATCCAGGCGTACTGCCACGGCTTCGGCTTCACCGGGGTGATCTTCCGCTTCGTCTCCGTGCTGGGCGAGCGCTACACGCACGGACACGTGGTGGACTTCTACCGCCAGCTCAAGCAGGACCCCACGCGGCTGCGCGTGCTGGGCGACGGCAAGCAGGAGAAGTCGTACCTCTACGTGCAGGACTGCATCTCAGGCATGCTCGCCGGGCTGGGCGCGAACATCGAGCGAGAGGGTGCGTCCGAGGTGTACAACCTCGGCACCGACGAGACCATCGTGGTGGACGAGTCGGTGGGGCTGATCACGGGGCACATGGGAATCTCGCCGACGGTCGAGCACACGGGCGGCACGAGGGGCTGGCCGGGTGACAGCCCGCTGATCCACCTCGACTGCTCGAAGCTGCGGAGCACCGGCTGGACGCCGGAGCTCACGATCAGAGAGGCGATCGAGCAGACGCTCGACTGGTTCGACCGGAACCCGGAGCAACTGGAGGATCACGAGGCCGCATGAGCATGATCTTCACGCGCGCGCCGCTCCGGATCAGCCTGGGCGGCGGCGGTACCGACATCCCCTCCTACTACCGCGACCACGGCGGCTTCCTGGTGAGCGGGGCGATCGACAAGTACGTCTACATGCTCACCCACACCGTCTTCCAGAAGCGCTACCGGATGAAGTACTCCGAGTTCGAGGAGGTGGACGAGCCGCAGCACATCCGCCACCCGATCCTCCGCGAATCGCTGCTTCGCCACTGGTCGGGCAACCCGCTCGAGATCGCGTCGCTGGCGGACGTGCCGGCGGGCACGGGGCTCGGGTCGTCGGGCTCGTACACCGTCTGCCTGCTCAAGGCGCTGGCGCTCGCGCAGCGGCGTGCGGTCACGCCCGGCAGCCTGGCCGAGGACGCGTGCGAGATCGAGATCGACATCCTCAAGGAGCCGGTCGGCAAGCAGGACCAGTACGTGGCGGCGCACGGCGGCATCTGCTCGTACACGTTCAACCCGGACGACACGGTGGACGTCGCCCCGGTGTCGCTGCCGCTCGACACGCTCGAGCGGATGAACAGCAACTTCCTTCTCTTCTGGACGGGCGAGACGCGCAGCGCCACGCAGATCCTCGGCGACCAGGTGACGCGCACCGAAGCCGACGATCAGGAGATGATCGACAACCTCCACCGCACCAAGGAGATGGGGCGCGAGAGCCTCGACCTGCTCCAGTCCGGCGACCTCGACCGCTACGCCGAGCTCATGCACGAGCACTGGGAGAACAAGCGCAAGCGCTCGCCCGGGATGGCCACCGAGCGCATCGACAACCTCTACACACTGGCCCGCCGCTCGGGGGTGATCGGCGGCAAGCTCGTGGGCGCCGGCGGCGGCGGCTTCCTGCTCGTCTACGCGCCCAAGCCGGACGACACGCGCCAGGCGATGCGCGCCGCCGGCGCGGACGAGCTGCCCTTCAACTTCGAGTTCAACGGGTGCACGGGGTCGGAGTACACGTAGACCGCGTACCACTGCGAGTGGGCATCGTCGGCTGCGGCCTGATCGGGAACAAGCGGGCGGAGGCGCTCGGCGACGATGAGCTGATCGGCTGCTTCGATGTGGACGCCGCGCGGGCGCAGGCACTTGCCGCGGAGCACGGCGGCGAGGTGTTCGGGTCGCTGTCCGAGCTGCTCGGCGCCGGACTCGATGTGGTGATCGTCGCGGTGGTGCACAACCAGCTCGCCGATGTGGCGTGCGCGGCGCTCGGGGCAGGTGCGCACGTGCTGGTGGAGAAGCCGGCCGGTGTGTCGGTGGCCGACGTCGACCGGATTTCCCGCGTGGCCTTCGACGCCGGCAGGCGCGTGAAGGTGGGCTTCAACCACCGCTTCCATCCCGGCATCGCGCGGGCGGTGGACGAGGCGCTGTCCGGGCGCTTCGGCCCCGTGATGTTCGTGCGCGGCCTATACGGGCATGGTGGTCGGATCGGCTACGACCAGGAGTGGCGTGCGGAGCCGGAGGTCTCCGGCGGCGGCGAGATGGTGGACCAGGGCATGCACCTGCTCGACCTCTGCCACTGGATCCTCGGTGCGCTGCCGCTGCACGACGCGCTGCTTCGCACCAACTACTGGCAGATGCCGGTGGAGGACAACGCTGCGCTGATCCTCGGCGAGCGCGCGCGGGACGACGCTCCCTGGGCGCTGCTGCACGCCAGCTGGACGGAGTGGAAGAACATGTTCTCGCTGGAGATCTACTGCCGCACCGGGAAGCTCGCGCTTACGGGTCTCGCGAAGTCGTACGGGCCGCAGAAGCTCCGCATATACGCGATGAAGCCGGAGCTCGGCCCGCCTGACTTGGAAGAGATCGACTACCCGCCCGAGGACGTGTCGTGGTCGGCCGAGTGGGCGCACTTCCGCGAGGCGATCGCCGCCAGCACGGGACCGCTGCTGGGTGACCTCGAGTCCGCGCGCTATGCGTGGCAGTGCATCGAGGAGGCGTACGCGCGATGAGCCGCGTGCTGGTTACCGGCGGGTCGATGGGGATTGGTCGGGCGGTCGCTGTTGAGCTCGCGGGTCGCGGGTGGCAGGTCGCAGTCGTGGCCCGCGGGGCCGAGGCGCTTGAGGAGACCGTCGCGTCGCTGCCCGGCGAGGGCCATTCCGCCGTGCAGCTCGACGTAAGCGATCCGGAGGCGTGGCCGGGCGCGCTGTCAGGGCTGGAGTCGCTCGACGGGCTCGTGTGCGCGGCCGCCGTGAGCACGCCGATCGGCGGGATCGGCACCTACTCGCCGCAGGAGTTCAAGCGCACGCTCGAGATCAACCTGTTCGGCACCTGGCTCGCGATCAACGCGTGCCTGCCGCTGCTGCGCGAGTCGCGCGGCTCGGTGGTGACGTTCTCCGGCGGCGGAGCCACCTCGCCGCTGCCGCGCTTCGACGCCTATGCGACGTCCAAGGCCGCGGTGGTCCGCCTCACGGAGAACCTCGCGCGCGAGCTCGCCGGCGACGGCGTGCGGTTGAACAGCGTGGCGCCAGGGTTCGTTGTGACGCGTATGCACGACGCGACGGTGGAGGCAGGGCCGGATGCCGCGGGCAGCGGCTATTTCGAGACGACGCAGCGCCAGGTGGAGGAGGGCGGCGTGCCGCCCGAGCGCGCGGCGGAGCTGGTGGCCTTCCTCCTTTCGCCCGACGCCGAGGGCATCACCGGCAAGCTGATCAGCGCGCCCTGGGACCCGTGGGAGGACGAGGACTTCCGGGCGCGCTTGCGTTCCGAGCCGGACCTGGCGACCCTTCGCAGGATCGACGACCAATTCTTCACGGCGGCGCGCGAGCGATGAGCGACCGGCCGCCCGAGCAACAGGCCGAGCAGGAGTACTCGACTTTCGAGTCGTTCCGGCCGACGCTGCGGCACGCGGTGTGGGGCCTCGTCGGCGCCCTCGTCATCGTCTTCCTGGTCGTCGGGATCCTCTCGCAGGTGCACGACCTGCCGTCGATCAAGTGGCACTTCAAGCCGGGCTGGCTGGCGGTCTCGCTCGTGGCATTCCTCTTCTTCCAGGCCTCGCAGCCAGAGCTGTGGAGGCGCGTGTTTCGCTCCCTGCACGGCCACCTTCCTGCGCCGCGAGCGTGGGCGATCTGGTGCGTTTCGCTCTTGGCGCGCTACGTGCCCACCCAGCTTCTGATGGTGTTGAGCCGCATCGCGCTGGCCGAGCGCCAAGGCGCGCGGCGTGACGTGTGTGCGGCGAGCATCGTCTACGAGTTCTTTTTTGCGGTGGGTTCTGCGATCGCGTTGTCCACGGCGTTTGTGATCGGCCTTCCCAGCCTGTCTGCGACACCGGTCCGCTGGCTCCTGATAGCCGTCCCGGTGGTGATGCTTTTCGCGATGCATCCCCGCGTGTTCGGCAGGGTGGCGCTGGTGGTCCTCCGGCGGCTCGGACGCGAGCCGCTCCCGGAGACGCTCCCATTCACCAAGGTCATCGGCTACGCCGTGGTGTACGTGGCGTGCTTTCTCGTCGAGGGCTTCGGGGTGTACGCGTTTGCTCGCTCGCTTCACGCGGTCGAGCCCGGGCACGAGGCGCTGCTGCTTACCTCATACGCGGTGGGATACGCGGGGTCGGTCCTCGCCTTCTTCATCCCCGGTGGCCTCGGGGCGCGCGAAGGCGCGACGGTGGCCGTGCTCAGCGTGGCAATGCCCGTTCGAGTGGCACTTGCGGTGGCGATCGGCGTACGCCTCGTGCAGTCGGCGCTCGAGCTGGTTTTCGCTGCGGCGGCAGAGTTCTGGGCTCGGCGGCACGAAGCCGCCAGAGTCACGGCTCCTGTCGCGTCGCGATGATCTGGACGAGGATCGCGAACGCGAACGTCTGAACCCCCAGCACGACCAACAAGAGCCCGAAGACACTTGGATGCGAGATCGAGGAGAGCTTGAACCCCTGCGAGATCCAATCCACCAGGAGCACCACGTTCAGCGCGACGCCCGCCAGGATCAGCAGGAAGGCAACGAGCGCTCCCCGGTCGTACGACACGACACGAATCACCCGTTGGCGGAAGCGTGGATGCAGGTCATTGCCGAGGCGCGCCAGTACACCGAGCTGCAGGCCGCTGTAGCCCACGGTCGCAAGCACGATGCCGAGCAGCATCCAGTGCAGCTCAAGCCCGAGCCCCCCGATATGGATCGGGCCACCCGCCAAGGCGGCGCTGAGGATGAAGCCGATCGCGAATAGGGCGATACCGGGACCGATGAGGAAGACCTCGGGCGCGTACAGGATCATCACCTTCAGGTTGTCCCAGCCCGCCTTCCACGGCGAGTACCAGCCCACGCGCTTGTGCACGCTCTCGCGACCCTCGCGGTCCTTGTAGAAGCGGACGGGAACCTCGTCGATCTTGAGGTTCAGACGCACGGCCTTGAGGATCATCTCGGAGGCGTACTCCCAGCCCTGCGACTTGAGCCTGATCCGCTTGAGAGCTTCGAGCCGGATTGCGCGCATGCCGCAGTGGATGTCGCTGAAGTCGGTGCCGTAGAGCCGGTTGAGGATCCAGGTGGTGAGCGGCGTGCCGAAGTACTGGTGCAGCCGCGGCATCGCGTTCGGCTCGATATAGCCCTTGAAGCGACTCCCCATGACGAACTCGGCGCCCGTCTCGAGCCGCTCGACGAACTCCCTCAGCTCGCGGAAGTCGTACGTGAGGTCGCAGTCGCCCATGATCACGTAATCGCCGCGGATGTGGGGGATCGCGTCGATGTATGCGCGGCCGAGGCCTCGCTTCGGCACGCGGATCACGCGAGCGCCATGTTCCTCGGCGATCTCAGGCGAGCGGTCCGTGGAGGAGTCGACGATGATCACCTCGCCGTCGGCGCCTGCCTTCCGCAGGCCCTCCCAGCACCAATCGACGAACTCGCCCACGACGAGTTCCTCGTTGAGGCACGGCACGACGATCGAGACGAAGCCGTTGATCTTCCGCTCCGTCCCGTGCGGCGCCTCCCCCGGCGCAGTTGTTGGCACTCCCGTCATTGAGCGTCCGCCGCATGATTACGGATCAGCTTGCTTGACCGGGCGAGATGCTTTGTAAGGAACTCCTCGGTCTCGGCGAGCGCGGAGGGCGTGCCTATCTCGTAGAAGCGCTCGCTGGCCTCGTAGCCGGCCAGCTCTCCACGCCCGGCGAGCTCCGCATAGATGCCGGCGAGGTCGTCGTCATCCGAGGCGTCCAGCGCATCCCGCCGCATCATCCCCAGCCCGTAGTCGATCCACTTCATCTCCGGCGTGGGATCGCGCTTGTCGTAGCTCACCACACGGCCGTCGGCGAACAGCACGTTGCTCCTGTCCCAGCGGCCCTCGTTGCGCAGCACGGTCATGAGCGCCGGCATGCCGCTCGCGCGAAACACGCGCTGAACGTCCAGGTAGTCGATCCGCAGATAGGTGTCGCCGTAGAGCACGAGGAACTCGTCTCCGAGCTGCGGCAGCGCCGCCCGCACTGCGCCCGCCGTGCCGGCGAGCTTGGGCGGGTCGTACGCGTAGGACACCTCGAGCCCCAGTGCCGAGCCGTCGCCCACGCGGCGCTCGATCAGCTCGCCCAGGTAGCCCACACACAGCACGATGCGCCGCGCGCCGTACCCGCGCAGCAGCTCGAGCTGGTGGAACACGAACGGCTTGCCGGCCACCTCGAGCAGCGGCTTGGGCGTGTCGCGCACCTGCTCGCCGAGGCGCGTGCCGAGCCCTCCGGCGAGGATGCACACCGGGGCGAGCTCAGTCGCGCTGCTCGTCAAAGCCGTAGCTCGACTCGATTATCGTCTTGGG
>JAICJR010000084.1 GCA_025928345.1 Thermoleophilaceae bacterium | reverse complement strand
TCTTCGAGTTCAGTTCCTGCAGCCCGCGCGGGATGCGGATGGCCCAGCCCTTGTCGCGGAAATGGCGCTTGATCTCGCCCACGACGTTGGGGGTGGCGTATGTGGTGAGGGCCACCTCGCGGGACAGCTCGTAGCGGTCGATCGCCTTGATCAGCCCGAGCGCGCCCACCTGCTCGATGTCCTCGAGCGCCTCGCCGCGGCCGGCGTAGCGGCGCGCGAGGGCGCGCACCAGCGGTAGGTGGCGCTGCACGAGCAGCTCGCGCGCGCTGCGATCTCCGTCCACGTGATAGCGGCGCAGCAGCTCGCGGTCGTCCGTTTGCGAGCTTGGAACCGACGCCACGCTTAGGCTCCCCGGACCACCTTCTCGAGGCGCACGATCAGCTGGCCGTCGTCGGCCACCTGCTCGACGCCGAAGGAGTCGACGACGGTCTCGAGGATGCGCCGCAGCGTGAGCTCGCCGGGCGGGGGCGGCGGGCCCTGCAGCGCCTCGGCGAGCGCGCCGGCGCGGAGCGGCCCGATGCGTGTGCGCACGCCGTTTTCGGAGATGTCGAATGCCAGCGTGACGGACTCCTGCGAGCCGGCCTCGAGCAGCAGGCGCTCGACGGCGAGCTGGAGGTCGTCGAGCTCCTCGAAGCCGAGGTTCAGCCGGTCGGCGATGCCGCCGAGGACGAGCCGCACCACGGGGTCCCAGTCGCGCCCCACCGGTGTCGTCAGCTCGATCGTGTCATGCGGCATTGGCTGCCTCCAGCTCAGGTTCGGCGATGGTCCCCCACCCCACGATGGAGTCATCGCACATTAGACAGGCGGTCTGGCCTGGCGCGGCACCGTCCACGGGCGAGTCCAGCTCGATGTCGATCCTCTCATGCTCGCCGGCCGCGCGCTCGCCCTGCACCCGGCACCCGGTGGGCGCGGCGCGATAGCGGAGCTTCACTCGGTTCACCGCCGCGGCCGGGCGCAGCAGCCTGGCGCCGGTCACGGTCACGCGTGATGTGGCGAGCGCCTCGCGCGGCCCGACGGTCACTCGGCCGCTCGCGGGGTCCTTGTGAAGCACGTAGAGGGGGGTGTGGGCGGCCACGCGCAGGCCGCGCCGCTGCCCGACCGTAAAGCCCTCCTGGCCGGAGTGCTCGCCGAGCACGCGGCCGCGGAGGTCGACGATCTCGCCCGGCTTGCCCGGCCGCAGCAGGGCCCGGCGGTCGAGCCCCGCGAGGAAGCAGAGGTCCTGGCTCTCGGGCTTCTCGGCCACCGGAAGGCCGCGCTCGCGCGCGATCTCGCGCACCGCGGGCTTCTCCAGCTCGCCGAGAGGGAACCAGAGACGATCGAGCTCGTGGGGCTCGAGCCGCGCGAGCATGTAGGTCTGGTCCTTGCGCGGGTCCGCGGCGGCGCGGAGCAGCGGTCCGCTCTCGTCTCTCTCGATGCGCGCGTAATGGCCCGTGGCGAGCCGCGCGGCGCCGAGGCGGTCCGCCAGCTCGAGCATGCGGTCGAAGCGCACGAGGCCGTTGCAGCGCACGCACGGGTTGGGCGTGCGGCCGGCGTCGTGCTCTGAGACGAAGTTGTCCACCACCTCCCTCTTGAACTCCTGGCGGAGGTCGAGAGTCACGTGCGGAAGGCCCATCTTCTGTGCGAGGGCGCGCGCGCCGCTCACCGCCTGGGGCGAGCAGCAGCTGCGCTCGCCGTCGTGGTCGGGGTGCGCCCAGAGCTCGAGCGTGACCGCCACCATGTCGTGGCCTGCCTCGAGCGCGAGGCTGGCGGCCACCGCGCTGTCCACGCCGCCGCTCATCGCCACGAGGATCCGGTTGCGGTCGCGGGCGAGCCTGGGCGCGCCGTCGCGCGCTGCCGCGCCGAGGGCGCGGTGGAGCGCCTCGGCGGCGAGCTCCGCCGCGTGGCGGCCGATGGGCGAGAGCCCGCCGAGCTCCTCGTCGATGTCGTCCGCGCTCAGGCGCGCGGCGTCCAGGAACGCGGCGCCGCGGGTCAGCTCGACGGCGGCGCTTGCCGCCGCCCTGGCGGTGGCGCAGCCGCTGGCGGCAAAGCCGGCGTCCGCGATCCGATCGCCCTCCACGCGCACGCCGATGCTGATGAGGTCTCCGCAAGCGGCGCCGCCGGCCGCGCCCGTGTGCGGGCAGCCGTCAAGCCGTCCCTGGCCTCGCGGCGCCGACAGATGGTCCGCGAGCTGCGCGATGTCGCCCATGTAATGGAAGAGTCTCAGAAACGTGGGGCGGGAGAAAGAAACACGGCCCCAGCTTGCCGCTGCCGCCTCGGGAGTTGAACCTTGCTCAGCAAGATTGGGTGTCCTCCGGGGCGGGCCACGGCCCAACCCCGAGCCGGACTCCCGGCTCCCATGGTGTTGGCTCAATCATTGAGGCGGCCCACGTACAAGCTCGGGCCGCGTGCAAACTTAGCAGCGGTCGGAGGCCGGAGGCCGGAGGCCAGAGGCCGGAGGTCGGAGGGCGTTACTCCTTTGGCTTTGTGACCTTCAGCGCCAGCTCGTCCAGTTGCTCCTGGTCCACTGGGGCTGGGGCGCCTGTCAGGGGGTCTGCCTGGCTCGCCGCCTTTGGGAAGGCCACGACTTCTCTGATGGATTCGCTTCCTCGCAGCATTGCGACGATGCGTTCGATTCCGAAGGCGATTCCGCCGTGGGGCGGGGCGCCGTATTTGAGGGCGTCCAAGAGGAAGCCGAAGCGTTCCCCGGCTTCGTCTTCTGAGATGCCCAGGGCGGTGAAGACCTTCTGCTGGACGTCGGGGCGGTTGATACGGATGGAGCCGCCGCCGATCTCCCAGCCGTTCCAGACGACGTCGTAGGCTCGGCTCGCCCAGCTGCCGGGGTCGCCGTTCATCTCGCCCTTCGGGCTGGTGAACGGGTGATGGAGCGGGTCCCAGCGGTTCTCGTCCTCGTTCCACTCGAACATCGGGAAGTCGACCACCCAGAGCAGATCGTTGCCCTCCGCCGGCGGTGCGAGGTCGAGCCGCAGCTGGCCGAGCACGCGCGCGGCGATGTCGGCCGTGTCGGCCACGATCAGGATCGCGTCGCCCTCCGCTGCTCCCAGCGCGGACGCCACGGCGCTCATCTCCTCCGGCTTCAGGAACTTCGCGATCGGCGAGCGCCAGCCCTCGCCCTCCACCACCGCCCACACGAGCCCCTTCGCGCCGAACTGCTTGGCCTGCTCGGTGAGCTCGTCGAAGCGCTTGCGCGTGAGGTCGGCGCCGGGCGCCTTCAGGCCGCGCACGACCCCGCCGGACTCGAGCGCGCCGCGGAACACCTGGAACTCCGACTGCGCGAACGCCTCCCCCAGGTCCTGGATCTCCATGCCGATGCGGCGGTCCGGCCGGTCGGTGCCGTAGCGGAGCATCGCGTCCGCGTAGCTCACACGGTCGAACGGCACCTGCACGTCCACGCCGCCGGCCGCCAGGAACGCCTGGATCAGGCCCTCGCAGAGGCCGATCACGTCCTCCTCCTCGACGAAGGACATCTCCATGTCGAGCTGGGTGAACTCGGGCAGGCGGTCCGCCCGCGAGGACTCGTCACGGAAGCAGCGGACGATCTGGTAGTACCGCTCGAAGCCGGCCACCATCAGTAGCTGCTTGAAGAGCTGCGGCGATTGCGGCAGCGCGTAGAAGGAGCCCGGGTCGATGCGGCTCGGCACGAGGAAGTCGCGCGCGCCTTCGGGTGTCGAGCGCGTGAGGAAGGGCGTCTCGATGTCGAGGAAGCCGCGCTCGTTCAGGTAGTTGCGGATCGCGAGAACGACGTCGTGGCGCAGCTCGATGGAGTCGCGCATCTGCTCGCGGCGGAGGTCGAGGTAGCGGTACTTGAGGCGCAGGAGCTCGTCCACCTGCTTGTCGCTGTCCACCTCGAAAGGCGGAGTCTCCGCGTCGGCGAGCTGCTCGATCTCGTCCACCGCCAGCTCGACCTCGCCGGTGGGCAAGTGTGGGTTGACCGTCCCCTCCTCGCGGCGCACCACGCGACCCCGTGCGGTGAGCACGTCCTCCGAGCGCAGCGAGTGCGCCGCCGCGTGAGCCTGCGGCGCCTCCTCCGGGCGGAACACCAGCTGCAGGAGCCCAGTGCGGTCGCGCAGGTCGATGAAGATGAGGCCGCCGTGGTCGCGCCGGCGGTGCACCCAGCCGGCCACCCGGACCTCCTGGTCCACGTGGTCGGCGCGAACCTCGCCGGCCCAGGTGTCGCGGTACAGATTCGGACGCGGCGGCTTCAAGCCAGCACCTCCTTGAGCGCGGCGAGCGCCTCCGCGATGTCCGGCACCTCGCGCTGGTCGCCCGTGTTCATGTCGCGCACCGAGAGCGTGTCCGCGCCCACGACCAGGACGCTCTTGGCGCCGAGCCGGTCCGCCTGCTTGAACTGGCCCTTCACCGAGCGCCCGGCCTGCTCCATCTGAGCGGTGAAGCCGGCCTCTCGCAGCGCGCCCAGAGCCTTGAACTCGGTCACGGCGCCGCCGCCGTCGCGCACGACGTAGACATCTGGCCCGACACCCGGCACCTCGACGTCCGACACCATGAGAATGCGCTCGATGCCCGCGGCCCAGCCCACGCCGGGAATGTGCGGGCCGCCGAGCTGCGAGATCAGCCCGTCGTAGCGGCCTCCGCCGCCGACGCCGCTCTGCGCGCCGAGCGCGTCGCTCGTGAACTCGAACACGGTGCGCGTGTAGTAGTCGAGTCCGCGCACGAGCGCCGCATCGATCTCGTAGTCGCGGCCGGCTTCATCGAGCAGTGCGCGGACCTCGGCGAAGTGCGCGGCGTCCTCCTCGTTCAGGCGGTCGAGCAACTTGGGCGCGTCCTTCACCACCGCGATCGTGCCCGGGTGGTCGGAATCGAACGCGCGAAGCGGATTGGCGTCGAGCCGCGCGCGCACCTCGTCGGAGAGCTCTGCCTCGCGGCTGCGCAGATAGTCGCGCAGCTCGTCCGAGTACTCGCGGCGCGTCTCCGGCGTGCCGAGGCTGCCGAGTCGCAGCCGCACTCCCTGCGCGCCCGCGCGCGTGAGCAGCTCGGATAGCAAGAGGATCACCTCGGCGTCGAGCGACGGATCGTCGGAGCCGATCGCCTCCACGCCCACCTGGTTGAACTGCCGGTAGCGCCCCGCCTGCGGCGCCTCGTGACGGAAGAACGGTCCCCAGTACCAGAGCTTCACGGGCTGCGGCTGCTTGTGCATGCCGTGCTCCATGTACGCGCGGCAGACGCCCGCGGTGCCCTCCGGGCGCAGCGTGAGCGAGCGGCCGCCCTGGTCCTCGAAGGTGAACATCTCCTTCTGCACGATGTCGGTGGTCTCCCCCACGCCGCGCGCGAACAGCTCGGTGGCCTCGAAGATCGGCGTGTCGACCGGCCCGTAGCCCGCGGGCTCGAACAGCTCCTCTGACAGCGCGCGCAACTGCGAGCGCCGCCTGCCGTCCTCGGGCAGCACGTCGAATGTGCCCCGCGGGGCCTGGAGTTTGCCGCCGGCCGCCACGTCAGCGGGCGAGCTCGGCGAGGAAGGGATTGCTCGCGCGCTCCGCGCCGAGCGTGGTGAGGCCCATGTGGCCCGGATGCACGGTGGTGTCCTCGGGCAGGTTGTCCACGAGCGTGCGGATGGACTCGAGCAGCGTCGGCCAGTCCGCCCCAGGCAGGTCGGTGCGGCCGACCGAGCCCTGGAAGAGCACGTCGCCCGAGAAGATCACCCGCTCGTCGGGGATCGAGAAGGTCACGTGGCCGGGGCTGTGCCCGGGCGTGAACAGCACGTCGATCTCGAAGCCGGCCAGCTCGAGCTTCTCGCCGCCGTCGAGCGTGTGCTCGGCGTCCCAGCTCTCGTAGGGGCCGAAGCCGGGCCAGGGGACGAAGCTCATGATGTCTGCGAGCACCGGCTTCTCGATGGTCGGCACCCACACCTCCGCGCCCGTCGCGCGGGCGATGGGCGCCACCGCGCCGACGTGGTCGAAGTGCGTGTGCGTGAGGAGGATCCCGTCGAGCTTCACACCCAGCTCGTCGATCACGTGCAGGAGCTTGTCGGCTTCCTCGCCGGGGTCGACGATCAGCGCTCGCTGGGAGCCCTCGCGCCGAAACAGGTAGCAGTTCTCCTGGATCGGCCCCACGGTGAACATGCGCACGTCCATCGGGTCCCTCAATCTATCGCCCGGGCTTCTTCGCCTTCGATCGCATGCGCCGGTTGTACACGGCGCGGTCGGTCCAGTAGCCGAGCGGCATGTAGAAGAAGAACACGAGGATCGTCCAGAGCACGGCCTCGACCGGCGGGCGCTTGAAGAGCACGAGCAGGAGGACGCCGAAGACGATCGCCGCGATGCCCGCCTTGTTCGCCGCGCTGCGCCAGGTGGGCGGCTTCATCATGCGCGCCTCGCGGGTGGCCGCGGCCGACGGCTTCGGGCTCGCCTGGCGCGTGCTGCGGTTGTGCGCGGCCTTCTCGATCGTGCCGGCGGCGGTGCCGCGGTGCTTGCGGCTGCGCTTCTTCCTGGTCTGCGCCATCAGTCGAGGGATCGTAGTGCGTTCTCGATGAGCTGCCGCTCGGGATCGAAGTTCCTGATCGGCACGTCGTCCGGGAAGTCCTCGAACGCGGCCGCCGGGGCGAGGCCCACGAGCTCTGCCTCGGCGATCGGGGCCTCGCTCCTTACCTCCTCGACGAGCGTGCGCAGCGGCGCCTGCGTGTGGTCGTGCACGTTGAAGGAGACCTGCGCCCTGCCGCGGGACGGGAGGTGGAGGCCGATGGCGCGCGCGCCTGGCGGGCCGCCGCCTGACTCGCGCAGCCGCGCGGCGATCGAGCGTGCCAGCTCGACGTCGTCGGTCGCGAGGTCGACGTTGAACGCGATCAGCGGCGGCCGCGCGGTGACGAGCGCCGCGCCCGCGCTCTCGTGCGGTCGCGGCGGGCCGTAGTCCGGGCGGAGCTCGCCTTTCTGCATCCGTTCCGCGAGGGTCGCCGGGCCGCCCCTTCGGATCGCCGCACGTTCCCGGCAGCCCTCCGTGGTGGCGAGATCGCCGTAGAGGAACACGGGCAGCTCCAGCTCGTCCCCGATCAGCGCGGCGGCGGTGAGCGCCTCGGCGCAGGCGGCACCGCGGACGGACTCGTCCACATACACGAGGGGCACCACGTCGATGGCGCCGACGTGCGGATGCGCGCCCCGGTGGCGGCGCAGGTCGATCCTCGCCACGGCCGCGCGCGCACCCGAGACGAGCGCCTCGGCGAGCTGCCCCTGGGGCGCCGCGAGGCTGTACACGCTGCGCCCGTGGTCGGGATCCGTGTGGAGGTCGAGCAGCCTCGCCGGAGCGAACGCGCGACCTATCGCGTCGATGGTCGCGGCATCGCTTCCCTCGCTGACGTTGGGCACCGAGAGGAGCAGAGGGCGGTCGCTCACCGCCGGTACTCTTCTACACGCAGGGCTCCGTAGCTCAGCTGGTTAGAGCGCACCACTCATAATGGTGAGGTCGGTGGTTCGAGTCCACCCGGAGCTATTCGGCGCGCTTTCTAGGTCGCCGGTGGGCGCGGCGGCACTCCGCTTTCCCCGGACACCCGCCGGAGCATGTCGCGGAAGACACCGAGTTCGTGGGTGCTGAGCGCGCGGAAGCTGGGCTGACGCTCGCCCACGCACTCGGCCAAACGCAGCCGCATTGCGCGTCCCTTCTCGGTCAGGCTGATCACGCGCTTGCGCCGGTCCTGCGGCGCGGCCTGGCGGCTCACGAGCCCACGGCGCTCGAGCCCCGTGAGCATCGTCGACGCGTTTGCCGGATCGATGTCGAGCCGCCGCGCCAGGTCCTTCGTCGTGAGCTCGCCCACGCCGGCGAGGACCCACAGTGCGTTCGCCTCACCCGGAGCCAGCTCGAGTTCCTCGGCGCAGCTCCGGAGCGTCGTCCGGAGGCCGCGCACCAGCGGCCCCATCAGGGCGGCGATCTCGTTGCTGATCGTCTCGCGTTCCTTTTCTTCGCGCGCGTTCATGCGGTGTTGACAATATCTATTAGATTATAGGTATATATAAAGGTAATGGACAAGGTGTCGAACACGTGATCATGGTGCAAGGGCTGACGAAACGGTTCGGCGAGGTGGAGGCACTGCGGGGCATCGACCTGGAGATACGCCGCGGCGAGATCTTCGCCTTCCTCGGCCCAAACGGCGCGGGCAAGACCACTACGCTCGAGATCCTCGAGGGCTTTCGCGCGGGGAGCTCCGGCGAAGTGAGCGTGCTCGGCACTGACCCGAGCACGGGCGGCTCGCGGTGGCGCGAGCGCGTGGGAATCATGCTTCAGGAGTCGCGGCCCGAACCAGGGCTCACCGTTGGCGAGTCGCTCGAGCTCTACGCGGGGTACTACAGCCGCCCGCGCGACGTCCAGGAGACGCTCACGCTGGTCGGACTCGATGAGCGCGCGCGCACGCCCGCCGAGCACCTCTCGGGCGGGCAGCAACGGCGGCTCGACCTCGCGCTCGCGCTGATCGGTGACCCGGAGCTGCTCTTCCTCGACGAGCCCACCACCGGCTTCGACCCGTCCGCGCGACGCGCGGCGTGGAGCATGCTCGACGGGCTGCGGACGCTCGGCAAGACGATCTTCCTCACGACCCACTTCATGGACGAGGCGCAACGGCTGGCCGACCGCGTGGCCGTGATCGCCGACGGCCGGATCGTGGCCGAGGGGGCGCCCGGCACGCTCGCCGGGCGGGATCTGGAAGCGGCGACGATCAGCTTTACGCTGCCGGAGGGGGCCGATGTGCTCGATCTGCCTTTGCGGCCCTCCGCGATCGGCCCGGACCGCGTCGTGAGCGTTCGCAGCGACTCGCCCCTCGCGGACGTGCACACGCTCGCCGGCTGGGCGCTGCCGCGCGGGATCGACCTCCCCGATCTCGACGTGCGCCGCACGCCGCTCGAAGACGTCTACCTCGAGCTCACAACCGGCGCGGAGGAGCGCTGATGCTCGGGCGCCTCGTACTTCATCAGGCGCGCTACGACCTGACCGGCTTCCTTCGCAACCGCCAGGCGCGCTACTCCACGATGCTGATGCCGATCGTGCTCCTCGTCGCGCTCGGCAGCGCGTTCGGGGACCACGTGGTTGGCCCGGGGCACGTGAAGGCGTCGAGTTACTACGTGGCCGGGATCGCGACGCTTGCCGTCCTCTCCGCATGCTTCATCAACTTGGTCGTGTCGCTCACGGCACAGCGGGAGGCGGGAGTGCTCAAGCGCAGGCGCACCACGCCGGTGCCGGCGCACGTCCTGATCGCGGGGCGCAGCCTGGCGGCCACAGCCGCGGCGTTGGTGACGGTCGCGGCCGTATGCCTGGTCGGCGCCGCCGCATTCGGTGTCCGGCCCGCGGCGCCGGCCCTGCCGAGCATCGCGCTCACCGTGCTCGTGGCCTCCTTCGCGTTCTGCTCGATCGCGTACGCGCTCGCCAGCGTGATCCGCTCCGCGGATGCGGCGCAGCCAATCGTCCAGGCGATCGCCCTGCCGCTGTACTTCAGCTCCGGAGTCTTCATCCCGAGCGCGAGCCTGCCCGCGTGGGTCGGCGGCGCGGCGAGCGTGCTGCCCGTCGCTCATCTGTCACACGCCCTGCATCGCTCGTTCGAGCCTGCGGCACACGCCGGGGTGCTCGCGTGGGGAGACCTCGCGGTCCTCCTCGCGTGGGGCGCGGGGGCGCTTGCGATCGCCCTAACCCGTTTCCAGTGGACGCCTCGTTCGATTCACGCCTAACCCAGAGAAAGGAACAAGCTCATGCATCCCGGATTGATCATCATCGTGGCCGTCGTACTCATCCGCGTGGCCCTCGCGGCTTACACGAGACAGCAGCGCACGCGCAACCAGGAGGGTGGCAGGTCGTAGGCGGGCCCGCTGCCTACTGGCAGCCTCCGAGCCAGGGCGCAGCACTGAACGCCGCATTCGGACTCCAGCAGCCGAGCCGCAGGTTCCTCTTCACGAGGCCGCCGGTCTCCGTGAGCCAGACGGTGCCGCGCACGACGCCGAGCACGCGCGCCGTCCCGGTGAGGCGGTGGCGGTTCGCGTCTATGTTGTGAAGACCCCAGAGGCGCGGCCGCAGGCCGTGGAGCGCGTGTAGGACTTCGTCAGCCAGCCTGCTGCGCCATGGTTGTCCAGCACATCGGCGGCGACGATCTTGCAGCCCGGGCAGTTGTTTCGCGTCACCTCGTAGTAGGCGGCCGCCCGCGCCGGATGGCTGTAGGTGGGCTGAGCCTGGTGGTTCTCCTCGTCCCAGGGGATGAACTCGGTGACCTCGGGGAACGCCTGCCTGAACGCGCGGAAGGCGCGCCGGTAGCTGGCTACCGAGGGCAGCGTGGGCGGGGTGCCGTAGAAGCGGCTGAACGCGACCAGCGGCTCCACGCCGTCGGCCTTCGCGGCGGCGAGCCAGCGCGCCACCCACTCGCGCCGGTCGGGATCGAGTGCCGCGTCGAGCGGCACCATGAGGCGCGAGATCCGCGCGCCTAGCCGCCGGTAGAGCGGCTTCGCGAAGGTGCTCGCGTTCTGATCCGCCACGCCCACCATCAGCGGCGCCGGCCGCGCGTGTGCCGTCCCACCCAGCACCGCGAGCGCGAGTGTCACACTCACTAAGAGCCGCGCGCAGCGCATTCCATCCATGGAGCTCCTCTCCGCGCCCTCCCCTGGCGCCCGGTGTGGTTGCTGCATAGAACCGCTGGGCGGTGACGAAGTAGCTCGCGAACTGCCGGACTCTCAAGACTTCATTAAGTAAAGTAATAGGACGTGGCGACTTTCAGGAGACTGCTCGGCTTCCTCCGGCCCTATCGGGCCGGCGTTTCGTGGTCCTTTCTCCTCGCGGGCCTCGCGATGGGCACGGGCGTCCTCATCCCGTACCTCGTAGGGCGGACGGTCGACGACATCCGCGGCGGCCGGGTGAACCTGTGGCCGCTCGCCGGCGCGATCCTCGGCGCGGCCGCGCTGCGGTTCGCGTTGAGCGCAGCGCGACGCCTAGTGGCGGGACGCGTGTCGCTAGGCGTGGAGTTCGACCTGCGCAACCGCGTGTACGGGCACCTGCAGGAGCTCGAGCTCGGCTTCTTCGACGAGCAGCAGACGGGGCAGCTGATGTCGCGCTCCACCGTCGATCTGCAGTCCGTGCGCTTCTTCCTCGGCTACGGCCTGATCTTCATGGCGCAGTCGGCGCTGACGATCCTGATCGCGGCCGGCGTGATGTTCGCCGTGAACCCGGGCCTCGCGGCGGTGACGCTGCTGCCAACGCCGTTCGTGGTGTGGGTCGCGTTCGTGTACGGACGCAAGAACAGGCCGGCGTCGCAGGAGGTGCAGCAGCGGATCGCGGAGCTCACGGCCGAGGCCGAGGAGAACGTGTCGGGCGTGCGCGTGGTGAAGGCGTTCGCGCAGGAGGAGCGCCAGCTGGCGCGCTTCCAAGTCTCGGTCAAGCGCGTGTTCGACCAGTCGATGGTCTCCACGCGACTGAGCGCGTTCTATGCGCCGCTGATCGCGTTCCTGCCCAACCTCGGGCTCGCCGCGCTGCTGTTCGTCGGTGGTCGCGAGGCGATCCACGGGAACATCACGGTCGGCGACTTCGTCGCGTTCTACGGCTACGTGCTGCTGCTGACGGGACCGATGCGGATGCTCGGCATCGCGCTCGGCATGGCGCAGCGGGCCGTGGCTTCGGGCGCGCGCGTGTTCGAGATCCTCGACCGCGAGCCGCGCCTGGTTGCACCGCCGGACGCATCGCCGCTGCCGAGCGGCTCGGGGCGCGTCGAGCTCCGCGACGTGAGTTTCGGATACGACGGCGGCCGGCCGGTGCTGAGCGACATCGATCTGACGGTGGAGGCGGGACGCACGGTCGCCTTGGTCGGCCCCACCGGCTCCGGCAAGTCCACGCTCGTGATGCTCATCCCGCGTCTATATGACGTGACCGAGGGCGCGGTGGTGGTCGACGGCGCCGACGTCCGCGACGTCGAGGTCGGTTCGCTGCGGCGCGAGGTGGCATTCGTGTCGGATGACCCGTTTCTCTTCTCAGCGAGCGTTCACGACAACATCGCTTACGCGCGCCCGGACGCCTCGGATGAGGAGGTGGTCGAGGCCGCGCGGCGCGCGGGCGCGGAGGAGTTCATCCGCGACCTGCCGGACGCTTGGGACACGCGCATCGGCGAGCGCGGCTACACCCTCTCGGGCGGGCAGCGGCAGCGAATCGCGATCGCGCGAGCGCTGCTCAAGGATCCGCGCATCCTGATCCTCGACGACGCCACTTCGAGCGTGGATGCCACCACCGAGAGCCGCATCACGCGCGCCTTGAACGAGCTCACGCGCGGCCGCACGACCTTCATCATCGCCCACCGGCTTTCGACCATCGCACTGGCGGACGAGATCGTGGTGCTTGAGGACGGCCGCATCGCGGCGCAGGGCACGCACGACGAGCTTCTAGAGACGTCCGACCTCTATCGCGAGATCGCGGAGAAGGGACTACCGGATCAGGTGTTCCTCAACCGCAAGCCGCTCGAGCAGGCGGAGGAGGTGGGCTTGTGAGAGAGCGGCTGACCACCCTCTGGCACCTGATCCGACGCCAGGAGGATCAGCGCGTGCGCAAGCTCCGCGGTCTCCTCGAGCTGCTGCGGCCCTACCGGCTGCGCGTGATCGTGATGTTCGTGTTCCTGCTGGCGGGCACCGTTGCCGGACTCGCGCCGCCGTATCTCGCCGGCAAGGCGATCGACGCCGGCATCAAGACTCACGACATCAGCGCGGTCGACCTGATCGTGGTCCTCTTCCTCGTGAGCGTGGTCGTGAACTGGGGCGCGACCTACGCGCAGACCTACCTGGTCGAGTGGGTGGGGCAGCGCGCGCTGCAGGACCTGCGCCTTCAGATCTTCACCCACCTGCAGAAGCTGTCGATCGGCTTCTACTCGCGCAACAAGGCGGGCGTGGTGATCTCGCGGCTCACGAACGACGTCGAGGCGCTCGACCAGCTCGTGACCGACGGCGTGACCACGCTGTTCTCCGCGAGCCTCACGCTGATCGGCACGGCCGCGATCCTGCTCGTGCTCGACGTGAAGCTCGCGCTGATCACGTTCCTCACGTTCCCCGTTCTGTTGGTCGGCAGCCTCGTGTTCCGGATCGTGTCCGCCGAGGCGTACCGGCTCACGCGGGAGAAGATCGCGTACGTGACGGCGTACCTCCAGGAGACGCTGTCCGGCATCCGCGTGGTGCGCGCGTTCAGCCAGGAGCGGCGCCACCAGGCGCAGTTCCGGGAGCTGAACGAGGAGAACCGCGCGGCGAACATGACGACCGTCTACCTGAACGCGGCCTACTTCCCGTCCGTCGAGTTCCTCTCCGCTGTCGCGACCGCCGCGATCCTGCTGTACGGCGGCCACCAGGTGGTCACCGGGGGCGACGTGACGATCGGCGTGCTCGCTTCGTTCGTCTTCTACCTGAACACGTTCTTCGACCCGATCCAGCAGCTCTCGCAGCTCTACACGACCTACCAGGCCGGCATGGCCGCGCTCGACAAGGTGTTCGAGCTGCT
>JAICJR010000266.1 GCA_025928345.1 Thermoleophilaceae bacterium | reverse complement strand
GACTCCATCGCGCCCGACCCCGACGACGCGAACGCCAGGACGTCGTTCTGGGTCTGGAACACCTTCTTGATGCGCTCCAGACAGCGCGCATACACCTCCACGAACGCCGGAGCGCGGTGGTACAGCATCGGCTCCGCCATCACCTGCGAGACGGCGGGAGGCAGCGGCGTGGGCCCCGCTGTCATGAGGTAGTCCTTGACGTAAGGGTGCGTCTTAGGCGGCGATCCAAGATAGCGAAGCGAGCCGTCGGCTCGCGTTTGCTGGTTCTGGAGTTCTGAAGTTCTGGGGTCGAACTCAAGAACTCAAGAACTCACCACTCCTGGTTGATCCAGGGCATGTGCGAGCGCAGTTCCTTCCCTTCGCGCTCCACCTGGTGGTTCTTCTCCTCTTCGCGCATGCGCTGGAAGTTCTCCTGGCCCGCCTTGTTCTCGGCGATCCACTCGCGCGCGAAGTCGCCTGATTGGATCTCGCCGAGCACCTTCTTCATCTCCGCGCGGACGTGGTCGTCGATGATCCGCTTGCCGCGGGTCAGGTCGCCGTACTCGGCGGTGTTCGAGATCGAGTAGCGCATGCCGGTGATGCCCTTCTCGTACATGAGGTCGACGATGAGCTTGAGCTCGTGGAGGCACTCGAAGTACGCGAGCCGGGGGTCGTACCCGGCGTCGACGAGGGTCTCGTAGCCGGCGCGCACCAGCTCCGAGAGCCCGCCGCAGAGCACGGCCTGCTCGCCGAAGAGGTCGGTCTCGGTTTCGTCCTTGAAGGTGGTCTCGATCACGCCCGCGCGCGTGCAGCCGATGCCGTGCGCGTAGGCGAGCACGAGGTCGCGGGCGTTGCCCGTGGCGTCCTGGTGCACCGCGGCGAGGCCTGGCACGCCGCTGCCCTCCACGTACTGCCGGCGCACGAGGTGGCCCGGGCCCTTCGGCGCGACCATGCCCACGTCGATCTCGGGGCCTGGCTCGATCTGCCCGAAGTGGATCGAGAAGCCGTGGGCGAACATCAGCAGGTTGCCCGGGGCGATGCCGTCCTGGATGTCGGAGTTCCAGACGTCCGCCTGGCGCTCGTCGGGCAGCAGGACCATCACCACGTCGCCCTCGCTCGCGGCGTCGGCGATCGACATCACGGTGAGCCCGTCCTGACGCGCCTTGGGCGCCGACGCCGAGTCGTCGCGCAACCCGACCACCACGTTCACGCCTGAGTCCTTGAGGTTGAGCGCGTGCGCGTGTCCCTGTGAGCCGTAGCCGAGGATGGCGACGGTCTTGCCGTCCAGCTTGGAGAGGTCTGCGTCCTTGTCGTAGATCACGGCGCCGGACTCTAGTGATGAGCTCACGAAAGCGACCCCTCAGACGTTTTGCTCGGGAGCCGGGCTAACCGAACCGCCGTCAGTGTTTCAGTGGTTACGTAACTGGTATACTTCTGACACTGGTTACAGCGGAAGGGAGCGACAAGTGAACCCGTTCTTGAGCAACGAAATCGCCAAACAGCACATCGGGGACCTCCGCCGCCAGGCGCGCGCCCAGCGGGTGCCCGAGGAGCAGGAGCCGCTTCCCGACGACGACTGTCTCACCGTCCGCATGGCCGCCCCGCGTGACGCTGACGCGCTGCGGCTGCTCGCCGCGCTCGAGGGCGTGAACATGCCCCGCGGTGAGGTGCTCGTGGCCCAGGTGGCGGGCGACGTGGTGGCCGCGCTGCCGCTCGACGGCGGCCGCGCGCTTGCGGACCCGTTCCAGCGCAGCGCCGAGTTCGTCGAGCTGCTGAAGGTGCGCGCACGGCAGCTGCGCCGCGATGAGGAGGAGAGCCACGGCGGCGTCGGCCTGCTCGCTCGGCTCGGCGGCGCACTGCGCACCGCATAAGGCGCCCATCTCGCCTTCGCCGACCCGGATAAAAGTTCACCTGCCGGAGCAGAAATGGCGCGTTGGCCGCGTCTAGAGAACTGTCTGGACTCGACAGAAGGGCCGACCCCATGCATATAGAGATGCCCCGAGCCGTCCTCGAGCATTTCCCCTTACCTGGCTCCGATAGCTGAACGGGCCTCCCCTGCCCGAGTGGCCGACGGCGGGCGCCGCGGGACTATCCCGCGGCGCCCGTTCGTCGTTTAGCGCTGCTCGCGCGCACTTTTAAGCGCCACCTAAAGGCCGAGCGGCGGGGAAGGCTCGGGCCGACCCGCGCGTCTTGTGCAGGAGATGCACCTCCACCCCCACACGGAAGGATCGACCCCAGTGAGGACTCAGCTGCGCAAGGCGGGCATCAGCCTGCTCGCGCTTGCGGCCCTGCTTGGCGGCGCCACGGTAGGCGTCGCGCAGGCCACCGGCGGCACCCACGCCCACGTGGCCACCCATCACAAGAAGAAGCACCACCATCGGCGCCATCACTCGCGGATCCCGCAGCACAACGGCGGGGATCACGACTCGGATAACAACGGCGGCCCGAGTGACGGCGACGGCAACATCTAGCCGTCTCGCCGGTCTGGCCGGTCTTGCCCTCGCCGCGGCGCTCGCGCTCGCGGGCTGCGGCGGCGCGGGACACGACAGCTCCTCCGGCAGTGGCGGCGCGGCATCTCGTTCAGCAGGCGCATTCGCCTGGCTGAGTCCCTCCGCGCCGCCCGCCGGATGGGCCCGAGCGACGCTCCCGTCGGGGAAGGCGACGCTCGCCTACCCCGCCGGCTGGCAGTCGGTCAAGACCGATCCCGGCACCGTGTCCGCCGCGCTGATGGGGCCGCACGGCCAGATCCGCGGCTACCTCAACGCGACGCCGCAGCAGGGCAGGGAGACGCTCGCCAACTGGGCGCGCTTCCGCACCGCCCACAACGCGGACGAGGGCGACATGAACGTGGTCACCGAGGCCGCGGCGCGTGGCCTGCGCTTCCGCAGCGGCAGCGGCTCGTGCGTGATCGACCGCTACGCCACCAGCTCGGCCCGCTACCGCGAGATCGCGTGCCTCGTGCACGGCTCGCGCGCATCCACCGTGGTGGTCGCGGCGGCGCTGCCGAAGGACTGGTCGCGCCTGGCGCCGCAGCTCGAGCGCGCGGTGTCGAGCTTCGCTACCTGACGAGCTCGCGGCGCAGGAGCTTGCCTGCGGCGTTGCGCGG
>JAICJR010000291.1 GCA_025928345.1 Thermoleophilaceae bacterium | reverse complement strand
CGCCGAGCGCTCACCGCAGTCGCTGGGCCGCTTCGACGAGGCGCTGCTGCGGAACGCGCGCGGCGAGCTCCAGGCCGACTACGTCGCGGCGCGCGACGCGGCGGGCGAGATGGCCCGGATCGCGCCGGGCTCCGAGGCGTGGGTCATCGTGGGACAGGAGGAGCTCAAACTCCATCGGCCGAGTCACGCGTTGGCCGCCTTCCGCCGGGCGGACCCCGAGCGAGGCTGGCTGCGCGGCTGGGAGGGATACTGGGGCTACGTCGCCGGGTCCCTCCATTTTCTCGGCCGCCACGGAGAGGCCCTCGAGGCCGCGAGAGAGACGCGACGCCGGTTCCCTCGCTCGGTCTATCAGATCGAGTACGAGACCCGCGAGTTCGCGGCGCTGGGGGAAGTGGATTCGGTCCGGGGTCGGCTCGAGGAATCGCTCACGCTGCCGCCGGGCCTCTGGGCGCGAGGCTACGTCTACCTGGATGCCACGCAGGAGCTCGCCGCGCACGGCCACGCCCAGGCGGCCCGGCGGATCCTGGACGACGGGCTCCGAATCACGGCCGCCGACACGTCCGACACGCCGGCCGCACTCGATCTCCGCGCCAACCTGCTCCTGACCGCGGGAGACTGGGACGAGCTCTCCGCGCTCGCGCGCAGGCTGGCCCCGCGCGACCGCGAGAATCCCGCCTGGCTCGGCTACCTTGGTGTGGCCGCCGCGCGCACCAAGGCGTTTCATACCGCCGACAGCCTGTCGGCCGTGCTCGCCCACGGGAACTTCCCGTACAGCTACGGTCTGCCCGACCTCTGGCGGGCCCGGATCAGCGCGGCGCACGGGGACCCGGCGCAGGCCATGGCACGACTCCAGGACGCCATCGATCACGGGCTCGTCTTCGACGACCGGCTGCACCTCGATCCCAGCCTTGCGGTGCTCCGCGGGTACGCGCCCTTCGACGAGCTGATGAAGAGCCGCGACTGACGGTGAACACACGAAGCGCCCCGGGGGAGTGACCCCCGGGGCGCTTCGTGCAGATCCCTCGCTACCCTCAGTACATGCCGCCCATGCCGCCGCCCGGAGGCGCGGCCGGCGCCGGCTTGTCTTCCTTCTTCTCGACCACCACGCACTCGGTGGTGAGCAGGAGGCCGGCGATCGACGCCGCGTTCTGCAGCGCCGTGCGGGTGACCTTGGTCGGATCGATGACGCCCGCCTTGACCAGGTCCTCGTAGCTGTCGTTCGCGGCGTTGTAGCCGAAGTTCTTCTCCTTCGCCTCCTTCACTCGCGCCACGACGATCGACCCCTCCGCGCCCGCATTCTGGGCGATCATGCGGATGGGCTCCTCCAGCGCGCGCCGGACGATGTCGACGCCGATCTTTTCGTCCTCAGTGCCGCGCAGCTTCTCCAGCGCGCTCTGCGCGCGGATCAGTGCCACGCCGCCGCCGGCCACGATGCCCTCTTCGACCGCCGCACGGGTGGCGTGGAGCGCGTCCTCGACCCGGGCCTTCTTCTCCTTCATCTCGGTCTCGGTCGCGGCCCCCACGTTGATCACGGCCACGCCGCCGGAGAGCTTGGCCAGCCGCTCCTGCAGCTTCTCGCGGTCGTAGTCGCTGGTGCTCTTCTCCACGGCCGCCTTGATCTCGTTGATCCGGCCCTGGATGTCGCCCTCCTTGCCCCGGCCATCTACGACCGTGGTGTTGTCCTTGTCGATCACGACCCGCTTGGCACGGCCCAGATCGTTGAGGGTGGCGTTCTCGAGCTTGAACCCGACCTCCTCCGAGATCACTTGGCCGCCGGTGAGCACCGCGATGTCGCGCAGCATCTCCTTCCGGCGGTCACCGAAGCCGGGCGCTTTCACGCCGGCTACCTTGAGCGTGCCGCGGAGCTTGTTCACCACGAGCGTGGCCAGGGCCTCGCCCTCGATGTCCTCCGCGATGATGAGGAGGGGGCGGCCGCTCTGCGCGACCTTCTCCAGCACCGGGAGCAGCTCCTTCATCGCCGAGATCTTCTTGTCGTGGATGAGGATGTACGGATCGTCGAGGACCGACTCCATCTTCTCCGGATCGGTGACGAAGTACGGCGAGACGTAACCGCGGTCGAACTGCATGCCGTCGACCGTTTCCAGCGTCGTCTCGAGGCCACGGGCCTCCTCGACGGTGATGACGCCGTCCTTGCCGACCTTCTCCATCGCCTCGGCGATCAGGTCGCCGATCTCCTTGTCGTTGTTCGCGGAGATGGTGCCGACCTGCGCGATCTCCTTCT
>JAICJR010000316.1 GCA_025928345.1 Thermoleophilaceae bacterium | reverse complement strand
GACAGATCAACAGCATGGCCACATGCATCGCCAACTTCCTCGAGGCCTACCCGGCGAGCGAGCTCGAGCCGGGCGACGTGATGATCTCGAACGATCCCTGGCGCACCGCCGGGCACCTCAACGACATTACGGTGGTCACGCCCGTGTTCCGCGGCAGCAAGCTCGTCGGCTTCATGGGCACGTGCGCGCACAGCCTCGATATCGGCGGCCGCGGTTTCTCCTCAGACGGCCAGTCGAACTTCGAGGAGGGCCTCTTCATACCGATCATGAAGCTGGCGGAGCGGGGGAAGCTCAACGACACGCTGCTCGGGCTGATCCGGCACAACGTCCGCTCGCCCGACCTCGTGATCGGAGACATCCTGGCGCAGGCCACCTGCAACGAGGTCGGCGGGGCGCGCATGGTTGCCGTGCTCGACGAGTTCGGCCTGGACGGCTTCGAGCAGGTGGGGCAGGAGATCCTCGCCCGCTCCGAAGGAGTGCTGAGGCGCGCGATCGCGGAGATCCCGGACGGTGATTACGTGGGCGAGGTCGTGAGCGACGGCTTCGCCGAGCCGGTCACGCTCTGCTGCGCCGTGAAGGTGCGAGGCGATGGCCTGGTGGTGGACTTCGCCGGCTCCTCGCGGCAGGTGCCGTGGGGGATCAACGTGCCGCTCTGCTACACGGCCTCCTACACCACCTACGCGCTCAAATGCGCGCTGGCTCCGTCCGTTCCGAACAACGCCGGCACCTTCCGCGCGATCGACGTCACGGCACCGCCCGGGTCGGTCCTCAACGCCACACGTCCTGCGCCGGTGGCGGGCCGCCACATCATCGGCAACTTCCAGCCACTCGCCGTGTATCAAGCGCTGGCCGCTGCGCTGCCGGACAAGGTGATCGCGGGCTCCTCGGTGCTGTGGATCACCACCGTGCAGGGGCAGAGCGCCGACGGCCGCGAGTTCACCTCCACCTTCTTCGTCTCGGGCGGCATGGGCGCGCGGCCGGACAAGGACGGGCTGTCTGCGACGAGCTTCCCGGGGAACATCGCCATGACGCCCGTGGAGATGCTCGAGTCGGTCACCGGCATCTTCGTCGAGCGAAAGGGTCTGCGCTGCGACTCCGCCGGGGCGGGCCGCTTCCGCGGGGGCCTCGGTCAGGACATGGTGTTCACGGTCGGTGGCGACGAGGGCTACACCGTCAACACGATGAATGACCAGCTCACCAGCCCTCCGTTCGGGCTGGACGGCGGCCGCGCGGGCGGTGAGGCCGCGTACCTGGTTGACGGCCGCCGTCCCGAGCGGGCGAAGGCGCGCCTGCGCGTTCCCGCGGGCGCCGAGGTGCTGATGCGGCTGCCGGGCGGCGGCGGCTACGGCGACCCGCTCGAGCGTTCCGCCGACGAGGTCGCGCTGGACGTGGGCCGGGGCCTCGTGTCTCCCGCGCGCGCGCGCGGGGACTACGGGGTGGTGGGCGAGTTGGTGGACGGGTCGGGGCGGGTGGATGCGGCCGCGACCGAGAGCGAACGTAGGGAGCGACGGAATGCGGCAGGCG
>JAICJR010000035.1 GCA_025928345.1 Thermoleophilaceae bacterium | reverse complement strand
TTCGCGATCCGGCGGTCGATCTGCTCGGCAGAGATCTCGGCTTTGATCAACTCCGGCCGCTGCACCATTCCCCACGTGTCCGAGGCCAACTCCCCGATCACCGCCTCCACCGTCCTGTCCTGGCGTCGCATATGGGGGTTAAGGCAGGAAGCTTCAAAAGTTCGCCCCCCTCGATCCGCCGTGTAGCGCCGCCAATCCGCGGGTAGCCCCTCCGGTGCGACCTGACCGTGAGGAGGAACCGCCCGATGCCGAGCAACACGCCCGAAGAGCAACTCGTCAAGTACCTGACCGACGCCTACTCGATCGAGAAGCAGGCGCTCGCCCAGCTCAAGATCGCTCCGAAGATCGCCGGCCATCCGAAGCTCGAGGAGATCTTCAAGCAGCACCTCACGGAGACCGAAGGGCAGGAGCGCCTGATCGAGCAGCGCCTCGAGGCGCATGGCGCCAGCCCGTCCAAGATCAAGAACGCGGTGATGGCCGCGGGCGGCGTGGGCTTCGCGCTGTTCGCCAAGCTGAAGCCCGACACGCCCGGCATCCTCACCGCCCACTCCTACTCCTACGAGGCGCTCGAGCAGGCGAGCTACGAGGCGCTCATCCAGGTTGCGGAGAAGGTGGGCGACGGGGAGACCGTGCAGGCGGCGCGCCGGATCCGCGACCAGGAGATCGCGATGAAGGAGCGTCTGGCGGACTGCTTCGACGAAGCCGCGGAGGCCGCGCTCGAAGCCGTCGGCAACGACGACCTCGACAACCAGCTCAACAAGTACCTCGCCGACGCGCACGCCATCGAGGCGCAGGCGATCCAGCTGCTCGAGAAGGGCCAGAAGATCGCGGGCGACCCGGAGCTGGCCAACCTCTTCGACGAGCACCTCGAGGAGACGCGCGAGCATCAGCGCCTCGTTGAGGAGCGGCTCACCGAGCGCGGCGGCCGCACCAACTCGCTGAAGGACGCGGCGCTCAGCCTGGGCGCGATGAACTGGGGCGGCTTCTTCGCCGCGCAGCCGGACACGCCGGGCAAGCTGTGCGCGTTCGCATTCGCGTTCGAGCACCTCGAGATCGGCGGCTACGAGCAGCTGAAGCGCGTGGCCGAGCGTGCCGCCGACGGCCACACGATCCAGATGGCCGAGAGCATCCTCGCTCAGGAGCGCGCGGCGGCCGGCAAGCTCGAGCTCGCTCTCAACCGGGCGGTGGAGGCATCGCTGCAGGCACAGGGAGCGGCCGCCTGACGCGTTTCGCGCCGGTCCGTTAGCCACCGCCTGACCCCTAAATGGGGCATTCCCCCGGCCGATCACCCGGGGGATGCACGGCAAATCGAACCTTTCGGCTCGCCACGCCGTCACGGCAGGGCTGATGGCCGCATTCGGTCTGGCCTCGAACGGCCTCGCGCTCGCTTGGGCGCTCGCAAGCGACGACCCGCTGATGCGGCGCGGGTGGGTGATCCTCATGATCGGCATGTGCACCGCACTCTTTCCGGTGCTCACGTGGGGCCTCTTCCGCGTCCCGCGCATCGTGGTGCAGGCTGCAATAGCCACCACCACGCTCCTCGTGGCCGCCGCCATCTACGCCAGCGGCGAGACGCACGCGCCGCTCGCGTTCCTGTTCCTCTGGGCGGTCCCCAACACGGTGGCGTTCCTCGAAACGCGCCAGGCGGCATTCCAGGTCGTGCTTGCAATCGCCGCGTGCGGCGCGGCCTTCGCCGGCGTGCACGTGCGAGTTCACGGCGCACCAGGGCTGGCCACCGACGACGTGATCCGCTGGGCCTACGTGGCGTGCACGGAGCTCGCGGTGGCGGCACTCGTCGTGCGCATGCGGGTGGCGCTGCGCTCCAGCTGGAAGCGCCTGCGCCAGCGCGCGGCGCAGCAGGCCACCGTGTCGGAGCTCGGCCAGCGTGCGCTGTCGCGCGTCGCGCTCACCCCGCTCCTCGACGAGGCCGTGCAAATGGTGAGCGAGACGCTGACGATCGACCTCGTGACCGTGCTCGAGTACCTGCCCGACGAGGAGAGGATGCTGATGCGCGCCGGCACCGGCTGGCCGGACGGCGCAGTGGGCAGCGTGAAGGTCCCGTTCGACGACGCCTCTCAGGCGGCGAAGGCGATCAGGGAAGAGAAGCCCGTGGTGGTGGTGGACTACACCAGCGAGACGCGCTTCCGCGGCGCGCAGCTCCTCCGCGACCAGGGCGCGCTCAGCGGCATCACGGTGCCGATCCGCGGCCGCGACGAGACGCCCTTCGGCGTGGTGGCGGCGCACGCACGCAAGCGACACCACTTCAGCTCCGACGACGTGAACTTCCTGCAGTCCGTGGCGAACGTGCTCGCCGCCGCGATCGAGCGCCGCAGGAGCGAGGCCGAGATCCGCCACCAGGCACTGCACGACCCGGTCACCGGGCTGCCCAACCGCGCGCTCTTCCGCGACCGCCTGCAGCACGCGCTTGCGCGCTCGCGCCGCAACAACGCGACGGTGGCCGTGCTCTTCCTCGACGTCGACAACTTCAAGCTCGTGAACGACAGCCTCGGCCACGAAGCGGGCGACGAGCTGCTCACCGCGCTCGCGCCGCGCCTCGCCGAGGCGGTGCGCGCGGGCGACACCGTGGCGCGCTTCGGCGGGGACGAGTTCGTCTTCCTCTGCGAGGACGTGGCCGACGAGGACGAGGCGCTCGAGATCGCCGAGCGGGTGAGGGACTGCTTCGCGCGCCCGCTGCAGATCGCGGGAGGCGAGCACTTCGTCACCGCGAGCATCGGCGTGGCGCTGCCCACCAGCGGCTACGACGCGCCGGACTCCCTGCTGCGCGACGCCGACGCCGCCATGTACCAGGCGAAGGAGCGCGGCCGCGCGCGCTTCGAGGTGTTCGACACAGAGATGCGCGAGAGCGCGGTGCGCCGGCTGCAGCTCGAGGCCGAGCTCCGCCGCGCGCTCGAGAACGACGAGATGCGCCTCGTCTACCAACCGGTGGTCGACGTCGACCACGGCCACATCGCCGCCGTGGAGGCGCTGCTGCGCTGGCACCACCCGGAGCGGGGCATCGTCCCGCCGCTCGAGTTCATCCCGGTGGCCGAGGAGAGCGGGCTGATCGTCCAGCTCGGCGACTGGGTGATGCGCGAGGCGATGCTCAAGGCCGCGCGCTGGGGCCAGATGGCCCGTTCGGGCGTGCCGCCCGTCGTGGTGTCGGTGAACCTGTCGCCGCGCCAGCTCACGGAGCGCGACCTCGTGCCGTCGGTGGCGCGGGCGATCGAGGACACCGGGGTTGACCCCCGCCAGATCGCGTTCGAGATCACCGAGAGCGTGCTTGTGCTGGACACCGCCGCGACGGCCGCCACGCTGCACGCGCTCGAGGGGCTCGGCGTAAGGCTCGCGCTCGACGACTTCGGCACCGGCTACTCGTCGCTCGGCTACGTGAAGCAGTTCCCGCTCTCGTTCCTCAAGATCGACCGCTCCTTCGTGGCCGCGCTCGGCACGAGCCGCCGCGACGCGGCGATCGTCTCGGCGATCGCGGAGATGTCGCGGGCGCTCGGCGCGCGCGTGGTGGCCGAGGGCGTGGAGACCGAGGACCAGCTCACCGGCGCGCGGAAGCTCGGCTGCGAGCTCGCGCAGGGATTCCTCTTCTCGCGCCCCGTGCCGAGCGACGACATCGACGGCCTTCTCCGCACCGATCCCTGGCGGCTGATAACAATCAGCGAGTGAGCCCCGGCCAGCCCAGCGTCGCCGTTCTCGGCACAGGCATCATGGGCGGGCCAATGGCGAAGAACATCGCCGGTGCGGGGCTCGACACGCGCGTGTGGAACCGCACGCGCGAGAAGGCGGAGGCACTGGGGCTGCCCGTGGCCGGCTCGCCGGCGGAGGCGGCGGATGGCGCCGACATCGTGCTCACCATGCTCGCCGAGGGCAACGCGGTTGAGAGCGTGATGACCGAAGGCGGCGCGCTCGAGGCGATGCGCGACGACGCCGTGTGGCTTCAGGCGAGCACGGTCGGGATCGCGGCCACCGAGCGGCTGAGCGGACTCGCGGAGGAGCGCCGCATCGCCTACGTGGACGCACCCGTCCTCGGCACGAAGGCGCCCGCGGAGAAGGGCGAGCTCACCATCCTCGCCTCGGGGCCCGACGCTGCGCTCGACATCTGCGAGCCGGTGTTCGACGCCATTGGCGCGAAGACCGTACGCCTCGGCGAAGCGGGCGGCGGCACGCGGCTCAAGCTGGTGACCAACACCTGGCTGCTCTCGCTGCTCGGCGATCTGGCCGAGTCCGTCGCGTTCGCCGAGCGCCTCGGCGTGGAGCCCGAGCGCTTCCTCGAGGCGATCGACGGACCCACCGGATCGCCGTACGCACAGATGAAGGGCCCCATGATGATCAAGCGCGACTTCTCCACTTCCTTCCCGCTCAAGCTCGCGCTGAAGGACCTCGAGCTCGTGCTCGAGGCGGCCGATCGCCACGACGCGCGAATGCCCGTGGCCGGGGCCACGGCGGAGAGCTTCCGGCGCGCCATCGACCAGGGTCACGGCGACGAGGACATGTCAGCCGTTTTCTACGCGAGCGCCGAGTAGATGGCGGTCGACGAGAGCAAGAAGGGCAAGTCGTACCCGCCCTTCGAGTACGAGGTGGGACGCGAGAAGATCCGCGAGTACAGCAACGCGATCGGCGTCCACGCGCCGGTGCACCACGACCGCGAAGCTGCGCGCGCCGCAGGCTTCCGCGACGTCGTGGCGCCGCCGATGTTCGCGGTGGTCTACTCGGCGGGCTCCGTCGCCCAGGGCGTGCTCGACCCCGAGCTGGGGATCAACCTGGGCCGCATGCTGCACGGGAGCCAGGAGTTCGTGTGGGGCGAGCCCGTGTGCTCCGGCGACACGATCGTCACGACCACAACGGTGTCGGACGTGTACGAGCGGGCGGGCATGGAGTTCTACGTGTTCGAGTCGGTATCGAAGAACCAGGACGGCCAGGAGACGGTGCGCGGCACCTGGACCAACATCGTGAGGACGGGATGAAAGAGGGCGACCAGATCCCTGAGCTGAAGGTGACGCCGGACAAGTACCTGCCGCACCGCTACGCGGGCGCGTCAGGCGACTTCAACCCGATCCACATCGACCCCGAGTTCGCCAAGGCGGTGGGCCTGCCGGGCACCATCCTGCACGGCCTCTACGGCATGGCGCTCGTCGCGCGAGCGGCGATCCTGGGCGTGGAGGGCGACGCTCGCTCGCTCAAGCGCCTGTCGGTCCAGTTCAGGGGAATGGGCTTCCCCGAGCAGGAGGTCACCGTCACCGGCAGCGTGAAGGAGGCGAGCGGCGACCGGATCGTGCTCGAGATGGAAGCCGCCCAGGGCGACAACCGCATCATCCGCAACGCCGAGGCGGAGCTGGAGCTCTAGCCGGCCGTCGCGGCGGCGTCCGCGTGCGCCGTGCCCTCCGCCAGATCGTGCTGGCGGACGAACGCGAATCCGATCAGCGCGCCCACGGCAGCGATTGCTCCGCCCACGAGCAGGATCTCGTTCAGCCCGCTCGCAAACGCCTCGTGAGCCGCCTGCGGCGCATGGCTGTGAAGCTGCGCCGCCTTCGTCTGCACCTCATGCTGGAAGATCGCGCCGAGGCCGGCGATGCCGGTGGCGATCCCCACCTGGCGGCAGGTGTTGTTTATGCCAGACGCCATGCCGCTGCGCGCGGGCGGCACCACGCCCACCGCCACCTGGGCGAGCGCCGGGTTCGCGATCCCAACCCCGGCGCCGGCGGCAAAGAGGCCGGGCAAGAGCTCGGTCCAGGACGAGGTGGCCGACACCCCGTGCATCAGGAACAAGCCGATGGCCACGAGCGCCACGCCGCCGCCGAGGAACCAGCGCGGCGACATGTGCGACGAGAAGCGGCCGGCCACCGGCGCGAGCACGAGCCCGATTCCGGTGACGGGCAGGAAGCGCAGGCCGGTCTGAAGTGGCGAGTAGCCGAGGATGTTCTGCAGGTAGAGCGTGATGTAGAGGAACATCGCGAACAGCGACGCCGACAGCGTGAACGCCACCAGCGAGACGCCGAGGAAGGTGGGCTTGCGGAACAGCGAGAGCTCGAACATCGGCCGCTCCTGGCGCAGCTCGACCACGAGGAAGATCGCGAACAGCACCGCTGCTCCCACCAGCTCGGCGAGGATCGGCGCGCTGCTCCAGCCCTCCGTGTTCCCGCGGATCAGCGCGAGCACGAGCAGGAACAGACTGGCGGAGAACGTGATGAGCCCGGCCCAGTCGATGCCGGTGGCGTCCTCGTCGCGCGAGTCCGCGAGCCGCAGCACGCCGAGCGCGATCGCGATCACGCCCACCGGGATGTTGATGAAGAAGATGTACTCCCAGCCGAGCCCCTCGGTGAGCCCGCCGCCGATCAGCGGCCCCACCGCAGCGGCCGCCGCGATCGTGGCTCCCCAGACGCCGTAGGCGGTGCCGCGCTCGCGGCCGCGAAACTCCGCCGCCAGCAGCGCGAGCGAGCAGGCGAACATGATCGCGCCGCCCACTCCCTGCGACGCGCGCGCGAGGTTGAGCATGAGCGGCGAGACGGCAAGGCCGCACACCAGCGAGGCCGCCGTGAACACGCCGATCCCGACCAGGAACACGCGCTTTCGCCCGAGCAGATCGGCGAGCGAGCCCGCGGTGAGGAGCAGCGCGGCTAGCGTTAGGGCATAGGCGTCAACGACCCACTGCAGATCCTGAAAGCTCGCGTGCAGCGACTTCTGGATCGACGGCAGCGCGACGTTCACGATCGTGATGTCGAGCAGCAACATGAACGTGGCCACGCAGACCACGAGCAGGGTCCACCACTTCCGATGCATAGACGAGGCGTTCCCCTGTCGGCGCAATCACAATCACAATGGTTCAAATGGAGCTGACCGATCGACAGGCGGAGGTGCTGAGGAAGGTCGTCGAGACCCACGTCTCGCACGGCCAGCCGGTGGGCTCGAGGTGGCTGGCCGAGCAGGCCAATTTGCCCTGGCGCCCGTCCACGATCCGGGCTGAGCTCGCGAAGCTCGAGGAGCTCGGGCTGCTCCAGCATCCGCACACCTCCGCGGGCCGCGTGCCGACCGACTCGGGCTACCGCTACTACGCCGACGAGCTGCTCGAAGAGGGCAGGCTGCCGGTGCCCCGCCGCGACTTCCGCCTCACCGTGATCCGCCGCGAGGTGGAGGAGACGCTGCGCGCCACCACCGAGCAGCTGTCGCAGGTCACCAACCTGCTCGCGATCGTGTCCGCGCCGCCGCTCGGCACCACCACGATCCGCCACATCGAGGTGCTGCTGCTCCAGCCGCAGGTGGCGATGGTGGTGGTGATCACCTCAACCGGCGGCGTGACCAAGCGCGTGATCTCCTACGACCACCCGGTCGACCCGGGCCTCATCGACTGGGCGGGCGAGTATCTGAACGAGGCGCTCGGCGGGATGGCGCTCGGCGCACGGATGATCCCCGCGAAGCTCGCCGACCCGGGTCTCGGCTCGGGCGAGCGCACGTTTCTCGCCACCCTCTCCCCGGCGTTCACCGAGCTCGAGGAGAGCGCGGAGGACACGCTGTTCGTGGAGGGCGCGGCGCGGCTTCTCTCCGAGGACCGCGTGCAGGAGCTCTCGCAGATCGACGACCTGATGCTGCTGCTCGAGCGGCGCGTGGCGCTCCTGTCGCTGATGCGCGAGGCGCTCGCCGAGCCGCGCGTGTATCTGCGCATCGGCCACGAGAACCGAGCGCCCGCGCTGCAGTCGCTCAGCATCGTGGCGGCCAACTACGGCCTGGCGAGCCGCAACCTGGGCGCAGTGAGCGTGGTGGGCCCGGTGCGGATGGACTACGCGCAGGCGATCGGGAGCGTGCGCCAGGCCGCCGCAGAGCTCTCCCGTTTCGTGGGAGAGCTCTACGACGAATAGCTGCTACCGGTCGTGCCGGTGGTGACGGTGGTGATGACGGCCGTGGCGGTGGTGATGCCGCGCCTCCGGCTTGCGCACGGTCGTGTTGCGGTCGTCGTTCACGTCGTGACCCGCCGGATCGTCGCTGCGCGGCGTCTGGTTCACGACGAGCCCGCCGTTGTCGTCGTTCACGTCGTGGTTCACCGGGTCATCGGCGCCGTTCTTTGCCTGCGCCATCGGAAGAGCGGCGACCGACATTGCGGCGCTCACGCCGAGGAGGGCGAAAAACCTCTTGGATCGCTGGGTCATTTGGGTGCTTCTCCTTCACTGATTCGGGACCGTGGCGATCAGGTTGGACCCACCCGCGTCGAGCTTTCAATTGGACCTTGGTCCTACGACAAACGTGAGATCTCGGTCTATCGTGGTGTTGCCGGTATATGACTCGCACCTCAGTCGCCATTCCCGCGCGGGGGAGGGAGGCGGAACGTTCCACCCGATCGGCCCCGCGGCGCCCGCGTCTTCCCGAGTTCCGCTCGGGACGCTCAGCTGTTCTCCAGTTCGCCGTCTCCGGGCTCGCGATCGTGGTGCTGCTCGGGCTGGCGGGCGTCGAGCTCCTTCGCCACGCTGGCAACACGCAGGCCCTTAAGGACGCGAAGAACAACACGCGCATCGCGGCGCGCGGCGTGGTGGAGCCCAACCTCACGCCGGCCATCGTGAGCGGTGACCGCGCCGCGCTCGACCGCTTCGACACCATCATGCGCTCGAGCGTCCTTCAGCCGCCCATCGTGCGCGTGAAGATCTGGGCCGCTGACGGGCGCATCGTCTACTCGGACGAGCGGCGCCTGATTGGCCGGCACTACGCCCTGAGCGCCGACGACAGGGCGGTGCTCTCCCACCGCGGGGTGGAGGCCGAGGTGAGCGACCTGTCGCGCCCCGAAAACAAGTTCGAGCGCGGGCAGGGGAAGCTGATCGAGGTATACACGGGGATCAACGGGCCGGACGGGCGCAAACTGATGTTCGAGGCGTACGAGAAGCAGAGCTCCGTCACTGCCAGCAGCCGCAACCTGTGGCTCACCTTCGCGCCGGCGCTGATCGGCGGCCTGCTCCTTCTCCAGCTCTTCCAGCTGCCGCTCGCGCGCTCGCTCGTGCGCCGGGTACGGCGCGCCGGCGAGGAGCGCGAGGCGCTGCTGCGCCGCGCGGTGGAGGCCTCAGACCAGGAGCGGCGCCGCCTCGCCGCGGTGCTGCACGACGGTGTGGTGCAGGACCTCACCGGCGTCTCGTACGGGCTCTCGGCGGCAGCGAAGAAGGACGCGCTGCCGGCCTCGATCGCAAACGAGGCGTCCAGCGAGCTGCGCGGCGCGGTGCACCAATTGCGCTCGCTGCTAGTCGACCTCTACCCCGGGGGCCTCCACGGCACCGACCTGCGCTCGGCGCTCGGGGACGTGGCGGTGCAGCTCGAGCGGCAGGGTGTATCAACCACGCTCGAGATGGGAATCGACGAGCCGCTTGCCGAGGAGACCGAGGAGCTCGTGTTCCGTGCCGCGCGTGAGGGGGCGCGCAACGTGGTCAAGCACGCGGCGGCGAGCTGCGCGACCATCAGGCTCTCTTCCACGGCCTCGCACGCGATCGTGGAGGTGGAGGACGACGGGCTCGGACTGCCGGACGGCAGCGGCATAGACGGCCCGGGCGAGGGCCACTTCGGGCTCGCGCTCCTGCGTGACCTGCTCGTGGAGTCCGGCGGTGCGCTCGAGCTCGTGCCCGCGGAGTCCGGTGGCGCTCTTCTGCACGTGGAGGTGCCGCTCAGGTGATCCGCGTGGTGATCGTGGATGACCACGCTCTCGTGCGCGCGGGGCTGGCGGAGCTGCTGGAGGGAGATTCCGAGATTGAGGTGGTGGCCACCGCCGCGAACGGCGAGGAAGCAGTCGACCTCGCGACTCGCGAGGAGCCCGATGTCGTTCTGATGGACCTGTCGATGCCGGGGATGGGCGGCGCCGAGGCCACCCGCAAGCTGCTCGCGAGCGGGACCGAGGCCCGCGTCGTGGTTCTCACCTCGCTGTCTGCGCGCGAGCGGATCCTTGACGCGCTCGACGCCGGCGCGATCGGCTACCTGCTGAAGGACGCGGACCCGGACGAGCTCGTCCGCGGCGTGCACGCGGCCGCCCGCGGCGAGTCGCCGCTCTCGCCGCGCGCCGCGCACGAGGTGCTTGCCGCGCGCACGGATCAGCGGCCGGCGGTGAACCTGTCAGCGCGCGAACGTGAGGTGCTGCAGCTCGTGGGCGAGGGGCTGCCGAACAAGCTGATCGCGCGGCGGCTCGAGATCAGCGAGAAAACCGTGAAAGCCCACCTCACGCAGGTATTCGCAGAGCTCGGCGTGACCGACCGCACCCAGGCCGCGCTCTGGCTCGAGCGCAACGGACTGCCAGAATCCAGCTGAGTGGGGAGGGGAAGAACGCGCGGATCTGCCGCGTCTACCTCGGTACCCGATCAGGAGTTTTCGACATGAACCGGAAGCCGACAGTTCTCGTACTCGGCGCCGTATCCGCGGCACTGGCAATCGCCGGTTGCGGCGGAGGTGGCAGCAACACCTCGACAAGCGCCTCCACCACGCCCGCTCCCGCCAGCGGCGGCTCCAGTTCGTCCAGCGGGGGCGGAGCCACGACCAACCTGAGCCTCTCGGCCAGCCCCACGCAGCTCGCCTTCAACAAGAAGTCGCTGTCGGCGAAGGCGGGGAAGGTGACGATCGTGATGAGCAACCCGTCGTCGCTGCCGCATGCGATCGCGGTGACCGGAAACGGCGCGCAGGCGTCGGGCTCGACCGTGACGAAGGGCGGCAAGTCCACGGTCACGGTCACGCTCAAGCCCGGCAAGTACACGTTCTACTGCCCGGTGGACGGTCACAGGGCTGCCGGAATGCAGGGCACGCTGGTCGTCCATTAGGCGCGTAGATAAACGGCGCCTTACTCCGACTGGATTGGTCGGACTTAGGGTAACCTAAGGGCGCGCTATGTCCTTTGCCGAGACAGTGCTGCTCGGCGCCTTGGCGGGGTTCACCATCTTCTTGGGACTCCCGGTTGGGCGCCTACAGGTCCTGAACACGCGTGCCCGTGTGGGGCTCGCGATGTTCGCGGTCGGGGTGCTCGCGTTCATCTTCGTCGACGTGCTGTCGCACGGCTTCGAGATCGTCGAGAGCGCGGTCACGAGCTTCAAGGACGACAACGGCAGCTTCGGGCACGCGCTGGCGATGGCGGTTCTCCTGGGCGGCGGCTTCGCGGTGGGCAGCGCCGGGCTCGCCACCGCCTCGCAGCGCATGACGCCGAAGGCCCCGCCGCCCCCGCCGCCCGTGGCGGGTGGCTCCGCGGAGGCGGAAGCGGTGGCTCCGGCTTGGGTCGAGGGTGTGGCGATGGACGCCTCCGCGGCGCGCGCCGCAGCGCTCCGCACCGGCATGACGATCGCCGCGGCGATCGGGCTCCACAACTTCGCCGAGGGACTCGCCATCGGCGTGTCGGCGCGCGCTGGCGAGATCGGGCTCGCCACCGTCCTGATCGTGGGCTTCGCTCTGCACAACGCCACCGAGGGCTTCGGGATCGTCGGGCCGCTCGGCGCCGTCAGGCCGTCCTGGCGCTGGCTGTTCCTCGCCGGCCTCGTCGGCGGCGGTCCCACCTTCGCCGGCTCGATGGTGGGCTACGCGGTCACCTCGCAGCCGGTCGAGCTTCTGTTCTATGCCGTCGCCGGCGGGGCGATCCTCTACGTGATCGGCGAGGTGTGGAACGGCATGCGCCGGCTCGGCCACCGCGAGCTCGGCATGTGGCTCCTGGCGGCCGGCTTCAGCGTGGGCGTTCTGACGGATCTCATCGTCGCCTACGGCGGCGGATAGCTACTCTCGGCGTCGCGACATGGCGTCTATGAAGCGTGATCCGTACGAGCTCCTCGGCGTGCCGCGGGACGCGGACGAGCAGCAGATAAAGAAGTCTTTCCGCAAGCTCGCGCGCGAGCTTCACCCGGACGTGAACAGGCACGACCCGGAGGCGGAGGAGAAGTTCAAGGAGGCCGCCGAGGCCTACGAGATCCTGTCCGACTCGGAGCGGCGCGCGATATTCGACCGCTACGGCCACGAGGGTCTCGGCGCGCGCGGGTTCGAGTCCGGCTTCAGCGGCTTCGGCTCGTTCGCCGACATCTTCGACGCGTTCTTCGGCGGCGGCGACCCGTTCGGCGCGTTCGGCGGGTCCAGCGGCGGCCCGATCCAGGGTGGCGACGTGGCCGTGTCGGTGGAGGTGTCGCTGATGGACGCCGCGCGCGGGACCCAGGCGGCGGTCGACTACGACGTCGTCGACACCTGCGAGCACTGTCGCGGGAACGGGGCCGAGCCGGGCACGCCGATCAAGGAGTGCGAGCGCTGCGGCGGCGCGGGGCAGCTCCGGAGCGTGACGCGCACGGCCTTCGGGCAGCTGGTGCGCTCGCACGTGTGCGACGCCTGCGGCGGCGACGGGCGGATCGCGGTGGAGCCGTGCGCCGAGTGTGGCGGACGCGGTCGCGTGGCCACGCGGCGGACACTCGAGGTGGACATCCCCGCGGGCATCGCGGACGAGCAGCGCATTCGCCTCACCGGCCGCGGCCACGCGGGGGAGCGCGGCGGCCCTCCCGGCGACCTCTACGTGCTCGTACGCGTCACGCCCGACGAGCGTTTCGTGCGCGACGGCAACGACCTCGTGTCCGTGATCGACCTCGCGGCGCCGCAGGCGGCGCTCGGCGCGCGCGTGAGCGTCCCGACGCTGGACGGCGACGAAGAGGTCGAGATCGACCCGGGCACCCAGCCGGGCACCGTGATCACGTTGCGCGGGAAGGGGATGCCGTCGCTGCGCCGCGGCCGCCGCGGGGATCAGCGCGTGGTGGTGAACGTCGTGATCCCGCGCAAGTTGAACGGCGAGCAGCGCGACCTGCTCGAGCGCTTCGCCGCCACGCTCGGCGACGAGAACCTGAGCGACCACAGCGACGAGTCGCTGTTTGCCCGCGTGAGGCGGGCCCTCAGCTGATCCGCCTGGCGATCCGCGCCGACGCCGACGCCGCCGAGCAGGTGCTCGCGGCCCTGCTCGAGATGGCGCCTGAGGGATTCGAGCAGGTGGACGGCGAGGGCTTCGTCGAGTTCGCGCTGTACGGCGCGCCGGGCGAGCTGCCCACGTTCCCGGACGGTGAGGCGGAGGTGGGCGGCGTGCGCGTGCAGGTGCGTGGGGAGGAGGTGCCGGACGACTGGGAGGAGCGCTGGAAGCACTACCACGTGCCGGTGCTCGTGGCGGGGAAGCTGTGGGTGCGGCCGCCGTGGGAGGAGCCGGCGGTGCGGCCGGGCGTGACCGAGGTGGTGATCGATCCGGGGCGGGCGTTCGGGACTGGGACGCATCCCACTACTCGGCTGTGCCTGGAGTTGATGCTTGATCTGCCCGCGCGCGGGTCGTTTGCTGATTTGGGGTGTGGGTCTGGGGTGCTGGCGATCGCGGCTTCGAAGCTGGGGTTCTCGCCGGTGCGGGCTTATGACTCGGACCGGCTTGCTGTTGAGGCGACGGGGTTGAACGCTCGTGCTAATGGGGTGGTGCTTGATTCTGTGGAGCGGTTTGACCTGCGGTCTGGGGTTGCGCCCGTTGCTGATGTGGTGGCTGCGAATCTCATGCGGCCCCTTCTTTTGGCGCTTACGGAAGCAATGAGGGAGGGCCCATCTGTGATCATTGCCTCGGGGCTCTTGGATCACGAGGCGGACGAGGTGGCTGCGGCCTTCGCGCCCTTGTTTGAGCGCCGGCGGCTGTCGCTGAAGGGCTGGACCGCCCTTCTTCTAGCGAAGGTTCCTGACTAGACCCCGCTATGCGGGGCTGAGTTGGATCACTTGCCCGAAAGTTGGCGGACTTGGCGGGCTATCTCGAGGTCCTCGCGCGCGGGAATCACAAGCACGCGGTCGGGGGGCACGCCGAGGAAGCCGAGGCCGTCGCAGGCGAGCTCGCGCACGCGCGGCGAGTTCTCGCCGACTCCGCCCGTGAACACGAGCGCATCGAGCCCGCCGAGCGAGGCGGCCATCGCCGCGATGCCTGAACGAAGCCGGTGCACGTAGACGGCCAAAGCGAGCCGCGCGCGTTCGTCATCCCGCTCCAACACCTCGCGCATGTCCGCGGTGCCCGCCAGCCCCAGCAGCCCCGACTCGTGCTCGAGCGCAGCCGCCATCTCAGGCTCCCTCATCCGCCCGCGCTCGAGCAACCACAGCACCAGGCCGGGATCCACGCTCCCGGAGCGCGTGGCCATCACGAGTCCCTCCAGTGGCGTGAAGCCCATGGTCGTATCGACCGAGCGCCCGTCGAGCACCGCGCACAAAGACGCGCCCGCGCCCAGGTGGCACGTGACGATCCGCGAGGCGCCCGTCATCTCCGCCGCTCGCCGCGACGCATACGCGTGGGACAGTCCGTGAAACCCGTAGCGCCGGACGCCGAAGCGCTCGCGCAGCTCCGCCGGCAGCGCATAGGTGTACGCGGCCTCGGGCAGCGTGGCGTGGAACGCGGTGTCGAAGCACGCCACCGCCGGCACATCCGGCAGCGCGCGCGACACCGCCTCGAGCGCGGCGAGCGACTTCGGCTGGTGAAGCGGGGCGAGGTCCACCATTCCCTGCAGCTCGCGCAGCACGGAGTCGTCCACGCGCACCGCCTCGCGAAAGCGCGTGCCGCCGTGAACCACGCGGTGTCCCACCACGTCGGCGTCGAGCCCCTCGAGGGCGGCCGTCAGCGCGTCGTGGTCCACCTCGCTGCGCGGAGCGTCGAGGTCGCGCTCTGCGACCAACGAATCCTCAGCGTCGAGCAGCCGCAGCTTCACGCTGCTCGAGCCCGCGTTGACGACCAGTACGCGCAAGCGCCGCCTACGCGGACGAGCCGCGCGCCGCGTCGGTCGCGGCACCGGGCGGCACGCCGTCGAACGGCCACACCCAGTCGCGCACGTCCGGCGGGTCGTCCCCGACCTCGCGCGTGTAAGCACGGTGCTCGATCCGGGCGTCCACCATCCGCTGCCGCACGTGCGCGGCGCGCGTGCCCAGGCTCGGCACACGGTCGATCACGTCCATCACCAGGTGGAAGCGGTCCATGTCGTTCAGCATGACCATGTCGAACGGCGTGGTGGTCGTGCCCTCCTCCTTGTAGCCCCGCACATGGAGGTTGTCGTGATTCGTGCGCCTGTAGGTGAGGCGGTGGATCAGCCACGGATAGCCGTGGTAGGCGAAGATCACCGGCTTGTCCGGCGTGAATAGCGCGTCGAACTGAGCGTCCGACATGCCGTGCGGGTGCTCGCTGTCCGGCTCAAGCCGCATCAGGTCCACCACGTTCACCACGCGCACGCGCAGCTCCGGGAAGTACTCGCGCAGCATCGCCGCGGCGGCGACCGTCTCGAGTGTGGGAATGTCGCCGGCGCACGCGAGCACCACGTCCGGCTCCCCGCCCTCGTCGCTCGACGCCCAGTCCCAGATGCCGATCCCGCGCGTGCAGTGCTCCAGCGCCTGCTCCATCGTGAGGTAGTCGAGCGCCGGCTGCTTGCCCGCCACGATCACGTTCACGTAGTTGCGGCTGCGCAGGCAGTGGTCGGCCACGGACAGAAGGCAGTTGGCGTCCGGCGGCAGGTACACGCGGATGATGTCCGCCTTCTTGTTCACCACGTGGTCGATGAAGCCGGGGTCCTGGTGCGAGAAGCCGTTGTGGTCCTGGCGCCAGACGTGCGAGCTGAGCAGGTAGTTGAGCGAGGCGATCGGCCGCCGCCACGGGATGTCGCGTGTGACCTTCAGCCACTTCGCGTGCTGGTTGAACATCGAGTCGACGATGTGGATGAACGCCTCGTAACAGTTGAAGAGCCCGTGCCGGCCGGTGAGCAGGTAGCCCTCGAGCCAGCCCTGGCACATGTGCTCGCTGAGCACCTCCATCACGCGGCCCTCGGGTGCCAGGTGGTCGTCCGTGGGCAGCCGCTCGGCCTCCCACTGGCGGTCGGTGGCCTCGAACACCGCGGTGAGGCGGTTCGAGGCCGTCTCGTCGGGGCCGAAGATCCGGAAGTGGTTGCCGTTCACGCGCACGACGTCGCGGAGGAACTCCCCGAGCACGCGCGTGGCCTCGCTCGTGGCGCGCGCCGGCCCCGGCACGTCGACCGCGTAGCGGCGGAAGTCCGGCAACTCGAGGCCGCGCAGGATCAGTCCGCCGTTGGCATTGGGGTTGGCTCCCATGCGGCGGTCGCCATCAGGGGCTAAAGCGGCCAGCTCGGGCCGCAGCGCGCCGGCCTCGTCGAACAGCTCCTCGGGCCGGTAGCTCTTCATCCAGCGCTCGAGCTCGGCGAGGTGGTCCGGCCGGTCCGCGAGGCCCGACAGCGGCACCTGGTGCGCGCGCCACGTGCCCTCCACCGGCAGCCCGTCCACCACCTTCGGGCCGGTCCAGCCCTTCGGCGTGACGAGCACGATCATCGGCCAGCGCGGCCGCTCCGCCGCGCCGCCGCCGGAGCGGGCGCGCTCCTGGATCGCGCGGATCTCGTCGAGCGCCTCGTCGAGCACGGCGGCCATCCGCTCGTGCACCTCCTTCGGCTCCGACCCCTCCACGTAGATCGGGCGGTGGCCGTAGCCCTCGAGCAGCGCAGTCAGCTCCTCGCGCGGGATGCGGGCGAGAACCGTGGGGTTGGCGATCTTGTATCCGTTGAGGTGCAGCACGGGCAGCACCGCGCCGTCCGTCGCCGGATTGAGGAACTTGTTGGAGTGCCAGCTCGCGGCGAGCGGCCCGGTCTCGGCCTCGCCGTCGCCCACCACGCAGCACACCAGGAGATCCGGGTTGTCGAACGCGGCGCCGTACGCGTGAACAAGCGCGTAGCCGAGCTCGCCGCCCTCGTGGATCGAGCCGGGCGTCTCGGGCGCGACGTGGCTGGGGATGCCGCCCGGGAACGAGAACTGCCTGAACAGCCGGCGCAGGCCCTCCTCGTCGTGTCCGATCGTGGGGTAGACCTCGGTGTAGGTGCCCTCGAGGTACGTGTTCGCCACGAGGCCCGGCCCGCCGTGTCCGGGGCCGGTGACGAAGATCGCGTCGATGTCGCGCGCCTTGATCGCGCGGTTCATGTGCGCGTAGACGAGGTTCAGGCCGGGGGTGGTGCCCCAGTGGCCGAGCAGGCGCGGCTTCACGTGCTCGATCTCGAGCGGACGGCGGAGCAGCGGGTTGTCGAGCAGGTAGATCTGGCCGACCGAGAGGTAGTTCGCGGCGCGCCAGTAGGCGTCGAGCAGCTCCAGCTCTTCGGGCGTCATGCGGTCTCCTCGCGGATCTCTTGCCGGACGGTTTTCCAGGAGTGCCAGGTGATGCGCAGGATCGCGATCGTGATCGCGAGTCCGATCAGAGGGTCCGCGACTGTCGCGCCGAGCGCCACGGCGCCGGCTGTGACCACCACGGCGGCGGACACCAGCGCGTCGGCGCGGGCGTGCGCTCCGTCCGCGATCAGCGCCGCGCTGCCGAGCCGCCTGCCCGCGCGTGTGCGCACGAGCGCGGCGAGGTAGTTGCCCGCCACGCCCACGGCGCCGGCGATCGCGAGCGCCACGAGATGGTCGGGCGCGCTGGGGTGGACCAAGCGCCGCACCGCCTCCACGCCCGCCACCACCGCGCTGATGAAGATCGCGCCGACCACGCCGAGGCCGGCGTACGCCTCCGCGCGGCGGCTCTGCATGAGGAAGGCGATGCCGAGCGGGATCGCGGTGAGGGCGTCGCCCGCGTTGTGAATCAGGTCGGCGAGCAGCGCAACGCTGCCCGATGCGACGAACACCACCACCTGGATCGCCGCGGTGGCGCCGAGCACCGCCAGCGACACGCCCACGGCGCGCAGCCCCTCGCGCGAGCGCTTGATGGAGTCGTCGACCAGCCCGTGGCTGTGGTCGTGCCCGTGCGAATGGATGTGGTCGTGCCCGTGTTCGTGCCGGGTGTGTATGTGCCCCTCCACCGCGCCGATGGTACGCGCGCGGGCGATCCACGGCCCACGCGGGCATACTCAGTGAGAGTGAGGACTCGACGCCTGATCGTGGCGATGGGAGCTCTTGCGGCCTTCGCCACGCCGGGGGTCGCGCTCGCGCGCGGGCCTCTACGGAGCCCACTCGACACGAGCCCGCGCGAGACGCGCTCGCTCGAACGCGCGAAGCAGCGCGCGGACAGGGTGCTGCCGCCGGCGTCGCGGAGGGCGTCTCCGGGGCCGCGCACGGAGCTCTTCAGCGGCCTGCAGTTCGACGGCCTGTCCGCCACGTCCAATGCGCTGTGGGCGGGCTACACACCGCCGGATTCCACCGGCGCGGTCGGCCCCGCGAGCTACGTGGAGATCGTCAACTCGATGATCGGCTTCTACGACAAGAGCGGCACGCTCCTGTCCCCGGCCAAAGACCTCCAGACCTTCTTCATCGACAACGGGCTGCCGCTGCAGCCGGGACACACGCACGACGACGCCGGCGACAGCGTCTTCGACGTTCAGGTCCAATGGGATGCCGCGTCGGACCGCTGGCTGATCGCCGCCGCCGACGTCGCGCCGCCGCCAGACAGCTCCACCCCTGGCCTTGCATCGCTCGTCTACGGCTTCTCGAAGAGCAACGACCCGACGGGCGACTGGTGCGTCTACCAGACCACGCCGGCCACGCCGTTCGAGGACTTCCCGAAGCTCGGGCATGACGGCACCCACCTGATGATCGGGTCGAACGAGTTCAGGGACAGCTCCGAGGCGAGCCAGTTCCTCGGCGCAATGCTGTGGACGGTGCCGACACCGGACACGACGCCGATCGGCGCAACCTGCCCGGCCGCGCCGGCCACCGGCCAGTCACTCGACGCGTTCACACCGGTGCCGGTGAACGTCGCGGACGCCACCTCCTCGAGCACGGGCTACGTCGTGGCCACGAGCGGGAGCGGCACACAGAACGCGCTGAAGCTCTACAAGGTGGACGCGAGCGCGAACGTCAGCGGGCCCGCTTCGATCCCGGTGGGCACCTGGGGCCCGCCGCCCGACGTGCAGCAGCCCGGTGTGTCCGATGTGCTCGACTCGCAGGACGGCCGGCTCACGCAGGCCGTCAGCGTGAACGGCGACATCTGGGCTCAGCACACCGTGCACAGCGCCGACGGTCAGCGTGCGGAGGTGCGCTGGTATGAGCTCGACGCCACGGCGCAGACGAGGCTCCAGGAAGGCGCGGTGGCCGATCCTTCGAACTCCGTGTTCAACGCCGCGATCTCGCCCGCGATGGACGGCACCCACGCGGCCATCGCATACAACGTCGGCGGCCGCTTCCACAACGTGGAGCTGCGCGCGCAGACCCGCGCCGGCGGGACGCCCGCCGGCACGATGGTGAACGAGCTGCGGGTGGGCAATGCGAGCCCGGCGGTTGACCAGGACTTCAGCTGCGACGACGGTCCCCACTGCCGCTGGGGCGACTACTCGGGCATGAGCCCCGACCCGGCGAACACGGCCGTGGTGTGGGGCACGAACCAGCTGAATGGCCCGCTCCAGCCAGTCGACCCAGACGGAAAGCGTTCACCGTCCTGGATCACGCGCAACTTCGCGGTCCAGTTCGGCGGGCCAGATCCGGCACCCGATACGACCGTGGACGGGTTCCCGTTCACTTCGACCACTCCGGCGCCCGCGTTCAACTTCGCCTCCAGCGAGACCGGCTCCACGTTCCGCTGCGCACTCGACGGCGGCGCTGCCGCTCCCTGCACGCCGGGGCGCCCGTTCGGGCCGGCGCTCGGCAACGGCACCTACACGCTCACCGTTCAGGCCACCGACGCCTCGGGCCAGCCGGACACCACACCGGCGCAGGGCACGTTTACGATTGCCGCGCCGCTTCCCGAGACGGCCATCGGGTCAGGTCCGCCGGCGTCCGGCACCACCCGCACGGCGGCCTTCACCTTCGGCACGAACAAGCCCGGCTCGACGTTCCAGTGCAGCCTCGACGGCAGTGCGTTCACAGCGTGCGGATCGCCTTTCACCACCGGCGTCCTGTCGATCGGACAGCACGCCTTCGCGGTCCGCGCGGTGGACGCCCAGGGCAACATCGATCCCACGCCCGCCGTGAGCTCGTTCAAGGTGCTGCTCGCGCGACCGAGCGCGCGCATGCGCAGCCAGCGCGCGAGCCGCAAGGGTGTTGTGGGGCTGCGCGTGAGCTGCCCGGCGGTCCGCAAGCAGCTCTGCGCCGGCTCGGTGGTCCTCACCTACAAGCTCAAGGGCTCACGACACACGATCAGGCTTGCCACCAAACGACACTTCCGCGTGAGCTCCGGACGCAAGGCCACCGTCCACTTCAGGCTGACCCGCTCGGCGCTCAAGCTGCTGCGCAAGCAGAAGCGGCTGCGCGTGGTCGCCACGATCCGGTTCACCGCGCCCACAACGCGCATCACCGATGCGTTCAGGCTGACGGCGCCGCGAAAAAGCTGAGGGCCCGCTCGAGCACGAGCTTCGGCCGCTCGTCCGCGATGAAGTGGCCGACGCCGTCCACCAGTTCGACCGTCAGATCGTCCGCGTACGGCTCGGTGCCCTCGAGCATGAACGGGCGGATCACGGGGTCGTCCGTGCCATGCAGCCACAGGGTCTGCGCGTGGAGGCGCTTGTCGCGGTAGCGGCCGCGCACCAGCTCGGCCAGCTCGCGCGTGACGAACGTGCGGTAGGTCTGCACCGACGCCCACGCCCGCCGCCGCTCGGCGAACTGGCCGAGGAACACGCGCGTGTCCTGCTCGTCCCAGGCGCTGCTCGAGCCGCTGATGAGATAGGAGCGCTCCGCGGGGAGCCGCGCCAGCTGCCTCACCGCCACCTGGCCGAGCACGGGCGCGGAGATCACCCACTGGTACCAGAAGCGGCGCATGTCCGGGAGGCGGCGGCCCTCGAGGCGCGGCCACGGATGCGCCGTGTTCAGCGCCAGGTACTGCTTCACAAGATCCGGCCGCTCGAGGCAGAGGATGAAGCCGGCCACGCCTCCCCAGTCGTGCGCGATCAGGCGAACGTCGCGCAGGTTGAGCGCGTCGAGGAGCGCGGCGATGTCGGCGGCGAACTGGCTCTTCTCGTAGCCGGACCGGGGCGTTTCCGACCAGCCGAAGCCGCGCAGGTCCGGGCAGATCACCCTGTAGCGCTCGGCAAGCCCCGGGATGATCCCGCGCCACTCCCACCAGTTCTGCGGCCAGCCGTGAACGCACACCACCGGATCGCCCGCGCCGGCCTCGGCAACGTGCAGCTTCACGCCGCCGGCGTCAACCCAGCGGTGCTCGACTCCGGGAAGCTCAGGAAGCGGTCGACTCGGCATATTCCGCCAACCCCCATAGGTCGCGCCACTCGTAATCGGGCTTCTCCTCACCGGGCGCCGACTCGACGTGCCGGTTCACCCACGCCGTCTGGCATCCCAGCCGCTGCGCCGGCCCGATGTCGTACTTGAATCCGAACGCCACGTGGAGCACGTCGGCGGGATCCTCGCCGAAGCGCTCGAGTGCCTGCTCGAACACGGTGTCCGCCGGCTTGTATGCGCGCACGTCCTCGGCCACCTGCACGTGGTCGAACGGCACCTCGAGATGGCGAAGGCTGTGATCGATGATGTCGCGGTCGGTGTTCGAGATGATCGCGAGCTTCATGCCGGCATCGCGCACGCGGGTGAGCGCGGGCCGCGTGTCCGGGAACGGCTGCCAGCCGCGCATGGCGCGCACGAGCGCCTCGGCATCGTCGTCGCCCACCGAATAGCCGCGCTCGGCCGCCCAGGCGCGCAGGCTCTCGCCAAGGATCTGCTTGTACGGCTTGTACGGGCCGCTGACTAGCTCGAACTGCAGCTCCTCCCAGCGATCCCGCAGCGCACGGCCGTTGGGCGCGTCCTGATCGCCCTCCCGCAGCGCGATTCCGTACAGAAACGTGGCCGCACCGCCCTCCCAATCGACGAGGGTGCCGTAGCAGTCGAAGGTTGCGAGTCGGGCCCGGGGCATGGGGGTGGCCAGCCTACACTTCAACTGTGTCCCTCATAGAGCAGGTCAAGTCAGATACGGCCGTGGCGCTGAAGTCCGGTGACAAGGAGCGCGTGCAGGCGCTGCGCCTGATCACGAACGAGCTTCAGAAGGCGGCGAAGGAGTCCTCCGACGGCGACGAGACGACCGTGCTTCAGCGGGAGCGCAAGCGGCGGCTCGAGGCCGCGCAGGCGTATGCGGACGCCGGCCGCGACGACCTCGCCGAGGGCGAGCGCCGCGAGGCCGCGATCATCGAGGAATACATGCCCGAGCAGCTCTCGGACGAGGAGCTGCACGCGATCGTGGGCGATGCCGTGGCCGAGTCCGGGGCGGACTCGCCGAAGGAGATGGGCAAGGTCATGGCGCTCGTGATGCCGAAGGTGCAGGGCAGGGCCGACGGCAAGCGCGTGTCGTCAGTGGTTCGTGAGAAGCTGACTGCGTAGTGCGGACCCAGCTGGAGCTCACCAACGACGTCGCCAGTGAGCTGGCGGGTCCGGGTGACGCGATCATGCGCACCCTCGAGGGCCACCTCGACGCCGAGCTCTTCCTGCGCGGCAACGTGCTCACTCTCGACGGCGAGCCGGACGCGGTGCAGACAGCGGAGGCCGTTGTGCGCGAGCTGTCGGACCTCGTGCGCCAGGGCCACGAGATAGCCCCTGGGACGATTGCGGCGATCACCGGCGCGCTCGACGCTCACCAGAGCCCCAGCGAGATCCTCGAGGACGTGGTGTGGCGCCATCGCGGGCTGAGGGTCGCGCCGAAGACCGTGAACCAGAAGCGCTACGTGGATGCGATCCGCGACCACACGATCACCATCGGCATCGGCCCGGCCGGCACGGGCAAGTCGTTCCTCGCGGTGGCGATGGCCGTGGCCGCGCTGTCGCGGCGCGAGGTCAACCGCATCGTGCTCACGCGCCCCGCCGTGGAGGCGGGCGAGCGCCTCGGCTTCCTCCCTGGCGACCTGATGGCGAAGGTGGACCCGTACCTGCGCCCGCTGTTCGACGCCCTTTACGACATGCTCGAGCCGGAGCGCGTGAACCAGCATCTGGAGCGCGGCGTGATCGAGGTCGCCCCGCTGGCGTTCATGCGGGGTAGAACGCTTAATGACTCTTTCGTAATCCTCGACGAGGCACAGAACACGAGCCCCGAGCAGATGAAGATGTTCCTCACACGGCTCGGGTTCAACTCGAGGATGGTCGTGACCGGCGACATCACGCAGATGGATCTGCCGAAGGACCAGCGCTCCGGCCTCGTCGTGATCGGCGACATCCTCAAGGACGTCGAGGGGATCAGCTTCATCCGCTTCGGCGGCGAGGACGTGGTGCGGCACAAGCTCGTGCAGCGGATCGTCGCGGCATACAACGAGTACGCGGAGAATCAGGCGCCCGAGCTGCGGCCTGCCCGCTCCGACCGGCGCTGAGCGTCGAGCTGGAAATCCACGGAGACGCGCCCGGCGGAGTGCGCGAGGCCGCCACAGCTGCACTTGGAGCCGTGGGAGTGAGCGATGGGCACGTGGCGATCGACTTCGTGACTCCACGGCAGATCCAGGTGCTCAACCGCGCCCATCGCGGCAAGGACTCGCCGACGGATGTGCTCTCCTTCCCAGTCGACGGTATGGGGTCGACGCAGAGCGGGCCGCGGGAGCTCGGCGACGTGGTGATCTGCCGTGAGCACACAACTGACGTGATCGAGGCCGTGGTCCACGGGGTGCTGCATCTCTGCGGCTACGACCACGAGACTGACTCGGGCGAGATGCTCGAGCTGCAGGACAAGATCGTGGAGAGCCTGTGACGCGGAGCGGGTTCGTGGCGCTCGCGGGACGGCCGAACGTCGGCAAGTCCACCCTCGTGAACCGCGTGGTGGGATCGAAGGTGGCGATCGTGTCCGACAAGCCGCAGACCACGCGCCGCGCAATCCGCGGTGTGGCCAGCGGCGAGGACTGGCAGCTCGTGCTCGTCGACCTCCCGGGCGTCCAGCGGCCGCGCGATCCGCTCACCGCGCGCATGCAGGCGCGCATGCAGCGCGAGCTCGAAGACTCTGACGTCGCGCTCTTCGTCCTCAATGCCGAGCAGAAGCCGGGGCCCGGCGACGAGTTCATCGCGCGCGCGATCCGAGAGGTCGGGCTGCCGGCCGTCACCGCGCTGAACAAGATCGACCGCTTGGATCGCCCGCGCACCGCGCAGGCACTCACGGCCGCCGCGGAGCTCGACGTGCAGGGCGAGCTTTTCCCCGTGAGCGCGAAGACGGGGGAGGGGGTCGGCGACCTCGTGGAGCACATCGTGTCGCTGCTGCCGGAGGGCCCGTTCTTCTACCCGCCGGGCGAGCACACGGACCTCTCGCAGACCGTTCAGCTGGCCGAGCTGATCCGCGAGCAGGTGCTGTTGCGCACGCGCGAGGAGCTGCCACACGCCGCCGAGGTGGAGATCGACGAGATCGAGGAGCGCGACGACGGCCTGCTCGTGATCGCCGCGCGCGTGTGGGCGGAGACCGAGTCGCAGAAGGGCATCCTGATCGGCGCCGGAGGGCGAATGGTGCGCGCGATCGGCAGCGCGGCGCGGGAGGAGATCGA
>JAICJR010000198.1 GCA_025928345.1 Thermoleophilaceae bacterium | reverse complement strand
GGGGGGGCCCCCGGGGGGGTGGTCGCCTGGTTGTTGTTGGTGGGGGCCCGGGCCCCGCCCCCCGCCGCCGCGCCTACGCTGCAGCCCCCAGGCGAACCTGCTCGAGCGCCTGGCGAATCAGGCGTGAAACATGCATCTGAGATACGCCGATGCGCTCGGCGATCTCGCTCTGGGTGAGGTCCTCCACAAAGCGCAGATGAAGGATCAGTCGCTCGCGCGGCGGCAGCGCGTTCAAGGCATCGCCGACCGACACGCGTGCGTCGACCAGATCGAAGCGCGCGTCCGTCTCGCCGACGCTCTCCGCGATTGTCCGGCGCTCGCCGTCAGCGGAGCCGACGGGAGCGTCCAGCGAGGCGGTGTCGTAGGCGGAGTTGGCCGCGAGCGCCTCGAGCACGTCCTCAACAGGCAGATTCAGCTCCTCGGCGATCAGCTTGGGACTGGGGGAGTGCCCGAGCTCGCCGGACAAGCGCTCGACGGCCGCATTGACCCTGAGGGCCCACTCCTGCATCTGGCGTGGCACGTGCACGGCCCAGCCGGAATCGCGGAAGTAGCGACGCAGCTCGCCGAGGATCGTCGGCACGGCGTAGCTCGAAAAGCTGAGTCCGCGCTCGGCGTCGAAGCGGTCGATCGCCTTCACGAGGCCCAGGCTCGCCACCTGAACCAGATCATCGAGTGACTCGCCTCGCCCGTCGTAGCGCCGCGCGAGGCTGCGAGCCAGCGGCAGATAGCGCTCGACCAGGTCGCGGCGGGCATGCAGGTCTCCGTCGGCCTGGTAGCGGCGGAAAAGCAGCCGCTCGGCACGGTTCGCTGCGAGCCTGTCGGTGGTCAGCCGCTGTGGCGGCGCGGCCGGGGCGGGGGAAAGGGTTGCGAGTGGCATAAGCGGCTCCGTCCGGGTCGTGTCGCACTGTCACGGACTTGGCGGCCGAATTGCGGTTAGGATGGCGCAATAGCGGTTACCGTAATGGGAGTTACCGCAACAGTGATTGCTGCAACTGGTATTGCCGCAATGGCTATTGCATAAACTAAAACTTCTCGACGATCGTCAGGAGACCGATGGCGGAAGACGCATTCCTCCGAGCCTTGGCTGCCCTGGAGGAGGTCATCGCCGACAACGACAGGCGGGCCAAGCTGATCAAGAAGCGGATGGCCCGCATTCGAAGGGCGCGCGCTCAGGGCGTCCCGTACTCCGACACGGTTACGAACGAGGACGGGCCGCTGATCGTCCAGTTGCTCAGCGAGGCCTCCAAGGCGCTCGACTCCTGCGGCTCGAACGTCCGCCGCGCCGAGGCCGAGGCGCTTTACACCGAGGGAATGACGATGGAGCAGATCGCGGATCACTTCGGCGTGACCAGGCAGCGCGTCTCGGCGCTCCTGCGCAAGCGCGCTGAGGCCGAAGCGGACTGCGCCTAGACCGCGGTGAGCGCGTTGTCCACGGCCTCGAAGAGGTCGCGGTGGATGCGCACGTTCTCATCGCGGTCGGTGCGCACCTCGATCAGCCCGGGCGCGCCGGCGGCGGCGCGGATGTCGTCCGAGCTGCCCGCCCGGGTGTGGGGCAGGCCGGCCAGGTCTGCCACGGCCTCGAGGTTGAGGCCGCTCGGCGTGACCACGTGCTCGAGGTAGAGCGCGCCCTCGGCGTGCTCGGCCACGGGCAGGAAGTCGAAGATCCCGCCGCCGCCGTTGTTCACGCAGACGATCGTGAGCTCGGCGCGCCGGCGGCGGAAGGCCATCAATCCGCCGATGTCGTGCAGGAGCGCCAGCTCGCCGGTGAGCAGGAAGACGCGCCGACCGGCGGCGATCGAGGCGCCGAGCGCGGAGGAGATCGTCCCGTCGATGCCGTTGGCGCCGCGGTTCGACAGGAAGCGCAGCTCCGTGTCCGTTTGCGGGAAGAAGCTCTCAACGTCGCGGATTGGCATCGAGGACGCGACCCACACGAGCGCGCCGTCCGGCAGGACGTCGGCCAGCGCCGAATACGCGCGCGGCTCGCTCGGATCGGGCGTGCCGGCCAGCGCCTCGGGCACGACGGCATCCGCCAGCCGCCACGACGCGGTCCATTCGGAAGGCGAGGGCGGGAGGTTCTCCTCGAGCGCCGCGGCGAGCATCTCGCAGGTGGAGTCGGGCGCCGTGGCGATCACGCGCTCCGCCTCGCGCGTGGGCTCGTGCCAGGAGGCGTCCGGGTCGATCACGATCTGGCGCGCGCCTGAGAGCCAGGCGCGCAGCGGCTTCGAGGTCGGCGTGTCGCCCACGCGGATCACGAGATCCGGACGGTGGTCCTCCACGAAGCGCTCGCTGCGCAGCAGCAGGTCGTAGTGCGCGATCACGTGCGAGCGGTCGTGCGGCCCGCAGCGCACGCCGGAGGTGGGCTCGGCGAGGAGCGGCCAGCCTGTGGCGGCGGCGAGGCGCGCGGCCGACGCCGCGATGTCGTAGCGGGTGGATCCCGCCACGATCGCGCCGCGCCCCGCCTCGCCGACGTCGCGCTCGAGCAGCTCGATGATCGTGGGCGTGGCGTCGCGCGGGGCGTCCGTCACGGTCACCCACGGGCGGCTGCCGGGGCGGCCCTCCCAGTCGGTCGGGTCGAGATCGTTGTCGGCCAGCGGCGCGAGCGGCTCGCGCAGCGGGAAGTTGAGGTGCACGGGCCCGGGGCGCCCGTCCTCGGATGTGAACCACGCGCGGCAGGCCAGCGAGCGGTAGTGGACCGCCGCGGCGCGTCCCGGCTCGTGGTTGCCCACCTCGCAGAACCACTTGACGGCGGAGCCGTACAGCTTGAGCTGGTCGATCGCCTGACCGGCGCCGGTGTCCCGCAGCTCGGGCGGCCGATCGGCGGTGAGTACGAGCAGCGGCACGGACGCCTCGCGTGCCTCCACCACCGCGGGCATGAGGTTGGCGGCCGCCGTGCCGGAGGTGCACGTGACCGCCACCGGCTTGCCGCTCGCCTTCGCGATCCCGAGCGCCACGTAGCCGGCCGAGCGCTCGTCGATCACGGAAACGCACTCGAGCCGCCGGTCCGAGGTGGTCGCGAGGATCAGCGGCGCGTTGCGCGAGCCGGGGCACGTGACGACGTGCTGCAGGCCGCAGCGCGCGAGCTCGTCAACGAACGCCTGAAGGGGGGCGAAGGTGCTGTTGATGGGCATCATGGGGGGATGAACCCGCTCGTCGCCTTCCTGCCCGGCTTCGCGCAGCGCGCGGACGCCTGGGCTTCCGTAGCCGATCGGGTCGGGCAAAAGTACCGGAGCCTGGCAATCGACTTCTCCACGTGGACCTTCGACGGCCGCCTGCGCGAGATCGCGGACCGCGTGGACGACGGCGACGCCGTGGTCGGCTACTCGATGGGAGGCCGGTTGGCGCTGGCTGCCGCACTGCGCCGGCCGGGAAAGTTCGGCGCGCTCATCCTCGTGGGAACGAGTGCGGGAATTGAGGACCAGGAAGCGCGCACGGAGCGCCGGCTCGCCGATGAAGAGCTGGCCGACTGGATCGAGGGGCACTCGATCGAGGAGTTCGCCGAGCGCTGGGAGGCGCAGCCTGTGTTTGCGAGCCAGCCGCCCGAGCTCGTGATGGCGCAGCGCCCCGGAAGGCTCGCGCACGACCCCTCGCGGCTGGCGCAGCTCCTGCGCAGCGCGGGGCAGGGCATGTTCGACCCGGTGTGGCACAGGCTCGAGGAGATCGACTGCCCGGTGCTGGCCGTGGCCGGCGAGCTCGACTCGAAGTACGCGGACGCCTCCTACCGGATCGCCGAGCGCGTGAAGCACGGCCGCGCGCGGCTCATCCCGGGCGCGGGCCACGCGCCGCAGCTCGAGCAGCCCGGCGAGTTCGCCGCGGTGCTACTCGATTTCCTCGACGAGCACTTCGCCCAGGCCTGAGCCGGTCGGCTCGATGCCGAGGCCGGGGCCGGGCGGAACCGCCAGCAGCCCGTTCTGCGGAGGTGGGATGGCGCGCGCCAGCTCGGCGTCGAACAGCTCGAGCGTGGCCAGCCCGCAGGCGAGCGACAGGCGCTCGGCCGCCGCAAGCTGCAGTGAGGCGGCGATGCCCCACGGGCCGTCGAGCGTGCTCGAGAGGAACGGCTCGATGCCCAGCTCGGACGCCCTGCGCAGCGCCGCGCGCGCGGCCTCGAAGCCGCCGCTGTGCGCGAGCTTGACGTTCACCACGTCGCACGCCTCGAGCTGCGCCGCGCGCTCCACGTCGTCCACGCCGGCCACGGACTCGTCGGCCGCGATCGGCGCGGACACGCGCGCGCGAACCTCCGCCAGCTCCTCGAGGGTTCGGCAGGGCTGCTCCACGAACTGAAGGTCGAAGCGCTCGAGCTTGCGGATCGCGGCGATCGCCTCCTCCGCCGCCCACGCCCCGTTCGCATCGAGCCGCAGCGCCGGCCACGAGCCGATCGCCTCGCGCACCGCTCCCACCCGCTGCTCGTCGTCCGGCAGCCCGACCTTGAGCTTGAAGCACGAATAGCCCGCCTGCACGCCCTCGGCAGCGCGTGCCGCTGCCTCCTCCGGAGGGCCGGCCACGAGCGTCCGGTTCACGGGAATCGCCTCGGCGCCCGGCTCGCCCACCGGCCTGCCGTCGCGCCGCGCGTCGAGGTCCAGCCGCGCCATCTCCACCGCGGCGCGCGCCTGCGGCGGCCGCCGCCCGCGGGAATGGCGTGTAAGGGTTGCGATCGCCCGCTCGAGCGGGATGCCGTCATAGGGCTCGAACGGCGCGGCCTCGCCGTAGCCCACCTGGCCGTCGGCGCTCTCTACACGGAGCAGGAGCAGCTCGCGCTCGGTCACCACGCCCGCGGACGTGGCATACGGCTCGCGAAAGGGGAACGACAGCCGCAGCAGGCTGCGCTTCACGACAAGAGCTCGCCCGCGGCGAGCAGGATGGAGAAGACCGCCACGAGCCGCCCGGTGTCGGCGAGCGCGCCGTTCAGCGAGGGGCCGTCGGCGCGCGTGTACACGGTTCGCACGAGGGGCGGCACGAGGGGGAGCGCGGCGAGCGTGAGCAAGAGCCACGCGGACAGGCCGCCGGCGAGCCACACCACCACCGGCACCACGAACGCCACGCCCACCATGGCCGCGAACAGATGGCGCGCCCGCTCGCGCCCGAGCCGCACCGCCAGCGTGCGCTTGCCCGCGCGGCGGTCGGTCTCGATGTCGCGCACGTTGTTCACCACGAGGATCGCCGACACGAGCAGGCCCACGGGCACCGACAGCGCGAACGCCGTCCAGTGCAGGTTCTCCGTCTGCACGTAGTAGGAGCCCACCACGGCCACGACGCCGAAGAAGAGGAACACGAACAGCTCGCCGAGGCCCTCGTAGCCGTACGGCCGCGGCCCGCCGGTGTAGAGCACGCCCGCGAGGATCGACGCCGCGCCCACCACGAGCAGCTGCCAGCCGGCGATGGCGATGAGATAGGCGCCCGCCGCCACCGCGATGCCGAACGCCACGTAGGTGCCGACCAGCACCTGCTTCGGCGGCATCAGCCCGCCGGCCGTCACGCGCACCGGGCCGAGCCGGTCCTCGGTGTCCGCGCCTCGGCGCGCGTCCGAGTAGTCGTTCGAGAGGTTCGTCCCGATCTGGATGAACACGCTGCCGATCAGCGCGCACACGAACGCGAGCGGCCGGAACACGCCCTCGGTGCCCGCCAGCGCGGTCCCCACGAGCACGGGCGCGATCGCCGCCGGCAGCGTGCGCGGACGCGCGGCAATCACCCACAGGCGCAGCGCCCC
>JAICJR010000068.1 GCA_025928345.1 Thermoleophilaceae bacterium | reverse complement strand
CTCGCCGCTCACGCACATGGTCCGCAACTCGGTGGACCACGGCATGGAGATGCCCGACGCCCGCGAGGCCGCCGGCAAGCCGCGCGAGGGCAAGGTCGTCCTCCGCGCCTTCCAGCGCGCCGCCGACCTCGTGATCGAGGTCGTGGACGACGGCGCCGGCATCGACGTCGAGAAGGTCAAGGCCAAGGCCGTCGAGAAGGGCCTGATCACGGCCGAGAACGTCGAGAGCATGCCCGAGCGCGAGGCGCTCTGGCTGATCTTCCGCTCGGGGTTCTCCACGAAGCAGGAGGTCACCGACCTCTCCGGCCGCGGCGTCGGCATGGACGTGGTGCGCGAGCACATCGAGCGCCTCCACGGCATGATCGACGTGGAGTCCACGCTCGGCGAGGGCAGCAAGTTCACCCTGAGCGTGCCGCTCAGCGTGGCCACCACGCGCTGCCTGCTCGTCGAGGCCGGGAACCAGACCTTCGGGCTCCCGATCACGAACGTCGAGCGCATCGTGCGCCTGTCGGCCGAGGACATCGGCCACACCGAGGGCCACGAGGCGATTCGCATCGACGAGCGGCCGATGGCGCTGATGCGCCTGGGCGACGTGCTCGGCGTGCCCACCGACGTGAGCCAGGCTGTGAACCAGCCGGCGATCATCCTCGGCTCGGCCGACCGCCGCGCGGCCTTCCTCGTGGACGGCCTGCTCGGCGCCCAGGAGATCGCGACGAAGACGCTGCCCAAGCCGCTCGTCCGCGTGCGTCACATCGCGGCGGCGACGATCGTGGGAACCGGTGAAGTGGTGCCGATTCTGAATGTCCTCGATTTGCTGCGGGCTTCCGCTAAGTCGGCTCCCGCTGTTGCGCCGCGTAAGGCCAGTGCCCAGAGCCCAGAGCCGAGTGCCAAGCAGGGCAGCAAGAAGGCTGCTGCCAAGGCTGAGCCTGCTGAGAAGCAGTCGATTCTCGTGGTCGACGACTCGGTGACGATCCGGACTTTCGAGAAGGCTCTTCTCGAGGCGGCCGGGTATGACGTCACCGCGGCGTCCGACGGTCTCGAGGCGTGGCACTTCCTGCAGAAGGACTCCTGCGACCTGATCGTCTCGGATGTCGAGATGCCGAACATGACCGGGTTCGAGCTCACCGAGAAGGTCCGCGGCGACCAGCGGCTGAAGGGCATGCCGCTCGTCCTCGTGACCACTCTGAGCTCGGACGAGGACCGCAAGCGTGGGATCGACGCGGGCGCCGACGCCTACGTCATCAAGGGCTCGGCCGAGCAGGACCGCCTGCTCGAGACCGTTCGCCGTCTGATCTGATCGGCCGGTCGAACGTGGCTTCGAAGACCCTGCGCGTCCTCGTCACAGAGGACTCGGTGGTGGCCCGGGCGCTGCTCGTCTCGATCATCAACCGCGACCCCGATCTCGAGGTCGTGGGCGAGGCGCGTGACGGCGGGCAGGCCGTGAAGATGGCCGCCGAGCTCGAGCCCGACGTGATCACGATGGACGTCCATATGCCCAAGATGGACGGCCTCGAGGCCACGCGGCGGATCATGGCGGAGACGCCGAAGCCGATCGTCGTGATCAGCGCCATCGACCCGAAGGACGTGAAGATGTCCTTCGAGGCGCTGCAATCCGGCGCTCTCGTGGTGCTGGCCAAGCCCAGCGGGCCGACCGCGCCGGACTTCGACGAGCGCGCTTCGCAGATCGTGTCCACCGTAAAGACGATGGCCGGTGTGCGGGTGGTCAAGCGCCGCCCGCGGCTGACGCGGCCGCAGCCGGCCAGCGTGCCGACGGCAGCCGCCGGCGCGGCCCCTGCGACCCCACAGGCCGCGCCGGCCGGCGCCTCGACTGCACGCCGCCGCATCGAGCTCGTCGCGATCGGATCGTCCACCGGCGGCCCGGACGCGCTCGGCAAGATCATCGGCGCACTGCCCGGCAAGGCGCCCGTGCCGATCCTGATCGTGCAGCACATCACCGTGGGCTTCCATCAGGGGCTCGTGGACTGGCTGAACAACATCACCCCGCTCAGCGTGATGCTGGGCGAGGAGGGCCACATGCCGATGCCGGGCGAGGTGATCCTTGCTCCGGGCGAGCACCACATGTCGGTGGATGCCCGCAAGCGCCTCACGCTCACCGAGGAGCTGCCCGTGCGCGGGCACAGGCCCTCGGCAACGCACCTCTTCCGCTCGGTCGCGCGCGTGTACGGCGCGCACGCGATGGGCGTGATCCTCACCGGCATGGGGGACGACGGGGCGGACGGTCTCGTCGACCTGCGTCGTGCCGGCGGCTGGGTGATCGGGCAGGACGAGGCCACGTGCGTGGTCTACGGGATGCCGCGTGAGGCGGCCGCTCGCGGCGCGGTGAGCGAGGTCCTGCCGCTGCCTGAGATCGCGGGCGCGATCGTCGGCGGCTGGAACCGCGGCCGCCTCGGCGTCGCCGCTTAGGCGCCGGCGCTCAGCGCCAGCTCGCGCAGCGCAGTGATCGTGTCGGGCGTGAAGCCGTCCGCGCCGTAGACGGCGTCGGTGCCTGCGGCCAGGCGGGCGCGTCCGACCCGATCGAGGGAGCCCACCAGCGCGATGATGTCGAGCGAATCGTCGTCCACGTTGGCCGCCTCGACGAGCTCAGAAACCGCGGCGGTCGCCTCGTTCGGCTCCATGTCGCTCGCGTCGATCGCCAGCGTCACACCGTCGACGCCGGCCATGCCATCCGCGTACGCGGTCAGAAGCTCGGGTGTGTGGAGCAGCTCCTCGGCACGGGCGGCCACCACGAACGGGGCGGCGCCGTGGAGCGGTGTCTGGCCGGGCAGGCCGGCTCCGTCCGGAGTGGCGGCAAGCGCAACATGGACCGCGTCGGCGGCCGAGCGAAGCCATGGGTCGGTGGCCGCGGCGCGAACGAGCAGGAGCACGGCCTCGGTGGGCGCTCCCGCCGCGAGTGCGGCCTCGCCGCGGCGCTCTAGCTCGAGCGCTTCGGCGCGCTCGTCCTCGCTCACCTCGATCAGGGTGTCGAACGCCGTGCCGCCCGCGGCGATGGCCTCGCGCGCGTAGTGCTCAAAAGCGTTCCAGCCCTCGGCGAGCTCAGCGGGCGTGGCCAGGTCGAGGCTCATGCGCCGCAGCTGGATGCGCAGGAAGCGCAGGGTCTGGCCGAGCTTCCAGCGGCGCGCCCCGCCCTCAGCGCCGAGCGACTGATTGGCCCCGTGGAAGCGGTAGAGCGTGCGCGGCTCGGGCATGTAGAGGATCTCGCCAATCTCCGCCGCGTGGGTGATCAGCCACCAGTCCACGAACTCGATGCCCGCGGGGATCGGCTGCGCGCGGTCGATCAGCGAGGCGCGGAACACGATCGTGGAGCCCATCGCGGGGTTGCCTCGGAGCAGCGGGCCGACGCCGTGGCCGTAGGGCGGGTTGTCGCCCTCGAGCCAGGAGTCCTGCACGACCGTGCCCTCGGCGTCGATCACGGTCATGTCTCCGTACACGAACATCGCCTCAGGGCGAGCCTGTAGCGCCTCCACCTGGCGGCGGAGCTTGTCGCGCGGCCAGACGTCGTCGGAGTCGAGCAGCGCAATCAGCTCGCCCTCCGCGGCTCGCATACCGGCGCTCGCGGCGGCCACCGTGCGCAGGTTCTCCTGCCGGATCAGGCGGATCCGCCCGGGCGCCTTACTGGCGTAGCTCTCGACTATCGCGGCTGTGTTGTCGGTCGAGCCGTCGTCGACGACCACGAGGTCGAGCCGTTCGGCGGGGTAGTCCTGCCACAGAAAACTCTCGATCGCCTCGCCGATGTAGCGCTCGGCGTTGTAGGCCGGCATCACCGCGGTGACGGCGGGGATGTCAGAAGAGGGTCGGATACCCCAGTGATCGGCCACATGCGCAGGGCCTTCAGTTCTCGGGTCGACTGCCGATTCGCGCGGGTAATCCGCGGAACGGACGCCCCTAAGTCAGCGCTCATACACGCGTCCAGCCGCCTCAATGCGCGCATGTGCCCGCCGATTACCGCGTGTGCAGTTCGGGCGACACGGAGTCGCCCTGGGACTAGACAAACCTACGTCATCAAGGAGAGATGAACGATGTCCCTTCGTATTCAGACCAACATCGCTGCGTTCGACGCCGAGCGCAACCTCAACCTGACGAGCCAGCGTCTTCAGACGTCTATGGCGCGCCTTTCTTCGGGCTACCGGATCAACAGCGCTGCTGATGACGCCGCGGGCCTTGCGATCAGCGAGAAGCTGAACGCTCAGATCGGCGGTCTCAAGCAGGCCAACAGCAACGCTCAGGACGGCATTTCGCTCGTCCAGACGGCTGAGGGTTCGCTGAACGAGGTGCACTCGATGCTGCAGCGTGTTCGCGAGCTCGCCGTTGAGTACCAGAACGGCACGCTTTCGACCGACGACCGTACGGCTATTCAGTCTGAGGTCAACCAGCTCGGTTCCGAGATCGAGCGCATCGGCAACTCCGCTGCGTTCAACGGGATCAGCCTGCTTGCGCAGGCCGGCACGATCACCTTCCAGGTGGGTGCCAACGACGGCGACAGCATTTCGGTGTCGACCATCAGCCTGGGCACGGCTGTGGGCTCGAACGTGTTCGCGCTCACCGCTGGCAGCTCGTCGGACATTTCTGAGATCGACGCGGCGATCAACTCCGTGTCGGCTCAGCGTGCTGACTTCGGTGCGGTGCAGAACCGCCTCGAGCACACGATCAACAACCTCTCGACCTACGAGGAGAACCTGACCGCGTCCGAGTCGCAGATCAAGGACGTGGACATGGCCTCCGAGATGGTCGAGTTCACGAAGGACCAGATTCTCCAGCAGGCCGGCACGAGCATGCTCTCGCAGGCCAACCAGCTGCCGAACTCGGTTCTCTCGCTGCTCCGCTAGTACCGGAGCCACATCACGCTCCAGTACGGAGCGCACATAACCATCGAGGTATTGAGCCACCTCGAGGGACGGATCAAGGAAGAGGCGGGCCCCCCGGGGCCCGCCTCTTTCAGTTGGGAGTAGGGAGTACGGAGTGGGGAGTGGTGCGATCAGTTCGGCGCGCTGCGTCAGGCCGGCTGCCGGGCTGGATGGAGCAATAAGGAGCCAGTACCGGCGTTCGCGCCCAACCCCTTATTGCTGCTGTCAGCCCGGCCTAGCGGCGCCTCGGCGCTCGCGGAGAGAGCGCTCCCTACTCCTTACTCCCTACTCCGTACGCAACTCGGTCGAACAGGCGTCCAGAGTCGGTAAATCGAATGCGCCGCGGGCCGACTACTCCGACTGCTTACAGGGTGACAAGGAGTTGCCCTGGGACGACCCACCAACGTCATCAAGGAGAGATGAACGATGTCCCTTCGTGTTCAGACCAACATCGCTGCGTTCGACGCTCAGCGCAACCTCAACATGACGAGCCAGCGTCTGCAGACGTCGATGGCCCGCCTTTCTTCCGGTTACCGGATCAACAGCGCTGCCGACGACGCCGCGGGCCTGGCGATCAGCGAGAAGCTGAACGCTCAGATCAACGGCCTCAAGCAGGCCAACAGCAACTCTCAGGACGGGATCTCGCTCGTGCAGACCGCTGAGGGCTCGCTGAACGAGGTGCACTCGATGCTGCAGCGTGTTCGCGAGCTGGCCGTCGAGTACCAGAACGGCACGCTTTCGACCGACGACCGCACGGCTATCCAGTCCGAGGTCAACCAGCTCGGTTCCGAGATCGAGCGCATCGGCAACTCCGCTGCGTTCAACGGGATCAGCCTCCTCGCCCAGGTGGGCACGATCACCTTCCAGGTGGGTGCCAACGACGGCGACACGATTTCGGTGTCGACCATCAGCCTCGGCCAGTCGATCGGCTCCTCGGTGTTCTCGCTGAGCGCCGGCAGCTCGTCCGACATCTCTGAGATCGACTCCGCGATTAACGCTGTGTCGGCTCAGCGTGCTGACTTCGGTGCGGTGCAGAACCGCCTCGAGCACACGATCAACAACCTCTCGACCTACCAGGAGAACCTGACCGCGTCTGAGTCGCAGATCAAGGACGTGGACATGGCCTCCGAGATGGTCGAGTTCACGAAGGACCAGATTCTTCAGCAGGCGGGCACGAGCATGCTCTCGCAGGCCAACCAGCTGCCGAACAGCGTCCTCTCGCTGCTCCGTTAAGTAGCCAAAAGACTCACCGGCCTTATGGGGCGGGGGCGAGCCGGAAGATCCCGGTGAGCCTCCGCCCCAGGTCGTTAAAGGACCTCGGTGCCCGTCCGATCACACGGTGGTGAGTCTCGAATCCGTCCTGACTCGGATCCAGCAGCTGGACAGCGCCTTCGCCGCGCCGCAGTCCGCTCCCGCCGCCACGTCTTCCACTGCCAGCGGCAGCAGCTTCGCATCCGCGCTCCAGAGCGCGATGGGCACAAGCGCCACCGCGGCCACCGCTCCCGTGAGCAGCCTGGGCGGCAACAGCGTGGGCGCCCGCATCGTGGCCGCCGCCGCCGGTGAGGTCGGGCAGGCCGAGCAGCCGCCCGGCTCGAACAACTCGCCGCGGATCGCGCAGTACCGCGCCGCCACCGCCGGCAACCCCGGCCCGGGACCGTGGTGCGCCTACTTCGTCTCCTGGGCCGCGCGCCAGGCCGGCGCTCCCTTGGGCGACCAGGGGCAGGGCTTCGGCTCGGTCGACGCTCTCTACGCGTGGGCCCAGCAGAACGGCCGCGCTTACACCGCCGGCTCGGGCCGCACGCCGCAGCCGGGCGATCTCATCGTCTTCCACGAGCACATCGGCATCGTCGAGGGCGTGGACGCGAACGGCCAGATCCACACGATCGAGGGCAACTCGGGCGACCAGGTGGCCCGCCGCCTCCACCCGCCGAGCGACGCAATCGGCTTCGTCCGCATGAGCTGACGCGAAAGCGTCAATACGCCAAACAGTTTCGCCCGCTATGTTGTCGGGCGTGGGCACGGGAGGCGGGAAATTTTCCGGCCGCGCTCGGGCAGAGCGTCGGGGGCTCGGTTCAGATCGGCAGGTGCGTGAGGGGCACACGGCGGTTAGTCCGCGTTCGAACGCTCTGTCGGGCCGAGAGATCGGCGTGCTCGAGGAGCTCGCGATGGGGACCTCCACGGAGGACATCGCCTCGAAGTTCCACGTAAGCCCTCACACCGTGCGGACCCACATCAAGAACATCCTGCGCAAGCTGGACGCGCGCACCCGCGCCCACGCCGTGGCGATCGCGTACGCCGAGGACGCGATCCATCCCGCGCTCACTCCGGAAGACGACTGAGCAGGCTCTCCACGGTGGCGGCCACCTCTTGTGGCTCGCTGTTCAGCGAGCCTTCGGGGACACGTAGGACCTCGTAGCGCCTTGTCTTGAGGTAGGCGTCACGGCGGCGGTCCTTCTCGAACTCGGCCGGCGTGCGGTGGTACTCGTAGCTGTCGAGCTCGACGATGAGCCTTGCGTGTGGCCAGTGGAAGTCGACCTCTATGCCCTCGACCTCGGCGTTCTCCTTTGGCTTTGGGATGCCGTATTTCCTGCACAGGTCGAGGAAGGCGACCTCGAGGTCCGAGCGGGTGCGGCGGGTACCGGGCGTTACGGAAGCAATGACGACCCGCAGTGCTCGGCTGCCCTTCGTGCGCTTGTTCGTTTCCAACGTCCGCGACACGGAGGTGATCGGGATGCCATCGCGCTTAGTGCGATCGTGGGGGTGAAGCTGTGCCTTGTGCGTGCAAATGCCGCGACGTGTTCTGCGATCGCGCGGCGCGATCACATGTCCCGGACCATGCACCGGCCGGATCAGCCGCCAACGTACGCCCGCCGTCCAATGGCTCAGCACCGCGCCCTCCCCGCAGGCGAGCACGGCCGCTATCTCCCGCGCCTCAACCGTCCTGGCGGGATGTCCCACCGAATACACACCCCAGAACACGCGCTGTAGCCAACCGGCTTCGATCCGCCGCTCGATTTGGCGCCTGGTAAGGCCAAGTTCGATCAACTGCCATACCGCCACCACGCTGTGCTGTTCGCCGGCGAGCACTGCCACCATCCGGTCAAGGAACCGATCTTTTCCACCCATATGGTGGTAAAGGCGGGTTCCTTGGAAAGTTCGCCCCCTGGCGCTACCGGGACTGTTGCTCTAGGACGGCCAGGAGGTCCCGCACGCTTAGGGCTGGGTCCTGGGCGGCCAGGAGCTTCTCCGCTTCGCGGCGGCCGCCCAGCGCGCGGAGCGCGCGCTCTCCGCTCTCGAAGGTGAATTCCGCCAGGGCGGCCAGGCGGCGCTGGCGGGTTCGGACCGCCGGGAGGTCCAGCGCCGCGCGGTGCGCGTCGAGCGCCGCCACCAGCTCGTCCACCCCCGACGGCGGTGGCAATGACGACACCGCGAGCACCGGTGTCTCGCGTCGTCCCAGCGAGCGCAGTGCCGCCGCCAGGTCGCGGCGAGCCGCCAGCGCGACGTCGCCGAGGTCCGCCTTCGTCACCACCAGGATGTCCGGCACTTCCATGATCCCGGCCTTCAAGAACTGGAGTGTGTCGCCCGACCCGGGCTGGACGATCACGGCCACCGTGTCGCACACCTGCTCGACGTCGGTCTCCGACTGGCCCACGCCCACCGTCTCGACGACAACCACGTCGAACGCCGCCGCCAGCGCCTCCGCCGCTTCGCGCGTTGGAGGAGCCAGCCCGCCGAGCCGCATCCCCGCGGCGGTGGAGCGGATCAGGACGCCGTCGTCAGCCGGATCGTGGTCGATCCGCGCGCGGTCTCCGAGCAGTGAGCCACCGCTCCGTTTCGAGGAAGGATCTACTGCGAGGATTGCGACTGTGCGCCCAGCCGCGCGCCAAGCCGCGACCAGGGCAGAGAGCAAACAGGACTTCCCGGCGCCCGGCGGCCCCGTCACGCCGATCAAATGCGCCGGAGCCTCGCCTTTCATCGCCGCGGTAGACACCTCGGCGAGCAGTTCCAACGCGGCAGAGCGCCCGGCCGGAGACCGGTCTTCGATCACGTTCAAAGCCGCAGGCGCGGCGGAGCGGTCGCCCTCGCGGAGTCGTCGACCCAGCGCCGCGCCGTCGGTCACGCCGCGGCGGGCGCCGCCGCCAGACCGTTGCGGTCGGCCACGAGATCCACGATGTCGCCCATGATGCGGCTGATCTCGAAGTCCTTGGGCGTGTAGACGCGCGCCACGCCCGCCTCGCGCAGCTTCTCGGCGTCCGCCTCCGGGATGATCCCGCCGACCACCACCGGCACGTCCACGCCCGCGTCGCGCAGCTCGGCGAGCACGCTCGGAATGAGCTCGAGGTGCGAGCCCGACAGGATCGACAGGCCCACCACGTGCACGCCCTCCTGCACCGCCGCCTGGGCGATGCGCGCCGGCGTCAGCCGGATGCCCTCGTACACCACGTCCATGCCGGCGTCCCGCGCGCGGACGGCGATCTGCTCGGCGCCGTTCGAGTGCCCATCGAGTCCCGGCTTGCCGACCAGGATCTTGAGCCGCCGGCCGAGCCCCTCGGACACAGTCTCGACCCGATCGCGCAGCTCAGAAAGCGCCTCGTCGTCCGGCGCCATCGCGGCATCGGCCACGCCCGTCGGGGCGCGGTACTCGCCGAACACCTCGCGCAGCGCGCCCGCCCACTCGCCCGTGGTCGCTCCCGCGGCGGAGCAGGCGAGGGTCGCGGGCATGATGTTGATCGAGTCGTCGCGCGCTGCTTCGCTGAGCTGGGACAGCGCGGCATCGACGGCAGATTGGTCACGACTCGAACGCCACTCCGTTACTGCGTCCTTTTGCTGTTCCTCCACCGCAGGATCGACGGTGAGAATCCCGCCGTCCGACCCCTCACGCAGAGGCGAAGGCTCGGTAGACGTGAACACGTTCTGCCCCACAACCTTGAGATCGCCCCGCTCGATCGCGGCCACCCGCGCGCGGTGCGACTCCACAAGCTGGGTCTTCATGTAATTCACCGCGTCAACCGCGCCGCCGTGCTCCTCCACGGTCGCCATCTCCGCGCGCGCCGCGTCGACGATCTCGGACACGAGCCCGTCCATCACCACTGAGCCCTCGAAGATGTCCGGGTACTCGAGCAGGTCGGTCTCAAAAGCCAGGATCTGCTGAATCCGCAGCGACCACTGCTGGTCCCACGGCCGCGGCAGCCCGAGCGCCTCGTTCCAGGCGGGGAGTTGCAGAGCACGGGCCCGCGCGTCGCGGCCCATCGTCACTGCCAGCGCCTCGAGCACGATCCGGATCACGTTGTTCTCCGGCTGCGCCTCGGTCAAACCGAGTGAGTTCACCTGCACGCCGTAGCGAAAGCGCAGGAACCGCTCGTCAGTGACGCCATACCGTGCACGCCCGATCTCCTCCCACAGCTGCCCCATCGCGCGCAGCTTGGCGTGCTCCTCAACGAACCTGATCCCCGCGTTGACGAAGAACGAGATGCGCCCGAACACGCGCGGGAATGTCTCCTCCGGCACCCGCTCGCGCGCGGCGTCCAAAACCGCAATCGCGGTGGAGAGCGCATACGCGATCTCCTGCGCGGGCGTGGCGCCGGCCTCCTGCAGGTGGTACGAGCAGATGTTGATCGGGTTCCACTTCGGAACCTCGTCGACCGTGAACGCAATCATGTCCGCGATCAGACGCAGCGACGGGCCGGGCGGGAACGCGTACGTGCCGCGCGAGAGGAACTCCTTGATGATGTCGTTCTGCGTCGTTCCCTGAAGAGCGCCACGGTCCACGCCGTTCTCTTCAGCCACCGTCAGGTACAGCGCGAGCAGCCACGCCGCCGTGGCGTTGATCGTCATCGACGTGTTCATCTCGCCGAGCGGGATGCCGTCGAGGAGGGTGTGCATGTCCCCCTTATGGGCTATGGACACGCCAACTTTTCCGACCTCGCCGCGCGCCAGCTCGTGGTCCGGGTCATACCCCGTCTGCGTGGGCAGATCGAAGGCGATCGAGAGCCCGGTTTGGCCCTTTTCCAGGTTCTTTCTGTAGAGCGCGTTCGACTCGCGGGCGGTCGAATGGCCCGCGTAGGTGCGCATCACCCAGGGGCGATCACGCTCGGGAAGTCTTGGTTCGGAGGCTCCCACGCCGGGAATTGTATGGTCCTGATGCCGATGAGTCGTGAGATAGACGTCATGCACCTCGGCCGCGATCGGGTGATCTGCGCGCACGAGCTGGGCGGTCTGATCATCGATCCGGGGCCCACGAGCTGCATGGAGACCCTCCTTAAAGCGCTCGACGGCCAGGAGCCGCGCGCCCTGCTCCTCACCCACATTCACCTCGACCACGCCGGTGCGAGCGGCTCGCTGGTGCGCCGCTACCCCAAACTGCCGGTGTACGTGCACGAGCGCGGCGCCCCTCATCTGGTGGACCCGTCGAAGCTCCTGAAGAGCGCAACTCAGCTCTACGGCGACGACATGGATCGCCTCTGGGGCGAGGTCGTGCCGGTGCCGGAGGAAAACATCCACGTCCTTTCGGGCGGCGAGACGGTTGAGGGCCTTCACGTGGAGTACACGCCCGGCCACGCGTCACACCACGTCACCTACTTCGACGAGGACGCGGGCGACGCATACGTCGGCGACACCGCCGGCGTCCGCATCCCGCCATGCGGCTTCGTGGTGGCGCCCACGCCGCCGCCCGACATCGATCTCGAGAAGTGGAATGCCTCGCTCGACCTAATCGAGTCGCGCTCGCCGCAACGTTTGCGGCTCACCCACTTCGGCGCCTACGAGAACGTCGACGAGCACATCACGCAGTTGCGCGCACGCCTGGCCGCGTGGGGCGAGGTGGCGAAAACGGCGGATCAGGAGCGCTACATCGAGGTCGTGGAGGCCGAGGTGCGCGCCTCAGCGGGCGATGACGACACCGCCGCGTCCTACTTCCAGGCAGTGCCGCCCGACCAGGCGTACCTCGGGCTCGAGCGCTACTGGTCCAAGAAGGCGGAGCGGGAGCTGGCGTGACCGGCGAGACCGTCGAGCTTCCGCGCACCTCCGGCCCCGACGACGCGCTCATGGGCAACTGGCGCGTGATCGTCCTCAACGACAACCACAACACCTTCGACGGCGTGGCCGGCGCGCTCTCGCGCATCCTCCCGGGCGTCACGCTCGACCAGGGCTACGCGATCGCGGACAAGATCCACAACACCGGCCAGGCGATCGTGTGGACCGGCCCGAAGGAGACCGCCGAGTTCTACTGGGAGCAGCTGAACGAGGCCGGACTCACGATGGCCCCACTGGAGCAGGGCTAGTGCTTCGCGCGTCGCCGCACGTGCACCACCGTCCTGCCCTTCAGCAGGCCTGACCTCGTCGCCGTCGCGCGCCTGCGGCCGGCCTTCTTGAAGCGCAGGTGCATCACCGCGCGGCCGTGGCGGTTCGTCTTCACCTTGTGCCCGGCGAAGCGGATGGTCGCGCCCTTCACGGGCAGCCGATGCCCGGCGGGCGTGATCTTCGCGTAGAAGATGAGGCGGACCCGATGCCCGGCGTGAGGCCGCCGCGGCCGAACGCTCAGCTTGATCCGCCGAGCACCCGGCGCCTTGACCTGGCCGCCCGCCGCGCCCGGGCCCTCGACCGTGGGCAGCTCCACGTGCACGTTCGTCACCTGGATGGAGAAGCTGCCGTTGCTCGGGCGCAGGTACGGCGAGTCGCGGCCGAGTAGCTCGAGCTTGGGCTTGTGCCCGGGCGCGAAGCGCCAACCGTTCCCGTGGAGCTGGAACACGATGTTGCCCTGCTGGTTGTCGAGCAGCCGGTAGACACCGCGCGAGATGAGCGTCTGGTTGCCGTCGGGGCCGACGTCCCAGAGCCGTGAGTCGAGCTGGCCGAACTGCCCCGTCACGTTGATGTGTGCGCTCACGGTGGGAAGGCCCAGCATCGTGTAGCCGTTGCTCGCCGGTCCCTCGTACACGGCCGTGCCGGAGGCATGCTCGGCGGGCACCTGCGTGCAGGAGTTCGACCCGCCGGCGATCGGGTCGTACTTGGTCGCGGTGGACTGGTTGCCGCCGGTGGAGGTCACGGTCTGCGCGGCGGCGGAGCCGAACGTGACCGAGCCGGGGTGGATGGCCGGCCAGCTCGGGGCGTTGAAGGGAGCGCTCACCGGCGACCCCGGCGGACACACCTCCAGGTAGGCGGTCACGGCCCCGGGCGCCGGCCCCCCGCTCGCGCCCTTCAGGTAGTGGTCGAAGAAGGCCGAGCCCTGGTCCTGCAGCGCCTTGTCCATCGCCGGGGCGTTCGTGCCACGCGCGTGCCCGAGGTCGCCGAACTGGAGCGACACCGGCGCGGACGGGTTGCTGGCGCGGATCAGGTTGTACGCGCGCAGCGACTCCTCGGGCGGGAACAGGTCGTCCGTCCACCCGCTCTGCAACAGCATCGGCGCCGGCGTGCCGGGGAGGCCGAAGGCCTGATGGAAGTCGAAGATCTGGTTCGAGATCGCCGTGGACTCCGAGTCCTCCGGCTCGCCCGCGAGCACGCGCGCGTTCCAGGTGGTGAGGTCGGCGTTCGGATCGAGGCCCGGCGGCGAGTAATACCCGCCCGCGAGTCCCAGCGCATAAAGCCCCTGCACATAGCTGGTTTTCGCCACTCCCAGCGGCACGCGCGTGTCGTTCGGCCCTGGTACGGCGAAGTCGAGGAAGCGTCCGTTCGGCTCGAGCGAGTTCACGAGGTCGGACCACGGCCAGCGCGGATAGGCCGCCGTGATCGACATCGGCGTCCCCTTCGGGCTCGTCCACGGCACGAAGCCGGAGCCCTGCGACGGCAGCTGGCGCACGCGGTCGCGCAGGAACGCGAGCTCCATGCTCTGCCCGCCGCCGTACGAGATGCCGGTGACGCCGATCGCGTCCGGCTTCGTGATGCCCTCGTCAGCGAGTAGCCCGAGCAGGTACTGCGTGTCGTGCGCCTCGTAGCGCTGGTCGGCGAGGTGGAGCCAGCCCTGCGCGCAGCCGGACGGATCCGCCGCGCGTGAGGAAGCCGACCCGCACGAGTCGCCCCAGCCGCGCGCCGTGTAGTTGACGACGGCGTAGCCGCGCTGGGCGAAGTAGACGTTGTTCCAGTGGTAGGTCTCGTTGCCGTCGCCGTCCGGCCCGGTGGTGGACTCGTAGTCGGTCTTGGACCCGCCCCAGCCGTGCATGAGCACGATCGTCGGCCACGGTCCGTCGCCCGTGGGCGGGAGCGTCACGTCAACGTCGAGCGGCACACCGTCGAAGCTCGGCACGCGCGTGGCCACCGTGCCGCCGCAGAAGCGCACGCCCTGCTGCGCGGCGCACGTGCGCCCGAACGGAGCCGGCGCGGCCAGCGCGGGCGACGCCAAAACGAGTGCCGCCACGACCCCACATAGTGCGAGACCCCTCCTCACGAGGGGGAAGACTAGGCCGCACGCGGGCGGCATGCGTCAGTTAGCTCTCGACGCTCTCCGGTAGGACCACGCCGGTGCCCTCGACCGTGTACCAGACCGGCTGGATCGGCACCTGGAAGAGACCGGTGGCCTGCACGCGGTAATCCGTGATCTCGGGCGAGTACCAGTAGCGCTCGAAGTCGAGCTTGTTGGCGAACAGCGCGAGCTGTACGAAGTGCTGCGGGTCGTCTCCCGAGCGGATGAACGACCAACCGGTGGCCCCGAAATCGAGCACCGCCTCGGCGGCGGGCAGCCACAGGTCCCTGAACTTCTCCGCCCGGAACGGGTTCGTGATCCAGTTGATCTCGAGCAGGCTGTCGCCCCGCTTTCCGATCATGCGCCCACCTCCGCGTGAATTGCGCCCGGGCCCTCGGCGGTCTTGCCGAGCCCCTCCTTCTCAGCACCGACCAGGATGGCGATCTTCCCGAGGTGCTTGTTCTCGAGCATCAGTTGGTGCGCTTCCGCCACGCCCTCGAAGCCCATCGTCTGCCACAGGACGGGACGGATCTGACCGGCGGCCATCAGCTCGTTGGCCTTGTGGCACTCCCACGCATTGGCGAAGTGCGAGCCGATGATCTGCTTCTGACGCATCCACAGGTAGCGGACGTCGAAGTCCAGGTTGTAGCCGGTGGTGCCGGCGCAGATCACGACCTTGCCGAACGGCCGGCACACGAGCACCGAGGTGGGGAAGGTGGCCTGGCCGACGTGCTCGAACACGATGTTCGGCGGCTCGCCGAGGATCTCCTCGACCGCCGCCCCGAAGCGGCGCGACTCCTTGAAGCGCGCCTTCTCCTCCTCGGGCGTCTCGCCGCCCTTGCGCATCATCCCGGCGAACTCGTTGCGGTTGATGAAGCCGTCGGCGCCGAGCTGCGTGCACAGCTCGCCCTTCTGGTCTGACGACACGACGCCGACGCAGTGCGCTCCGGCGAGCTTGCAGAGCTGGATCGCGAACACGCCGAGGCCGCCGGCGGCGCCCCAGATCAGCACCTTGTCGCCGGCTTGGAGGTTGCACTGGCTGATCAGCATCCGGTACGCGGTGAAGTAGGTGAGGCCGTAGGAGGCGGCCTCCTCCCAGGTCTGGTTCGCGGGCTTGTGGAGAAGCTGTTGCTCCTGCACCTTCGTGAACTGGGCGAAAGAGCCCCACGAGGTCTCGTAGCCCCAGATCCGCTGCGACGGCGCCGCAAGCGGGTCGAACCCGTGCACCTCCGGGTCCTCGTAGGAGGCCTGGTTGCAGTGGATGACGACCTCGTCGCCGGGCTTCCAGCGCGTCACGCCCTCG
>JAICJR010000272.1 GCA_025928345.1 Thermoleophilaceae bacterium | reverse complement strand
CGAGCGGCAGCGAGGACATGTCCGGACGCTGTCCGGCCGAGCGCTCGATGATGTCGAGCGCCGACTCGATCACGTCGAGGTTGCGCAGCCCCAGGAAGTCCATCTTGAGGAGGCCGATCTCCTCGATCGGCTTCATCGAGTACTGCGTGACCGTGCGGTAAGCGCGCCCGCCGTCCTCGTCCACCACACCGCGATCCTCGGCCAGCTGCAGCGGTACGACGTCGGTGAGCGGGCGGTCCGCGATGACCACGGCCGCCGCGTGGATAGACGAGTTGCGCACCGTGCCCTCGAGGCCGCGCGCGAGGTCGACGATCTCCTTAGCCACCGGGTCCTCGGCGTACGCGCGCGCGAGCTCCTCCCCCGGCTTTAGGCAGTCCTCGAACGACGGCGAGCGGCCCATGATCGGGTCCGGGATGAGCTTCGCCAGCCGGTCGCCCGCGCCGTAGTCGTGCCCGAGCACGCGCGCGGCGTCGCGCGTGGCCGCGCGCGGGAACATGCGGCCGAAGGTGACGATCTGCGCCACCGAGTCCTGGCCGTACTTGTCGGCCACGTAGCGCATCACGCGGTCGCGCCCTTTCACCGAGAAGTCGATGTCGATATCCGGCATCGACACGCGCTCGGCGTTGAGGAAGCGCTCGAACAGCAGGTCGTATCGGAGCGGGTCGACATCGGTGATCCGCAGCGAGTAGGAGACGATCGAGCCGGCCGCCGAGCCGCGGCCCGGGCCGACGGCGATGCCGTTGTCCTTGGCGAACTTGACGAAGTCCCAGACGATCAGGAAGTAGCCCGAGAAGCCCATCCGGTCGATCACGCCGAGCTCCATCTCGAGCCGCTCGACCGCCTCGGCCGGCGGCGGATCGCCATAGCGCTCTCGCAGCCCCTCCATCGCCCGCTCGCGCAGATAGTCACCCTCCGCTTCACCGTTCGGCGTGGGGTAGCGCGGAATCAGCATCTTGCCGAGCTCGATCTCGACGTTGCAGCGCTCGGCGATCTCGAGCGAGGTCTCAACGGCGCCCGGGAAGGGGGCGAAGGCGTTCGCCATCTCGGCGTTGTCCTTCAAATAGAACTCGTTGGTGTCGAAGCTCAGCTTCGGCTCGCGCAGCGTGGACTTGGTCTGCACGCACAGGAGCGCCGCGTGGTGGCCGTAGTCCTCGCGCCGCAGGTAGTGAACGTCCGCGGTGCCGACGAGCGGCCGCCCCACCTCCTGCGCAACCCGCACGATCCCCTCGTTCGCCTTGTCCTGGTCGGCGATGCCGTTGACCTGCACCTCGAAGTAGACGTTTTCCGGCGAGAACACCTGCAGCAGGTCGTCCACATGCGAGCGCGCCTCTGCCGGGTTGTCCTCCACGATGCGGCGGCAGAAGCGCGACTGCAGGCAGCCGGTGAGGGCGATCACGTCTTTCGAGTGGCGGGCCAGCATGTCGAGGTCCACGTTGGCCTTGCCGCGCTTGTAGCCCTCGAGGAAGCCGACGGAGCTGAGCTTGGTGAGGTTGCGGAAGCCCTGGTCCGTGGCGGCGAGCAGGGTGAGGTGGTTGCGCTCGTAGCGCACGGCCTCGCTGCGGACGTCGTCGACGAGGTAGGCCTCGAGCCCGAGGACCGGCTTGATCCCTGCCTTCTTACACGCCTTGTAGAGCTCGATCGACCCGTTCATCACGCCGTGGTCGGTGAGCCCGAGGGCGGGCTGGCCGAACTCCGCGGCGCGGTCCACCAGCCCCTGGATCTTGCAGGCGCCGTCGAGCAGCGAGTACTCGGAGTGGACGTGAAGGTGTACGGCCGGGCTGGGCGGCATCGGAGAGCGATCTTAGGGTCGGGAGTGGACAGCACAGCGAGGTCATAGGCCATGGGTCATAGGTCATCGAGTGCGGTTCCCGCACGTTGCGGGATCCTCGGCCGTCAGCTCTGCTCGCCGCGCAGGATCCCGGCGAGCTTCTCGACGTCCGCCACCGTGACGGTCAGCTCCGGGTGGCGAATCAGGCCGAGCGGGTCGATCCCGCGCACGGGCGTGGCGAAGTCGATGCGAACGCCGCGCTCGCCGTTGCTCGCGAACGTCAGGCCCCGGTCTGTGATCGCCAGCCGCGCCGGTCCCGCGGTCTTGAGGAAGGCGTAGGGACCCGTGATCTCCGCCGCTCTTACGTTCTCGAGCGGCGTTCGGACCCGCCACGGCCCGTAGCGCGCCTCCAGCTCCCCGTCTTTCACGTCGACCCACGCGCGCTCGGGGCTCACCCCGAACGGCCGGGCGGCCCTCCGGTAACGCGGATCGAATCGGAACGGAAAGCGGCTCATTCTCCGGCCCAGCCATTCTCCACGTTCTCGGCAGCCCTGCGGACGGGCCCCCCGCCTCCCTCGCGCATCGCGGCCTCCGTCAGGCGGCGCATGCGCTTGAGGGTGTTGTGCAGGAAGACGAGTTGCTGGCGACGGCCGAACAGCCGGAAGCCGAGACGCACGATCGGGCTCCGCTCCGGCGCCCGTCGGGAGTACGCGTGGATGCGGAACTCCACGTCGCCGCTGTCCAGCCATTTCCACACCTGCCAGTCCATCTGTCCCATCTCGAGATGACCCTCGAGAGTCTGATAGGCCCAGCCCCATACGCGGGCCGCACGGCCGTCACGTTCACGCTCCTCGTCGTAGACCTCCGAGACGCGCACGCCGCCGTGGAAGCGAAGACCGTGGAAGCGCATCTCGAGCAGCATCGCTCGTCCCCCGAGCGGCTCGTCGCGGTCGTAGAGCGCGCGAACGATGGAAGGATCGGCGAACTCGTAGCCGCGCATGAGGCGCTGCGCCGTACGCCAGCTTCCCCCCTCCACCGGCTGCCCCGGGGGCTCCGACGGGAGCGCCT
>JAICJR010000191.1 GCA_025928345.1 Thermoleophilaceae bacterium | reverse complement strand
GAGCGGCTCGTCGCGCTGCTCGTGCTTGTGGTGGAGGTGCCAGATGTGCGAGTACGCGCCCGGGTCGAGCCGCATCTCGCGCGGGCCGATCACCTGGATCCGGTAGATGCCGGCGTTGTAGACCCCGCTGTCGGGGTCCTTCGCCACGGTCACGCCGCTCGAGATGTACTCGCCGCCGTCGTCGGCGCAGTGCACGATGTTGGCGATCCGCGTGACGTCGATGTCGTCGCCGGTCTCCACGATCTCCTTCACCGGGCCGGTGTCGACGGTCTCGGGCGGGATCCTCGTGCCCTGCCTCTTCTCGTACGCCGCCGCGACCCCCTTGCTGTCGCTGTCGAAGAGGAGCGCGAGGCGGTCACGGCTGCCGAGCGCGTTGCCGAGCACGGGCACGTCGCAGCCCTTCACGTTCTCGAACATCACCATCGGAAAGCGGCCCTCGTCCTGGAACTTGCGGAGCACTCCGGTGAGCTCGAAGCGCGGGTCCACTTCGCGCGAGGTGCTGAGGTACGAGCTCGGGTAGGCCTCTTCGACCTGGTTGATGAACGTCCGGAGGTCCTTGGGCATCTGTGCTTCTCCTATCGGGTCGAGTGGCTATGCGCCGGCAAAGAGAGTGGTCACGCCGCCGTCGACGACGATGCCCTGTCCAGTGATGTACGAGGCCTCGCCCGACAAGAGGAACAGCGTGGTGTAGGCGACGTCCCACGGCGTCCCGCGGCGGCCGAGCGGCAGCGGGATGCGGCCGCGGTCGCGCGCGTCGGGCGGCGCGCTGGCGGCGCCGAGCGGCGTGTCGATCACGCCCGGGAGGACGGCGTTCGCGCGGATCTTGCGCGGCGCCCCCTCCATCGCGACGTGGCGCATCACGCCCATCACCGCCGCCTTCGCCATGTCGTAGGCGGGGATCCCGATGCCGGGCAGGAACGCGGACATCGAGGACATGAAGACGATCGAGGAGCCCTCTTCGAGCACGCCGAGCCCGTGGGTTGAGAGCAGCGCGTGCGAGCGGACGTTGACGTGGAAGAGCCGGTCCCAGTCCTCGGGAGAGGTCTCCGCTAGGCCGAACGGGCCGAGGATGCCGACGTTGAGCACGATTCCGTCGAGCCCACCGAGCGCCTCGGCGGCGTCGGCCACCAGCCTGCGGCAGGCGTCCGGGTCCGCGACGTCGGCCTCGAGCACATGCGCGTTGCTGGGGATGAGATCTGCCGTCGCCTCCGCGGCATCCCGATCGCGGTCCGCGCACGCCACGGTGGCGCCTTCGCGCGCGACGAGGGTCGCGATCGCTCGCCCGTTGCCGATCTTCCCCTCGGCCTGGCCGTCGTAGCGCGCGGTGCCGGCGCCGACAACGAGGATTCGCCGCCCGGCCAGACGGTCGCGCGCGGCCGCCTGGCCGCTCGCCTCTGCCGGCTCGATCAGGGAGGTCAAGCCGTGGCTCCCAGCTGCTCGGTCCGGAAGCGCGGCGGGGCGACGAAGCCTCCGATCACATCCGCGGCGCGGCGCGCGACGTCGATCGCGGTGCGGTCCTCGAGATAGGGAGCCACGATCTGCAGGCCAACCGGGAGGCCTGCAGCCGTGGTCCCAACCGGTGCAGACACTGCCGGCAGCTCCGCGGCGCCCGCGTACGCGATCCAGCACACCTGGTCCCAGTAGGGACGTGTCTCGCCGTTCACCTCGATCACGCGTGCCTCCATGTCGGGCGACTGGTCGTGCGGCGGCGCCGCGCAACACGCAACCGGACAGAGGAACGCATCGAAGTCCTGGAAGAAGTCCGCCCACGCGGCCTTCGCGCGCGTGCGCGCGTCGTGGACGAAGTTCCAATCGCGCTTGGACTGCACGAGCCAGCGCGCATGAAGGAGCGCCACGGTCTCCTCGGCATCGGGCGGCGCCGAGCCGGCGAACCCGCTGAGGCCGGCGAAGTCGTCGTCGCTCAGTCCGGCGGAGGCCACGCCCATCAGCAGGGCTCGGTGCGTACGCCAGGCTTCTTCGAGCGGCACCGGCGCGGGGCGCTCGGTGATCTGCGCGCCGGCGTCGGACAGCGCGTCCACCGCCCCGCGCAGGATGTCCACGAGCTCGCGCTCGACCGGGCAGGCCTCGTCGTCGAGCCAGACCGCGAGCCGGTACTCGGAGAGGTTGCTGTGGCGTGCGGGCGGGAGCTCGAGGCGCCATGCCGTGGCACGAGCCTCGTCCGGGCCCGCCATCACGTCGAGGGCCAGCTCGAGGTCGTCCGCGCTTCGGGCGAGCGGGCCCAGCACGTTCATGTCGGCCTCCACCAGCGAGCCGGGCGGCCCGGGGATGTGGCCCCGCAGCGGGATGAGGCCGTAGCTCGGCTTGTGCCCGTACACGCCGCAGTAGTCCGCGGGGATGCGCACCGAACCGGAGATGTCGCTGCCCAGCTCGAGCGACGTGAGGCCTGCGGCGAGCGCGGCCGCGGAGCCGCCCGAGGAGCCGCCGGGCGAGCGCTCGAAGTCCCACGGGTTGTTGGTGGTGCCGAAGAGCGTGTTGTACGCCTGGCCGTCGGCCGCCATGGTGGGCGTGTTGGTCTTGCCGAAGATCACAGCGCCCGCGTCGCGCAGGCGCTTGACGGCGGTGGCGTCCTTCGCGGGCACGTGGGCGGCGAGGAACTCGGCGCCGCAGGTGGTTCGCAGGCCCTGGGTCTCGAGTGCGTCCTTGATCGTGATCGGCAACCCGTGGAGCGGACCGAGATCCTCGCCGCGAGAGCGGGCGTCGTCGGCAGCCGCGGCCTGCTCGCGGGCGCGCTCTGTGTCGAGCGTCACCACCGCGTTCACGTCGGGGTTGTGCCGCTCTACGCGGTCGAGATAGTGCTCGAGCAGTTCGCTGCTCGAGATCCTCTTTCCGCGCAACTCGTCGAGCAGCTCGGTGGCCGAGAGGAATGTCGGGTCCAAGGTGGCAACTGTATACAGATTGGTGCGGCGGGTCAAGCTATGTGCTGACGCACCCCCGGCCGGTCGAGCCAGCCGTGCTTCGGCTTCCAGCCCAGCAACTCCTTCGCCGCGCTGCAGTCGATCAGCGCTGCTCGTCCAGCGACCTGCTCGCCATCTCGCCATGGCACGGTCGGTAGGTGCTCGGCTGCCAGTTCGGCAGAGGGACGGTCGGAGGCGATGTCGTCGGCGCAGAGGAGTAGGCGGGCGTGGCCGGGCTCGGGGCATTCGACCGACGCGACTATCGCCGCGGCCACGTCCTCCACGTCGACGAATACGCCGAGGTGCCAGGCGGCGGCAGTCTCCGGAAGCGGCAGCTCGGTTACGCCCGCGAAGCGCTCATAGCCCTCCGCGTCGAGCACCAGGACCGGACGCAGGCAGATCGTCGCGATGCCGGTGCTCGCCGTGAACACCTCGCACATCTCCTCGGCGAGCCACTTGGACAACCCGTACGGGCGCGCGGGCATGCCGCGGTGCGCGTCGTCCACCGGCAGGTAGTCCGGCTCGCGTTCGAGCATCCCGAGCGCCTTGCCGGACGACGCGTAGACCACGCGGCCCACGCCCTCGGCCTGCGCGCCGGCCAGAACGTTCCAGGTGCCGAGCAGATTCACCGTCAGCACATCCTCGGGCGCGCCGGCGCGGTCGTCGGCGAGGCCGGCGAGGTGCACCACCGCGTCCATCCCGCGCAGTGCCGCGCGAACGGCCGCGGCGTCGAGGATGTCGCCGCGGTCGACGTCGAAGCCGCTCACCTCGTGTCCCGCCCCTGCCAGCGAATCGCGGGCGGCGGGTCCGAGCCGCCCGCGGTCGCCGGTGAGGAGGACCTTCATGTCACAGGAGCCAGTCCACGAGCACCATCACGCGCCCGTCCTCCACGCGGGACTCGAGGCGCTCGAGCGGCTCGGTGGCGGGGCCCTTCAGCACCTCGCCGTCAACCGCGCGGAAGCGTGCGCCGTGCATCGGACACTCGATCTCGCAGCCACGGCGCAGGCGGCAGTCGCCGAGCTTGAACTCCGCGTGCGAGCAGTAGCCGTCGTAAACCGACGGCCCCTCGTCGGTCATCGCGATCACGATGTCGCGGCCCTCGACCACGTGCGTGGTCATGAAGCCCGGCCGCAGGTCGCCGATCGACACGACGGCCACGTACTCCCCTGTCTCCACTGGATTCAGAACAGGACGCTCAGGTTCGTGCCGGTGATCACCGTCTGATCGGCGAGGATCCTGCGGCGCGCGATCTTGAAACTGTCGCCGTCCGGCACCAGCCGGTCGATCCGCTGGCCCGTGTACATCTGGTAGTCGAGGTCCTGACGCGTGCGCGTGACCATGAAGCACGCGCGCACCTCGATCGAGTCACCGTCCTGCTCGACGATCACGTTGCTGATGAAGTGACGCGTGCGCGATGGCGGCACCTCCGCCCAGGCGAACTCCGTCTCGAGCCGCCTCACGCGCGTGGTGAGCGACGCGTGGTTCTCGGACATCAGCCCGAACTCCTCGAAGCCGTCGCCGTCCGTGAGGAAACGGGTTGTGCGCACGGGCATCTGGTAGTCGATGTCCTCGGTGAACAGGCCGAGCCAGGTGTCGAACTTGTAGGTGTCGAGCAGTTCCGCCTCGCGGTGGACAAACTCGAGCACGCGCCCGTAGAGCTCGCTGTTCGGAAGGACCGGCGTGCCGGCCGTGTCGAGCTGGCTCACGACCGCCTCCCGTTCCCGTTCGCGGCCATCGTCTGCAGCCACTGCGCGTACCAGGAGCGCTGGGTCATCTCGCCGTAGCTGTCCGGATAGGCGACACCCGGGCCCGGCCAATCCGTGGCCGTTGCCCGGTTCAGCCCCATCTTGTGGTGGAGCGTGTGGCGCCGCGCCGCGGGACCCATGTTGGCCCGCGTGCAGTCTTCCCAGTTCTCCATGTCGTCCTGGTCGAAGATCCCGGACGGCCCGAACGTGCGCACGTAGGTCTCGTAGACCTTCTTGCGGTACTCGGGCGTCGCGTCCTTGTCGACCGCGAGCCACGACCACATGCGCGTGCGCGTGGGCGAGATCGGCGTCTCCATGCGCAGGTTGAGGAACGCCTCCTCCTCCGACTCCATGTCGCCCGCGCTGATCAGCTGGAGCCAGTGGAAGTTGGGCCACATCGTGCCGGCGCTGTAGCCGTGGTCGTCGGCGATGCCCTTCTGTTCCGGCGTGAGGAACTCGGAGAACTTCTCGCGCAGATCGTGCGAGAGGCCGAGGCTGCGGTAGTGGTCGTTGCCCGGCTCGCCCTGCACGAAGTGAAGGATGTGACCGTTGCCCGCCACGATCATGTGGCCGTAGGCCGCGAAGTCCGGGTTGTTGGGCAGCATGCCCAGCTCCACCAGGCTGTGGTGCGAGGAGAACACGTGGAAGTTGTCCGTGAAGTTGTCGGTGGCGAACTTCCACGCGGTGTCCACCTCCCAGATCTGCGGCGGGCCCATGATCTCGATGCCGCCGGTGCGGCCGAAGATGATGTCCATGTACCAGCGCATGTCGCCGAGCCACTCCTCGAGCGGCGGCGCGTGCTCGTCCCAGGTGCCGAACCAGAGCCCGTGGTAGCTGCCCAGCTGCGCCACCGGGATCAGGCCGAGCTCCTCCTTCACCAGCTCGCCCTCGCCGTAGTGGTTCTCACACGCGGCGTTGAGCAGCTCGCCGTTGTTCTTGTACGACCAGCCGTGGTACGGGCACTTGAGGAAGGTGGCGTTGTCGCGGTCGGTCCGCGCGATGCGCATGCCGCGGTGGCGACAGGAGTTGAGGAAGGCGTGCACCACTTCGTCGTCGTCGCGGATGAGCACGACAGGGTCGATGCCGCACGGGCGCGTGACGAGGTCGCCGGGCTCCGGGATCTCGCTGTCGTGCCCGATGAAGAACCAGCCCTTGCCGAAGATGCGTTCGAGCTCGAGCTCGAAGACCTCCGGGTCGGTGAAGATGCGGCGCGAGATCAGCCCGTCCTGCGGGCGGACGATGTCCTCGAGCGCGTCGCCGTTGCGCAGCCGCGTGGTGGGCGCGGCGGGACTTACGGTCATGCGAACTCCTCGGATGGTCGGGCCAAGCGTGAAGTAAAGGCTACTGTATACATCTG
>JAICJR010000045.1 GCA_025928345.1 Thermoleophilaceae bacterium | reverse complement strand
GGCTACGTGGTGCGGCGCTACCGCGAGGCCGGCTTCGTGATCGTGGGCAAGACGAGCTCGCCGGAGCTGGGGATCATCCCGGTGACCGAGCCGCGCCGCTTCGGCCCCACGCGCACCCCGTGGAATCTCGACCGCACGCCGGGCGGGTCGTCGGGCGGCTCCGCTGCCGCGGTTGCCGCCGGCATGGTGCCGATCGCCCACGGCAGCGACGGCGGCGGTTCGATCCGCATCCCCTCGGCCTGTTGCGGGCTCGTGGGGCTGAAGCCGAGCCGCGGCCGCATCTCGCGCGGGCCCGACCTCGGCGACGCGTTCCTCTCCACCGACGGCGTGCTCGCGAGGACCTGCGAGGACAGCGCCCGCGCGCTCGACGTGATGGCCGGATACGAGCTCGGCGACTCCACCTGGGCCCCGCCGCCGGCGGAGCCGTTTGCGAACGCGGTGGGACGCGACCCGGGCAAGCTGCGCATAGCGCTCGTCATGAAGCCGCCGATCGAGGCGGCGATCGATCCGATCTGCGAGCGCGCGGTGCGCGATGCGGCGGAGCTGCTCGCCCGCCTCGGCCACGAGGTCACGGAGGTGGACCCGCCCTGGGGCCGCGAGGGCGACGCTCACATGCTGGCGCTGTTCACCGTTCTCTATGCGGCGAATATCGGGCTGGGCGTGGCGTTCGGCGGCATGGTGTCGGGCTCCGAGCCCACGCCGGATCGTGTGGAGAAGCTGACGTGGGAGATGTTCCAGCGCGGGCTCGGGCAGAGCTCGATCGAGTACATGGCCGCGATGTCGCAGCTGCAGCGCTACTCGCGCCAGGTGATCGAGTGGGGCTCGGAGTTCGACATGGTCATGACGCCCGCGCTCGCGCAGCGCCCGCTCGAGGTCGGCGACATCAAGCCGGACGGCGACAACCCGATGGCCGAGTTCGCGCGCACCGGAGTCTTCACGCCCTTCACCGCGGTGTTCAACGTCACAGGCCAGCCGGCGATCTCGATGCCGCTGTTCCATGGAGAGGACGGGCTGCCGGCCGCCGTCCAGTTCGCGGGGAAGCCGCTCGGCGAGGCCGCGCTGCTCACGCTGGCGTCGCAGCTCGAGGCCGAGACCGGCTGGGCCGACCGGCGCGCGGAGCTCTAGGGCTAGGCGGGTCCGGCGAAGGGGCCGAGCGAGCGCTTTGGCCGCTGGCGCAGCGGCCGCCGCAGGCTCTTGCGCGCGAGCTCACGTTCCACGCGCGACGGCACGACGTGTTGAACCTGGCAGTCCGTGAGCTTGGCGATCCGGTGCGGCAGGTCGTACTCGAGCCAGCGCGACGCGTCGCCCTCGAGGGTGGAGACGATCACCTCGTCGAATTGCCCCGGCTTCCAGACTTCGGACACGGCGACGATCGGGTCGGGATCGCCGACTGCACCGTCCACTTCGAGTCCGGCGTCGCGAAAGCGCTTGAGGCCGGCCGCGAGCTGGGTGCGCGCCACCTCGCGACCCTGAGGCCGATCGGGCCCGCGATGGGTGGCCGGCACGAGAAGCGTGAACGCCGCGTCGGTAGCGTCGGTTCGTTCGGACAGCGCATGGGCCAAGCCCTCCGAATCAGCTGTCCTGTTGGCCACGACGAGCACCCTCGTCCGGTACGCCATATGTGCTCCCAATCGTCCGGGGCAGGTTCTTTGACTGACATTACCCACCGGCCCAAACGGCCCTGCCCAAGCCGAGATAAAGAGTAAATGAGAGTTCTCTCACGTTCCCGCCGCGTGTTCCGGCGCTCGCCGCACGACCGCGAGATCCTCAAGCTCGCCCTCCCGGCGCTCGGCGCGCTCGCGGCCGAGCCGCTTTACATCCTGGTGGACACGGCGATCGTCGGGCACCTCGGCACGCCGCAGCTCGCCGCGCTCGCGCTGGCGGGCACGCTGCTCACCGGCACGTTCACGATCTTCAACTTCCTCACCTACGGCACCACCGCACAGGTGGCGCGCTACCACGGCGCGGGACGCGAGGAAGCCGCGGGCTCGATGGCGGCGCAGGCGTTCTGGCTCGCGAGCGCGGTCGGCGCGCTGCTGCTCGTGCTCGGGCTCGCGCTTGCAGTGCCGGCGGTGCACGCGCTCGGTGGCGCCCATCGCACGGGCAGCCTAGCGGTGCTGTACCTGCGCATCGGCGCGCTCGGCCTGCCGTTCGCGCTGATCGCCCTCGCTGGTCAGGGCTACCTGCGCGGAGTGTCTGACCTGCGCACGCCTCTCGTGATCGTGGTGGTGGCGAACCTGGTGAACGTCGTGCTCGAGGTGGTCTTCGTCTACGTGTTCCGCTGGGGCCTCGCGGGATCGGCCTGGGGAACGGTGATCGCGCAGGCCGGCATGGGAGCGGCCTTCGCGGCCGAGCTGTGGCGCGCGCCTGCGAGCACGCGGCGCCCGCGGAGGGATCTGATGCAGCCGCTCGCGCGCGTGGGCGGCGACATCTTCATCCGCACCGCCTCGCTCTACGCCGCCTTCCTCGTCGCGAGCGCCGTGCTGGCTCGCGTCGGCGCGGCGTCGCTCGGCGCGCACCAGGTGGCGTTCCAGCTCTGGACCTTCCTCGCCCTGATCCTGGACGCGGTCGCGATCGCCGGCCAGGTGATCGTCGGCCGCGCGCTGGGCGCGGACCGCGCGGGCGAGGCATGGGAGGCATCGCTACGAATGCTCGGCTGGTCGTTCCTCGTGGGCACGCTGTTCGCCGGCGTGATGCTCGCGCTGATCGACGTGCTCCCGCATGCGTTCACCAACGACCCGCGCGTGATCGACCGCCTACACGCGATCTGGCCGATCTTCGCGCTGATGCAGCCGGTGAACGCGCTCGTGTTCGCGCTCGATGGCATCCTCATCGGCGCGAGCGACACGCGCTTTCTCAAGTGGTCGATGGTGTTCTCGTCGCTTGCCGTGTTCGCCCCGATCGCGCTGCTGTCGCTCGCGTTCGACTGGGGAATCGTCGGCGTGTGGTGCGGGCTGCTCGGGCTGATCGTGGCGAGGCTTGCCACTTGTGGCTATCGCTTTGCGAGTAGGCGGTGGGCAGTGGTTGGAGCGCCCAGTGCCTAGTGCCCAGTGCCCAGTGTCAGCGTCAGTCCGACTGCGTCGCGGTACGTCTGGCCCGCTGCATCTTTTGCCTTTGCGCTTGCCGCTGTCCTCAACCGGTGCTGTCTTTTGAGCACCGTTACTGCTCGGTGGGATAGGCGGAGTTTCAGGGTGCCTGTCTTTCCGCTCGTCACGTTGAACTTCACGCTCGCCACCTTGTAGCGCTTGTGGTGGCGCCCCACGCGGCGCGTCATCCGCACGAGCAGCGTGCCGCGGCAGTAGACGGCGGTGCCCACGCACTTCAGGTGAACCGTGGCGCGCGTGCGGCCGCGCATCTTCGCGCGGCCGATGAGGATTCCCGCGCGGCCCGAGCCGGCACCGCTCGGGGTCAGCCCGCCGGGCGAGCCGCTGAAGGGTCCCTGCACGCCGCCGGCGCTCGAGCCCGGCACGTTCGTGATGTAGCGGGCGAGCGCGAACTTGCCTCCCGTGTTCTGCCGGATGCCGCCGGCCACGACGAGCTTCGTGTCGAGCTGCTCGACCGCGCCCGCTGCGGACACACCGGGCAGCGGATTGCCGCCCGAGTCGAGGAAGGGCGTGAACACTGTTCCGGCCGAGCCGAAGGTCGGGTCGAGGTTCCCGCTCTGGTCGTAATCGGCAAGCGCAAACCCCTGGACGCCGCCAACTGTCGCGTCGCCCGAGGCGATGATCTGCCGGCCGAGCACATCCACGACTCCGGACGCGCCGGCCGTGGAGCCGAGCGGAGTGATCACCTTCCCGCCGCTTCCGAATGTCGTGTCGAGGGCACCGGTCTCGCTGTAGCGCGTGAGCGCGATGCGGTCCGCCCCGCCGTCCGCCGCGCGCCCTGCCACAACCAGCTGGCCGTCGGTCTGCATCAGCAGTGCGCGGGCGTGGGCCGAGCCGCCGCCGCCCATCGCGGTGAGCGTGCGCCAGTCGAGATCGCCGTCAGGGCCGTAGCGCAGCAGCGGCCACGGGCCGCTCGTGCCGCTGTCGCCCGCCACGAACGCGCCACCGTCGGGGGCCGGCACCATCGCGAAGGCGCGGAGCGCTCCGCCCGAGCCATTGTCGGTGAGCACCACGCCCGTGTTCGCGGGCCCGTATGAGGTGTTCACTCCGCCGAGCTCCGCGTAGTCCACAAGCGCGACCTTGTCGACGCTTCCGTCGAGCGCCCAACCCGCAGCGAGCACGGAGTTGAGCGGCCCGAGCGTCAGCGCCTGGATGCTGGCGTCGCGGGCGCCCGAGTCCGGCGTGCCCACCGGAGTGAGGACGGTGTGCGTGGCGGGGTCGCCATACACGGGATCGAGCCCGCCGGTGGGCGTGAGCATCACGATCGCGAACACGCGATCGGAGCCCTGCATCGCCCAGCCGCCGACCAAGAGATAGCCGTCCGGGCGAAGCAGCAGGGCGGTGGCCGCGGCGTCCCCGTCGCCGACCGGGAGCGTGACCACTCCCGAGCTTCCGAACGTGCTGTCGATCGTGCCGTCCGAGTTGTAGCGGGCAAGTGCGAACACGCTGTGGCCGTCCTTCTTCGCCGAGCCTGCCACCACGATCTTCGGGTCCGGCTGCGCCTCCGTCGAGGGCAGCACCACCACCGCGGCGCCGGAGGCGAGCGGCGGGATCGCGTTGCCCATCGCGGTCTGGACGGTGCCGAGCGTGCCGAGACCGGTGCCGACGAAGCCGGAGTCCAGGTCGCCGGGCCGCGTGAAGGCGGAGGCCGGAATGGAGAAACAAAAAATGGCGGCAGACGTCGCCGCCAAGAGGCGAAGACCGCGAGTCACGCGCCGAAGATACCTCGATCTGGGGTAGCGGCGCTACCCGAGAGCGGGGACGGTTAGAGCCGGGCGAGGATCTCGCGGTCGCGGTCGAAGCTGAGCCGCGAGGCGGCGTCACCCGGGCTCAGCCAGAGCAGCTCGCTCACCTCGTTGTTGGGTGCGAACTCGCCGTCGCGCACGCTCATGCGCCAGTAGCGAACCGTCTTCGGCCGGCCGTGACGGTCGGTGTAGGACACGCTGCCGAGCTCGTCCCCGAGCTCGCACGCGAGGCCGGTCTCCTCCTGCACCTCGCGCACGGCGGCGTCCTCCCAGCTCTCGCCCGGCTCGAGCTTGCCCTTCGGAAGCGTCCAGTCGTCGTACTTCGGCCGGTACACCACGGCGATCTCGCCGGCGTCATTCAGGACGACGCCGCCCGCGGCCTCCACTACCCGATTCACGCGAGCGCCCTCACATCGGCGCCGCTCGGGTCGAACTGCACGCGGCGCACCTCGCAGTCGGGTGCCTCGGCTCGCAGCGCTTCGAGCACGGCGCCGGTCTGCTCGAAGTGCGACCAGAACAGCACCGCAGGTCCGGCTCCGCTGATGCTCGCGCCCAGCGCTCCGAGCTCGCGCGCGCGTGCGAGCAGCTCCATCGAGCGTGGGTAGAGGCGCGCGCGCCGCGGCTGGTGAATGCGGTCCTCGAGCCCGCGGGCCACGAGGTCGAAGTCGCCTCGCGCGAGGCCGAGCACGAGCAGCGACGCGTGAGCGACGTTGTGCACGGCATCCGCCATCGGCACGTCCGCCGGCAGCGCGGCGCGCGCCTCCGCGGTCGGCACCTGGTGCGGCGGGATCGCGATCACGCCCTCGAGCTCGGGCGGCGGGTCGAAGCGCTCGGCGCGGTCACCTGTGCAGATCACGAAGCCACCGCGCAGCGCGGCCGCGACGTTGTCCGGATGGCCCTCGAGCCCAACCGCGAGCGGCAGCAGCCCCGCGTCAAGCTCGAACATGTGGTCCGCCGCCGCGAGGCCCGCGATGATCGCCGCGGCGCTCGAGCCAAGCCCGGCGGCGAGCGGAATGTCGCTTTGGATCCTGAACGTCACGCCGTCGGCGGAGTGGAGCTTCTCGAACGCGCGCACGCACAGGTTCGAGCGGTCGTGCGCGATGCCGTCCAGGTTCGACTCCACGGCGAACTCGCCTGTCTCCTCCACCTCCAGCTCGAGATGGATCGCGAGCGCGGCGGCCAGCACGTCGTAGCCCGGGCCAAGGTTGGCCGACGACGCCGGAACGCGGACCACGCGGGTGCGGTTCACGCTCCGAACACCGCCTTTTCCACCGCGTCGATCTCCGGCTCGCACGGGATCACGGAGGTGGCCTGCGCCATCGCGGTGGCGGGGTCCTTCAGGCCATGACCGGTGAGCACGCACACCACGCGGCCCTCCACCGGATGCTTCAGCAAACCCGCCACGGACGCTGCCGACGCCGGCTCGCAGAACACGCCTTCACGAGCGCCGAGGAAGGTGTACGCCTCGAGGATCTCGGCATCCGACACCGCGCGGATCTCACCGCGCGAGCTCGTGACCGCGTCCATCGCGTCCTCCCAGCGGGCGGGGTTGCCGATGCGTATGGCCGACGCCACGGTCTCGGGATTCTCCACCGGCGCGCCGTGCACCAGCGGCGCGGCTCCCTCTGCCTGATATCCGTGCAGCCGCGGCGCAACGTCGTACTCGCGGAAGCCTCGCCACCAGGCGGTGATGTTCCCGGCGTTGCCCACCGGGATGCAGAGCACGTCGGGCGGCTCGCCGAGCTGGTCGCACACTTCGAACGCGCCGGTCTTCTGCCCCTCGATCCTGTACTCGTTCACCGAGTTCACGAGCGCGATCGGCTGCCGCTCGGCCAGCTCGCGAACGAGCGCAAGCGCCTGGTCGAAGTTCCCCTGCAGGGCGATCACCTTGGCGCCGTGCATCAGCGCCTGGGCGAGCTTGCCCGCCGCGATCTTCCCCTCGGGCACGATCACCGCGCCGCGCAATCCGGCCCGCGCCGCGTACGCCGCGGCGCTGGCCGCGGTGTTGCCCGTGGACGCGCAGATCACCGCCTCGGCACCCTCCTCCACGGCGGCGGACACGGCCACGGTCATACCGCGGTCCTTGAACGAGCCGGTGGGATTCGCGCCCTCGAACTTGAGCCACACCTCGGCGCCCGTGCGCTCCGACAGCGCGGGCGACGGGATGAGCGGGGTGTCGCCCTCCTCGAGCGTCACGAGCGGGTCCACCGGGAGGCGGTCGCGGTAGCGCCAGAGGCTCAGGCCGACTTCTCCTCGAATGTCTCCTCGATCACCCGCAGCGTCCGCGGCCGCGCGCGCACGAAGTCGAGCCGCGCAAGCAGCTCCACCGCCGCGCTGAAGCGCGACTCGAGCACCGGGTGCATCACCATCACGAGCACGGCGTCGTCGCCGAGGCCCTTCTGCACCACCGACTTGATCGACACGCCCTGGAGCCCCAGGATCTCCGCCACCTGGGCGAGCACCCCAGGCCGGTCCGCCACCTCGAGGTAGAGATAGAAGGCCGACTCCACGTCGCGCACCAGCTCGATGTCGAGCGCGGGCGGCGGCAGCGTGGGCGGCGGGATCATCGCGGAGATCACGTCGCCGAGCACGGCGGAGGCGGTCTGCGTTCCGCCGGCGCCCGGGCCTGAGAGCGTGATCTCGGTGATCGCGGGCGACTCGATGGTCACGGCGTTGAACGAGCCGTTCACCGACGCGAGCGGATGCCCGCCGTAGAGGAACGCCGGGTACACGCGCACGGCGAGCCCCGAGTCGATCCGCTCGGCGCTCCCGATCAGCTTGAGCGAAAGCCCGAGGTCCTTCGCGTACGAGATGTCGTCCGCCGTCACGTGGTCGATGCCCTCGTACGGCACGTCGTCGAGGTGGACTTCCACGCCGAAGGCAAGGCGCGCGATGATCGCCATCTTGGCGGCGGCGTCCTTGCCGGTCACGTCCTCGGTCGGGTCCGCCTCCGCGAAGCCAAGCTCCTGAGCCTGGCGCAGCGCGTCCCCGTACGAGGCGCCGGTGCGCGCCATCTCGCTGAGGATGAAGTTGGTGGTGCCGTTCACGATCCCGTGCACCCGCTCGATGTGCGCCGCGGCGAGCGTCTCGTGGATCACGCGGATCACGGGCACCACGCCGCCCACCGCGGCCTCGAAGCGCAGCTGCACATTCGCCGCGCGTGCCGCGGCGTACAGCTCCTCGCCATGCTGCGAGAGCACCTGCTTGTTGGCGGTCACCACGTGCTTGCCCGCCGCCATCGCGCGCAGGATGTACTCGCGCGCGGGCTCGAGCCCGCCCATCAGCTCGACGATCAGGTCGGAGCGCTCGAGGAGGTCGTCGAACTCGCCACGGCTGCGGGTGAGTACGCCGCTGATCTCCGGCCGGAGCCCGGTGGATGCCTCGATGGCGTCCACGCGCTCGTCGAGCAGCTTGTGGAACGCCGCCCCAACCGTCCCGTGGCCGAGGAGGCCGACGCTAAACGTCACGGAGCGCCAGATCCTCGTAGGTCTCGCGGCGCACGACCACGCGGGCGTTCCCTTCCGAGCAGAAGATCACGGGCGGCCGCCGCACCGCGTTGTAGTTGCTCGCCATCGCGTGCGAGTACGCGCCGGTGGCGGGGATCACGAGCACGTCGCCCGGCTTGGGATCGGCGAGCCTGGCCTCGGGCACGAGGATGTCGCCCGACTCGCAGTGCATGCCGACGATGCGGCACGCGGTGTCGCCGCCGAAGCGGTCCGCCAGCTCGGCTTCGTAGCGCGCGCCGTAGAGCATCGGCCGCGGGTTGTCGGACATGCCGCCGTCCACCGCCACGTACGTGCGCACGCCGGGCACCTCCTTCACCGTGCCCACCGTGTAGAGCGTCACGCCGGCGTTCCCCACGAGCGAGCGTCCGGGCTCGCACAGCACGGTCACACCATCGGGCGCCTGCGAAAGCAGCGCCTCCACGTAGTCCTCGATCTCCGGCGGATGCTGGTCGCGCGTGTATGCGATCGCGAGGCCACCGCCGAGATTGAGCAGCGGGTAGTCGCCCAGTTCGGAGAGCACCGCGGCGATGCGCTCGAGCGGGTCGAGGTCGAAGATCTGGGAGCCGATGTGCGCGTGCAGCCCGCGCAGCTCGAGGGTCTTGATGCGATCGAGCGCGCGCGGCAGGTCGTCGATCTGGAAGCCGAACTTCGAGTCCACCTGCCCGGTCTGGATCTTCTCGTGCGTATCGGCCTCGATGCCCGGCGTGACCCGCAGCAGGATGCGCTGGCCCGGTGCGATGCGCTCGAGCCGCTCGATCTCGTCGAACGAGTCCACCACGATGTGGCCGATGCCCTGCTCGACGGCGAAGCGCAGCTCGTCCTCGGTCTTGTTGTTGCCGTGGAAGTAGCAGCGCTCGGGAGGCACACCACCACGCAGCGCGAGATACAGCTCGCCGCCCGACGCGACATCGGCCGATATGCCCTCGGCCGCCAGCAGCTGGAAGACGGCGGTGCACGGGAACGCCTTGCTCGCGTACACCACCTCGAAGTGCTCGGTGCGCGCGCGGAAGGCGTCCATGAACGCCCGGGCGCGCGTGCGGATGTCGTCCTCCGCGTAGACGTAAGCCGGCGTGCCGAATTCCCGCGCCAGCTCGACCACGTCGCAGCCGCCCACCTCGAGACGCCCCGCCTCGCCCAATCGCGACCCGATCGGGAAGACATGCGACACGGCGGCCGCGTCCTCGGTCGTGCGCCCTGGCATGGTGCGCGATGCTAGTGAAACGCATGACCGGCGGGGCACCAGAGATAGGCGAGCGCGACGGGCTCTCGCACGCGCTGTTCAGCCCGGAGGGCGAGCCGGAGGCGGGCGTGCTGATCCTGCACGGCGCCGGGTCCGCCAAGGAGAGCCACTACGACTACGCGCGCGTGTGCGCGGCGTACGGCTTGAGCGCGCTCTCCTACGACGCGCGCGGTCACGGCCGCTCGGACGGCTCCTTCGGTCCCGGGGCGGTCGACGACGCCGTGGCCATGCTCGACTTCCTGCGCGAGCGCGGCGCGCCGGCCGTGGCACTGCGCGGCTCGAGCATGGGCGGCTTCAGCGCAATCCTTGCGGCCGCGAAGGACGGGCGCGCGGCGGCCGTGGCCGCCATCTGCCCGGCGCCGCAGGACCTCCTGCTGCTCGGTCTGCGCGCACGGCGGCTCGACGGCTTCCGCGCGGACCGCGAGGCGCTCGAGCCGTGGCTCGAGGGCGTGAGCCTGCGTGACGCCGCGGCCTCGCTCGCCCCGGACACGGCACTGCTTCTGATGCACGCGGAAGGCGACGAGCAGGTTCCCTACACCGTCTCGCAGGAGCTGTACGAGGCGGCGGGCGATCCCAAGCGTCTCCTTCTCCTACCCGGCGGCCATCACCGCTCGCTACAGCACGATGCCGAGATCCAGGCGGAGAGCGTGAGGTTCATCGTCCGCGCGGTGCGCGGCGAGCTGAATTAGCTAGGAGCCGCCGAGCAGCCCGGTGATGCTGCTCGTGTCGATCGGCAGCTGCGAGCTGCCGGGCGGCGGGGGCTGCGGCGGTGGCGGCGGAAGGATCGAGGGCAGCGTGATGGGCGGCAGCTGCGGATCGGTACCCGTCGGCGACGGCGAGCCAAGCGGCGTTGTCTGAGCCACCGGTGTGGCGGTGCCGCCACCGCCGGAGCCAGACGGCGCCGTCGGGGCGGGCGCGGGCTGAGTGGCGTTCGGACCGGTGCGATGCACGACCGGCCCGGTGCTGGCGGTGGGCGAGCTCGCGTGCTTCGCCGCCACGCGATGGGTGTCGGCGGGAGCGGCCGACCTCTTGGCCGCAAGCACGCCCGCATGCACCGGCTTGGCGGGCACCGGCACCTGCGTCTGGCGCTCCTGCACGAGCAGCGTCTGGATCGGCGCCTGCACGTCTTCCCCGGGGAACCCGTTGAAAGCCACGAACGCGCTCATCACGGACAGGCTGAGCAGCGCCGAGGCTATGAGCAGCCCGGTTGTGCCGAAACTGGTGATGTAAGCCCTGGTGGCTCTCAACGCGTTGGGGACGCGGCTCGCCTTAGATCTCCCGCGCGAGGGCGGAACTCTACGCTCTGAATGCCCATTTTGCGCGGCTTCTAGGCCTTGGTCGCGGAGCGAGCGCCACTGCGCCAACTACAGGTAGTTCAGCGGATTCACCGGTGTGCCGTTGATGCGCACCTCGAAGTGGAGATGCGGCCCGAAGCAGAGGCCGGTGCAGTCGCTGATGCCGATCACCTGACCCTGTGACACGCCCTGCCCCACGTGCACCAGGATCCGCTCCTGGTGGCCGTAGCAGGTGGACATGGTCGAGGTGTGCTGGATGCAGGTGTAGTTGCCGTAGCCGCTCACCCAGCCGGCGATCGTCACGCGGCCGGAGTCCGCGGCGTGGATCGCCGTGCCGGTGGGCACGCCGATGTCGATGCCGGGATGGCACGCCTCCCAGGCCCGTCGCTCGCAGAACGGCGAGGTGATCGGTCCGTTCACCGGCCAGATCAGCTGGCCTGACCCCTGCTTGATCGGCCCGTTGAACGCATTCGGCGCGGCGTTGCGGAGCTGGTTCTCGATCCGCGTCTGCTGCGCGAGCATCACCTTGAGGCCCTCCTGGAGATGCACGCGGCTCGAGCGCACCCGGGCGAGCACGGCCTGGCGTCCGTCGCGAGCGCGCTGGAGCGAGTTGCGGCTGCTGACGAGCTTGCCCTTCGAAGCCGCCACCGCGTTGCGCTGGGCAGCGATCGCGTTGGCGGCATCCTGCGCCTTCCGCTCCAGCACCGCGAGCTGCGCAGCCTGCTTGGCGGTCTGCGCCTTGAGCACCTTCACCACGCCCACCACCTGCTGGTCCTGGCGCGAGATGCGCTGCATGAAGTCCGCCTTCGTGAGCAGGTCGTCGAAGCCGTGGGACTCGAGGATCACGGTGACCATGTCCGGCTGGTCGGACTCGTATTCGTCCACGAGCCTGGCGGCCAGCTGGTTCATCGCGAGCGCGAGCCGGGCGCGCAGGCGCGCGAGCCTGTCGCGCGCCACCTGCAGCTGGTTCTGGACCTGCGCCAGCTCGGCCCGCTTCTGGTCGAGCGTCGACTGGATGCGCTCCTCACGCTGCTGGAGCCCGCGGATCGTGCCCTGCAGGTTCTCGATCCGGTTGTTGAAGGTCGAGATCGTCGTGGTGAGGACGCCCTCGTGGTGGACCTTCGACGCGATCTTCGCGCGCTGGTGCTGGATGCGCGTGGACAGCGACTCCGACATGCCCGGCATGGGCAGCAGGAGGAACGCCGCAAGCGTCAGCACCAGAGGAAGCCAGAAGCTCTTTCTCATCCGTTAAATCCGCCCCGTTTACCCGCGTTATGCAGGGATTTCTGCAGCGGGCACGGCGGCGACCCTATCACGCGCGCCGCCGAAGACAGGTCATCCGGAGGCGTTTTCCTGCTTGCTGCAAGCGGTCTTGCAGCGGCCCAACTTAAGGGTCCTGTAAGCGCTGGGGTGCGCCGCAGAAAGCCGTCTAGAATCGAACAGACCATGGCTCGCCAGCGTGCTCAGTTCGGACGCGATCCCGGTCTTCAGGTCCGGATGGTCCTCACGATGTTCTTCCTCGGGGCGCTGTACGTCGTCTTCATCGCCGTGATCCTCGCCGCGGGCGCCGGCATCGCGACGATGGTGGTGATCATCGGCGCGCTGTCCCTCGCGCAGCTGTTCTTCTCGGACAAGCTCGCGCTCGCGGCCATGGGGGCGAAGGTGGTCGGGCCCGATCAGGCGCCCGGGCTGCACGCGATGATCGAGCGCCTCTGCATCCAGGCGGATCTGCCCAAGCCGAAGATCGCGGTGGCGGACACGCCGGTGCCGAACGCGTTCGCGATGGGCCGCTCTCAGAAGAACGCCGTGGTGTGCGCCACCACCGGCATCATGAACGTGCTCGAGCCGCATGAGCTCGAGGGCGTGATGGCGCACGAGCTCACGCACGTGAAGAACCGCGACGTGCTCGTGATGACGATGGCGAGCTTCTTCGCCTCGGTGGCCGCGATGATCACCCAGTTCGGCTTCTTCTTCGGCGGCGGCTTCGGCGGCGGCAACGACGACGACAACGGGCCTGGCTTCGCGGTCGTGCTGCTCGTGTCGTTCGCGGTGTACGTGATCTCGTTCTTCCTGATGCTCGCCCTCTCGCGCTACCGCGAATTCGGCGCCGACCGCGGCGCGGCGATCATCACCGGCCGCCCGAGCGCGCTCGCCTCGGCCCTGATGAAGCTCTCGGGCGCCATGCAGCGCGTGCCCGACCAGGACCTCCGCCAGGTGGGCCGCATGAACGCGTTCTTCATCATCCCCACGAGCGTGAAGAAGTCGGTGGGCACGCTGTTCGCGACGCACCCGCCGATGGAGGCCAGGATCGCCCGCCTCCAGCAGTACGAGGCGCAGCTCCAGGGCACCGCCACCGCCGCGGCCTAACGCTTGGGCTTTCTCGACGCGATCCTCGGGCGGACGAAGGTCAAGCAGCCGGCGCGCGACCGGCTCTTCGCGATGAGCACGGCGTACATCACGCTCGAGACTTCGCTGGGCCTGAAGCACCGCGACGCCGCCGGGATCGTGTTCCAGCCGCTCGCCACCGCGGACTTCAACTCGATCGTGAAGGACACCGACGACCTGCTGCGGAGCGCCGCGAAGGACACCGGCACCACAGTGGAGTCGAAGGACGACGAGTTCGGCTACCACTGGATCATCCTCCGCGACAACGAGTTCGAGGACCTCGTGGTGTCGCTCAACGTGGTGTCGAGCAACCTCGAGGGCGGCGGCTACGGCGAGCGTCTGCTGTGCGCGGTGTTCTCGTTCGAGGACGCCGGCAAGCCGCTCTACTTCATCTACAACTTCAAGCGCGGCGCCTACTACCCGTTCGTGCCGACCGGGGACAAGTCGCGCGACACGGAGCACGAGTTGCGGCTGAAGGCGCAGATCGGCCCCGAGCTGCCGATGGAGCAGGAGCTCGAACGCTGGTTCCCGCTCTGGGAGATTCCGCTGTAGCAACGCGGTTGCACCCGGCCGCGGAGCCGGGTTAGGCTCGCCGAGAGCCATGCCCCCGCCCATCCGGATCTCGCTGCTAGGCGGCTTCTCCGTCGCCACGGGCGATCGGGTGGTGAGCGAGGGCGCGTGGCGGCTGCGCAAGGCGAAGAGCCTCGTGAAGCTGCTGGCACTGGCGCCCGAGCGGCGATTGCACAGGGAGCGCGCGAGCGAGCTGCTGTGGCCGGACCGCGACGTCGCCGCGGCGGCGAACAACCTGCACCAGGCGCTTTATGTGGCGCGGCGCGCGCTCGAGACGGCAGGGCTCGACGGCGCTGCGGCGATCGAGCTGCGCGACGACGCTCTCGTGCTCTCCGACGCCGTGGTGGACGCGGAGGAGTTCGAGCGCGCGGCGGCCTCCGCTTCCGGCTCCGGCGACCGCGCGCTGTGCCAGTCCGCGGTCGGGCTGTACGCGGGCGAGCTGCTCCCAGAGGACCGCTACGAGGACTGGACGAGCGCCCGCCGCGAGTCACTGCGCGAGCACTGCATCGGACTGCTGATCGAGCTCGCCGCTCTGGAGGAGCAAGCCGGTGACGCCGCGGCGGCGGTGCGCTGGCTCCAGCGGGCGCTGGTGGAGCAGCCGCTCCACGAGGACGCCCACCGGCGGCTGATGACGCTGTTCGCGCTGAGCGGACGCCGGCAGGAGGCGCTCGCGCAGTACCAGCGGCTGCGGCAGGCGCTGAGGCGCGAGTTCGAGGACGAGCCCGACGCGGAGACTCGCCGTCTGTACCAGTCGATCCTCAGCGGCAGCTTCACCGCGCCGGGCGAGAGCGAAGACGCGGAGGCGCCTCGGCCTTCGCGCGATTCCCCCGTGGCTCCCGGGCCGAACAACCTGCCGCTCAGGCTCACGAGCTTCGTCGGCCGCGAGCGCGAGCTCACCGAGGTGTGGCGGCTGCTCGAGCGCGCGCGGCTCGTCACGCTCACCGGCCCCGGCGGCTGCGGCAAGACGCGGCTCGCAACCGAGGCCGCTGCGGGAAAACTTCGCGGCTTCCCCGATGGCGTCTGGTCCGTGGACCTCGCGCCGCTGCAGGACCAGTCGCTCGTGCCCGACGCGGTGGCGGAGACGCTCGGCATCCAGCTGCGCGCGGGCCAGCCGCCGGCCACCGCGCTCGCCACCCAGCTCGCCGCGCGCAAGCTGCTTCTCCTGCTCGACAACTGCGAGCACCTGATCGACTCGTGTGCGCGGCTCGCGCTCGAGCTCGTGCGCTCGTGCCCGGACCTGACCGTGCTCGCCACGAGCCGCGAGCCGCTTCACGTGCCGGGCGAGCTGGCGTGGCGCGTGCCATCGCTGTCTTTGCCGGACTCGGCGGACGAGATCAGCCAGGAGGAGCTCCTGCGCTGCGAGGCTGGACGGCTCTTCTGCGAGCGCGCGGCCGAGGCGGCGCCGGGGTTCGATCCCGGTGGCGCGAACACCCAGGCGATCGCGGAGATATGCACGCGGCTCGACGGGATGCCGCTCGCGCTCGAGCTCGCGGCGGCGCGGACGAGCGTGCTGTCGCCCGCGCAGATCGCCGAGCGTCTCGGGGACTCGCTGCAGCTGCTCGCGGCCGGCAGCAGGACCGCGCTCACCCGCCAGCAGACGCTGCGCGCGACGCTGGCCTGGAGCCACGACCTCCTCACGCACGAGGAGCGCGTGCTGTTCCGGCGGCTGCCGGTGTTCTCCGGCAGCTTCGCGCTCGACGCCGCGGAGCAGATCTGCGCGTCCGAAGATCTGGACGAGCTACGGGTGCTCGACCTGCTCAGCAGGCTCGTGGACAAGTCGCTCGTGGCGGTGGACCACTACGCGGGCCAGCCGCGCTACCGGCTGCTCGAGACCGTGCGGCAGTTCGGCGCCGAGCGTCTCGCCGAGGCAGGCGAGACCCGCGCGCTCGAGCGGCGCCATCTCGACTGGTACGAGCGCTTCGCGGCCCAGCACGTGCCGCCGCTCAGCCAGGCCACCACGGGCGGACTCGCGCCGCGGCTGGACGCGGAGCACGGCAACCTGCGGTCCGCACTCGCCACGGCGCTTCGCACGGACCGACCCGTCGCGCTGAGACTGGCCGTGGCGCTCTGGCCGTGGTGGCTCGTGCGCTCGCACTTCGCGGAGGGCGCACGCGGGCTCGAGGCAGCGCTCGACGGCGCGCCTGAGCGGAGCGAGCTGCGCGCGGAGGGACTGCTCGCCCTCGCCGCGCTGCACGTGCGCCTCGGCGATCTCCCCGACTATCTCGAGACCACCGCCGAGGCGATCGCGATCCGGCGCGAGCTCGGCGACACGCGCCTCATCGCGCAGGCACTCCTGCGGGTCGGCTACTACCTCCTCACGCTCCAACCCGGCGCCACGCAGACGCATCTCGACGAAGCGGAGGCCATCGCGACCCAGACCGAGGACCGCTTTCTCTCGGCGTCGGTTGCGCACGAACGCGCGGTGCTCGAGTCGTCGCGAAGCCGCTACGCGGAGGCGAGCTCCCTGCTCGTCGAGGCGGAGCGCCTGCTCTACGGCGTGGCGGGTGATGACTCGAACGTCTTCCCGGCCACGACGCTCGGGCTCGTTGTGATTGATGATGCGAACGGGCGGCCGCGCGTCTACTTCGAGGAGACGCTGCTCTTGTTCAGGCCGGTGCCGGCGGACCTCGCGCTCGGCTATGTGCTGTGCAATCAGGGATTTGCGCAGCGCGGCATGGGCAGGCCGGACGCGGCGCGCGAACCGCTCGATCGCGCGCTCGCGCTCTTCCGCGAGCTGGGCGACGCCGCGGGAATAGCGCTCGCGCTCAACCAGCTCGGCAACCTCGGCCGCACCATCGGCGAGCACGCACTCGCGCGGGAGTGGCTCGACGAGGCGCTCTCGATCCGGCGCGAGCTCGGGGACCGGCGGGAGACCGGCGTGACGCTCGGCAACCTCGGCCTCCTGGCCGCCGCGTCCGGAGACATCGAACGCGGCCGGCTGCTGCTTGCCGAGAGCCGCGGCCTCTTCGAGCGCACGGACGACGGCCCGGGCCAGGGCGGAGCACTGCTCAACCTCGCCAACCTCGAGCTCTCGCTGAGCAATCTCGATGAGGGCCGTGCGCTGCTCGAGCAGGGGCTGCCCTTCTGGCAGCGCCAGAACCTGCTGCGCGCGTGCTCATGGATGTGTCTCACGCTGGCGGATGTGCTCGCGGAATTGGGGGCTCCCGATGACGCCGCGCGGCGGCGCGAGAGCGCGCGGGCGATGTTCGAGGAACTCGGCGATTCCGCTGGCCTGGAGCGGATTAAGGAGGCGCTAAGAGCGCGCTAAGCGCCGCGGCTTAGCTTGGCCGCCGTACCCCATGAAGGAGGAAGAGGAATGGCCATTCACGAGACAAGTGCACACGGCGTGGTCGGCGACGCATCGCTGCAAGAGCTCGAAGAGTCGCTGCGCGGTGAGCTGATCCGCCCCTCGGACCCGCGCTATGACGAGGCCCGGGCCGTGTGGAACGGCCCGATCGACAAGCATCCCGCCGCGATCGTGCGCTGTGCCGGCGTGGCCGACGTACGCCATGCGGTGGAGTTCGCCCGCAGCCAGGACCTGCTCGTGGCCGTGCGCGGTGGCAAGCACAGCCTGCCCGGCTTCTCCACCTGCGACGGCGGCCTCGTGATCGACCTCGGCGGCATGAAAGGCATGCGCGTGGATCCCGCCGCGCGGACGGCGCAGGCGCAGGCCGGGCTCACCTGGTCGGAGTTCGACCACGAGTCCCAGGCCTTCGGCCTCGCCACCACCGGCGGGCTCGTGTCCACCACCGGCATCGCGGGCTTCACGCTCGGCGGCGGCATCGGCTGGCTGATGCGCTCGTGCGGGCTCACTTGCGACAACCTGCTGTCGGCCGACCTCGTGAGCGCGGACGGCGAGCTCGTGCACGCCAGCGCGGATGAGAACCAGGAGCTGTTCTGGGGCCTGCGCGGCGGCGGCGGCAACTTCGGCATCGTCACGGGCTTCGAGTACCGGCTGCATCCGGTCGGGCCCGTGCTGATGGCGGGACCGGTGTTCTACCGCGGCGACCGTGCCGCCGAGATCCTGCGCTTCTACCGCGAGTTCACGAGCAGCCTGCCCGACGAGGCAACCACCCTGCTCAACCTGACGAATGCGCCTCCGGCGCCGTTCCTTCCCGACGAGATCCACGGCAAGCCCGTGTGCGTTCTCGTTGGCGTCTACAACGGGCCGGTGGCCGAGGGCGAGCGGGTGCTCGCCCCGATGCGCGAGCTCGGCGACCCCGTGGCGGACCTGATGGGCCCGATCCCCTACGTGGCGATGCAGAGCCTGCTCGACGCCCTCTACCCGGCCGGCGGAAGCAACTACTTCAAGGCCGGCTACATGGAGGAGATCTCCGATGCCTCGATCGAGACAATGGTTGAACAGCACCGGGCCATGAGCTCGCCGATGTCCGAGATCCACGTGCACCACGTCGGCGGCGCCGTGGCGCGGGTGCCGGACTCCGAGACTGCGTTTGGCAACCGCAGCGCGGACTTCGTCCTCAACATCCTGGGGCGCACCCCGGACTCGAACGGGTTCGACGAGGCGGTGCAGTGGGCACGCGACTGTTACGACGCGCTCGAGCCGCAGACGGCGGGCGGCACGTACACCAACTTCATGAGCGCCGGCGACGACCGGCTGAAGGAGGCGTACGGGCAGGAGAAGTACGACCGCCTGGTGGCCCTGAAGGACCGCTACGACCCCACCAACCTGTTCCGCCTCAACCAGAACATCGCCCCCTCCGCAGGCGCCTGAAAAACGCCTGTTTGCAGGCGATTTTGGAGCGGCCGGGTGCCCTTCGCCCGGCCGCTCTCCATGCCCACTAAGGATTCGTGAGCCCATGCCGAAAACCCGGAGGTGCGGCAACTCGGCTCAAAGCTCCTCGCGGGCGGTCTTTCTGCGGGCGTGGTTCTGCTCTGGTGGCCCATGTTCTTCCCCACCGACTCGGTCACCATGTGGCTCGGCCGCGGCATCGTGTGGACGCTCAGCTTCGAGCTGCTGCTCGTGGCGCTCTCGCCGTTCGAGCTCGCGCTGTGGAGCACGCACCGCGGCGAGCGGATAACGCAGCGCGTGGTTGCCAAGCGGGCGCTGCTCGAGCACCCGTCCCCCAAGCGCCGGATCGGCCGCCGCGCCACGCTGGCGATGGGCGCGCTGGCCGTGCCGATCATGCTGATCGTGGTCGGGATGACCTCGCACCTCCCCATGCACCATGCTGCGCCACCGCAGATCACACGCGTGACGCGCGTGGTGCGGGTGGTCAAGCCCGTGCGCGTGCAGCGGGTGGTGAAGATCCGCACGGTGGCCGAGCAGGTGCCGGCGCAGCAGGTGACCTCATCGGAGCCGGTGGTCACAACCCCGCCCACGAAGCCGGTGCGGACTAACAAGCCGACCGTGCAGAAGCACGCCTCGGCGCCCGCGCCGAAGGCGAACGCAAAGCTGCCGAGCAACACGCCGACCACGCCCGCCCCGCAGACGGACACCCCGTCGAGCGGGACTCAGACGCAGACGGTTCAGCCGTCCACCGGCACGTCCGGCGCGGCCGCGCAGCCGACCACTTAGCCGTACAGGCGGCGCTCGGGCCCGAAAGACCCGTTCGAGTCGAACACGAGGCGCGACCCCGCGGGGCGGCGCGTCGTGAACGTACCGGACTGACCATCGCGCGCGAGTGCCGCGGCGTTGCGCGCGGCGCGCGCGTAGAGGCGGCCGGTGATCAGCTCGGGAATGTCCTCCTCGCAGCGCTCGCCGTCATCGCCCCAGGGAGCGACCTCGAGCACCTCGGCGTCCTCATCGCTGAGCGCCGCGGCCACGACCATGTGCGTCTCACCGAGCTCATCGCTCGTGCCGATGCAGCGCATCGTCGCGATGCCCGCGGCCTTCGCGAACGCGAAATGACCGGAGAGCCGCTCCCAGGATTCGACCGCGACTTCCGCGCTCGGATACCGGCAGGCAATGAGACGACTACTCACATCTCCACGGTAACCCGAGCGTCAAGGACGCTCGGCGCCGAAATCTAAAGCCGTCCAGGACTCTCGCTTCGCATGGAATGCGGCGCTTCGTCACGCGATACTGCGCGGGCGATGTCGCGCGAGAACATTGAGATCGCTCGTCGCGCCTTCGAGGCGTTGAATCGCGGGGACCTCTCCGAGGCGCTCAAGGATTCGGCAGCCGATTTCGTCTTCGACTTCTCGCGTTCGCTCAGCCCGGAACGAGGCGTCTACGGGCGCGAGGAAATTCCCCGCTTCAGGGACGTGTTCGTCGGAAACTGGGAATCCGTTCGCTACGAGCCGGAGGAACTGATTGAGGCGGATGATCAGGTCATCACTGCGTTCACGATGTATATGCGAGGCCGCGACG
>JAICJR010000076.1 GCA_025928345.1 Thermoleophilaceae bacterium | reverse complement strand
TCGCGATCGCTATCGCCACGCCGGTGATCAGGACCACGAGCACGAGCGTGACCGCCACCTGAAGGGGACGCCGCTTCCAGAACGAGCGCCCCTCCCTCACCTCGTAGACCGCGTTGCACCCGCACATGAACGCGCCGACACAGCCCGACGCGGACTACATCACGCTGTAGTACGTGAGCGCCGCCGCCCGGTCGGTGAGGTTGTCGTCCTGGAACTCCTGGACCGTGCGTTTGAGCACTGCCCACCAGCGGCGGGCACTCAGCTGGCGGGGGTTGCGCGTCATCGTCGAGCGTAAGTCTTCCCGCCCACGGCCGGGGCGAACACAACTACTGGAGCGGGCCGGGGAGCGCGCGCTCGGCCCGCTCCTCCCATTCGTCGATGTTGCGCCTGACGAAGAAGAGCCCCCCGACGAACGCCAGCACGGCGATGACCACGGCCACGATCGTGAACGGCGTGTTGAGCTTCTTGAGGAGGTGCGCCGCGTAGTAGTAACCGAAGCCGTAGATCGCGGCCCAGATCACGCCACCGGTGGCGTTGAACACGAAGAAGCGCGGAAACGGCATGTGGTTCGCGCCCGCGAGCAGGGCGGCGTACGTGCGCAGGATGCTCACGAACCGCCCGAAGAACACCACCTTCCCTCCGTGGCGCAGGAAGAGATAGCGGCCCAGTTTGAGCCTTCGCTCGTCGATGCCGACGCGGTGACCGTGGCGGCGCAGCAGGCGCCAGCCGCCGTGGCGGCCCACCGAGTAGCCGATGTTGTCGCCCACGATCGCGCCCGCGGCGGCCACGGCCACGATCAGCTCGATCGACAGCTTGTGCGTGCTGCCCGCATACAGCGACGCCGCGATGAGCATGGTCTCGCCCGGCAACGGCACGCCGATGCTCTCGAGCCCCACGAGGAGGAAAACGGCGAGGTAGCCATAGTCCGACAGCCACTGCTCGAGCTGGCCGTGAGGGATGATCGCGGCGAGGGTCGTCACCCCTGCATCCTTGCCGACGGCATGATTACCGGCCCATGTCGCGGCTCGAGGACAAGCTCAGCGCCGGCGCGTTCGCGCTGACCGCCGAGCTTCCGGTTGTCGACGGGGGCGGCGTGGCCGAGGTCGAGCGCCGGCTGGATCACCTTCGCGACTGGGTCGACGCGGTGAACGTGACCGACAACACCGCGGCCCATGCGCACGCTTCGCCGCTGGCCGTCTCGATCGCCGTGCTCGGAGCCGGGGTCGAGCCCGTGATGCAGCTCGCGTGCCGCGACCGCAACCGGCTCGCGCTCCAGGCGGACATCGTCGGCGCCGCGATGCACGGGATCGAGAACCTCTGTTGCCTCACCGGCGACGACGTGAGCGCGGGCGACGAGCCCGACGCGCGGGCGGTGTTCGACCTCGTCGGCGTGGACCTCGTGAAGGTGGCGCGGACGCTCGGCGAGGGCCGCTATCTCTCGGGGCGGCCGCTCGACCGGCCGCCCAAGCTGTTCGTCGGCGGCGTGGAGACCGCGGGAGCGCCGCCGTTCGAGGCGCGAATCGAGCGGGCGCTTGCGAAGGCCGACGCGGGCGCGCGCTTCCTACAGCTTCAGATCGGGTTCGTCCCCGCCCACCTCGAGGGATTCATGGAGGCCGCCGCCGCGGCGGGACTCTCCGAGCGCGTGGCCCTGATGCCTTCGATATCGATCCTGCGCTCGGCCCGCGCGCTCCGCTTCCTCGACGAGCGCGTGCCGGGCGTCGAGGTGCCCGCGGAGGTGATCGCGCGCGTGGAGAGCTCCGCCGATCCCGAGCGCGAGTGCTTCGAGCTGGCGTGCGAACTGGCTGAGCACGCGATGGCCGTGCCCGGGGTGGCTGGCTTGCACCTCATCTCGTTCCGCTCCGACGACGCAGTGGCGCAGCTCGCTAGCCGCGTCCGTGCGGCTCGTCCCAGTTAGCGGCCGGCAATACGGCCACGAGCCCGTTCGGGTTGATCGACGGATGCGTGCGGTAGTAGTGCGCGCGGATCTGGTCGAGCTTCACCGTGTCCGCGATGCCGAACGACTGGTAGAGGTCGCGGAAGTACGGCCATAGGTTCTCGTAGTCCACGAGCCGCCGCCGGCTGCACTTGAAGTGGATGTAGTAGACGGCGTCGAAGCGGGCGAGCGTGGTGAATAGGCGCCAGTCCGTCTCCACCACGTTGTCCCCGAACAGGTAGCGGCGGCCGGCGAGCCGGCGATCCAGCTCGCCGAGCATCTCGAAGATCCCCCGCACCTCGTCCTCGTAGATCTCCTGGCTCGTGGTGAAGCCGGCCTTGTACACGCCGTTGTTCACGTTCTCGTAGATGCGCTCGTTCAGGTCGTCGATCTCTTGGCGGAGCGGCTCGGGGAAGAGGTCGTAGGTGTCGTCGGCGAGGTCGCCGAAGCCCTGGCCGAGCATGCGCAGGATGTCGCCCGACTCGTTGTTCACGATCCGGCCGGTCTCCCTGTCCCACAGCACCGGCACGCTCACGCGGCCGTCGTAGGCGGGGTCGGTGCGGTCGTAGGCCTCGCTCAGGAACTCGAAGCCGTTCACCTCGTCGGTGAACTCGCCGCCTGTGAAGGCCCAGCCGCGCTCGTCGCGGATCGGGTCGAGGCAGCTCATCCCGATCGCGCCCTCGAGCCCCTTCAGCCGCCGCCCGATGATCGTGCGGTGCGCCCACGGGCACGCGAAAGAGACGTACAGGTGATAGCGCCCGGCCTCCGCCGGGAACGCGGTCGAGCCGTCCGAGGAGACCGCGTCGCGGAACCTGCTCTCCTGGCGGCGGAACGCGCCGCCCGGCTCCGTCTCTTCCTTGAATTGGGGTCGTGTTGATGTCACGCGGCCGTGTTACCCAGGTGGTTTGGTCATGATGCGGGAGGTGGCTGACGATACGCGCAGCGCCGTGGTGACGGGCGCCGGGTCCGGTATCGGGCGCGCGGTGGCGCGTGCGCTGCTCGACGCCGGTTGGGCCGTGGCGCTCGCCGGACGTCACGAGGAGACGCTCGCCGAGACTTCCGCCGACGGCCTCGTCGTGCCCACCGACGTGACGGACGAGCAGTCGGTGCGCTCGCTGTTCGCGCGCGTGCGCGACGAGTTCGGGCGAGTCGATCTCCTCTTCAACAACGCGGGCCTGTTCGGTGCGCCGGCGGCGTTCGAGGACTTCGCGCTGGACGAGTGGCAGGCAGTGGTGGCCGCCAACCTCACCGGCAGCTTCCTGTGCGCGCGCGAGGCGTTCCGCGCGATGAAGGAACAGGACCCGCAGGGCGGGCGCATCATCAACAACGGGTCGATCTCCGCGCACGTGCCGCGGCCGTACGCCGCCGCCTACACCGCCACGAAGCACGCGATCACCGGGCTCACGAAGGCGATCTCGCTGGAGGGCCGCCGCTGCGACGTGGCGTGCGGCCAGATCGACATCGGCAACGCCGCCACGGACATGGCCGCCGCGATGGAGCGCGGCGTGCCGCAGGCGGACGGGTCGGTGGCGCCGGAACCGGTGATGGACGTGTCACACGTGGCCGACGCCGTGCTCTACATGGCCGGGCTGCCGCTCGACGCGAACGTGCAGTTCATGACCGTGATGGCCACGAAGATGCCGTTCGTGGGCCGCGGCTGAGCTGGGCGCTCAGCGGCCGTTGCGTTGACGCTGCGCCAGTCGCCGCGCTCGCCCGAGGAGTCCCGGGTGACGCTCGAGCGGAGCTGCCTGGGGACCCACCCAGGTATGCAGCGCAAGCCCGCCGTCCACCGGCACGTTCGCGCCGGTCACGTAACCCGCCCACTCCTCGCTCAGCAGCGCTGCCACGACCTTCGCCACATCGGGAGGCTCGCCCACACGCCGCATCGGCACGACGCGCTTCACGTAAGCGTCCACCTCCGGCCCGTCGATCGGATTGTGGTTCGTTCGGACGATCCCGGGTGACACGGCGTTCACGCGGATGCCGTGCGGGGCGAGCTCGTGCGCCAGCTCCCTCACGAGCGCAGCCACGCCCGCCTTCGACGCGCTGTAGTGCGGGCGCCTCCGCACGCGCGTGTCGTGGAGCGAGGACACGAACACGATCGAACCGTGGCGCTCCTCAGCGAGCAGCCGCCTCACGATCTCCTTCGTGAGGAACCACGGGCCGCGGAGGTTCGTGTTGAACACCAGGTCGAAGTCGCTCTCGCCAAGCTCGAGGAAGCCGTCCTCGGTGCTGATCCCGACGTTGTTCACGAGCAGCTCGATCGGCCCGTGGTCGCGCCAGATGTCAGCCGCGAGCTCCCCCGGATTCGGACCGGAGAGGTCGGCGCACAGCGTCACCACGCTGCCCCCGCCGAACGAGTAGCGGAGCGCCTGCTCGTCGCGGTCGACTGCGATCACCCGCGCACCGGCCTCGTGGAGGAACTCGGCGATGGCCTGCCCGATGCCACGCGCCGCTCCCGTCACGAGGGCCGTGCGGCCGGCGATGGAGTCCATCGCCTAGCTGCCCTCCCCCGCCCGCGCGATCGGCTCGCCCCTTGGGTGGGAGCGCCCGTGACGCGCGATCTGCAAGCCCTTTCGAGCCATCCGCCGCGCCATGTCGCGCCGAGTCGGGACTCTCCAGCTGGCCTGCAGGTAGGTGACGAAGCTCTGCGGCACGCCGCTCGCCGGATCCTGCTCCCGCAGGCGCCGCCACCTGTCCCACTGGAGGGCGTACGTGTTGCCGTGCCGCGTGCGGTTCTCGAGCGCCGACTGCACGAGGCGCTCGCTGCGCCTGGGGCGCACCGCCTCGATGCGGGCCATCGTCTCCGCCGGCACGGGAGCGTCGAACGCATCGCGCAGGTAGCGCAGCGCAGGGGCGAGCTGGAGCGTGAGGTGCCGCTCGGCGCCCGCCGCCGCGAGCCGGTCCCAATCGATCTCGCCTGCCGCCGCTTGCAGGATCTTCATCGCATCCGCCACCCAGCGCACCGGCGCCCCGAACCAGCCGGTGCCATGGAGGGCCACGTGAAGGAGCTGATCGGTGGGGCACAGCGCGAGCGCGGAGGCGTCGCGAACCTGGATCGGAATCGCGGCCGCCCAGAAGTCATCCTCGGAAGCCGGCTGCCAGAGCGTGTTCCAGTGCAGGTCCAGCTCGCGGCCGCTGCCGTCGACGAGCCCAGTGGCGTGGTTGAGGAAGCGCGCGGTCTGGAACGCCTCGCCCGTCTTCTGCCGCCAGCCGGACCGGCTGAGCATCTCGAATGCATCTCCGGCGCGATCCGGCGGGACGAGCACGTCGAGGTCGTCCATCGGCCGCGCGCCAGGGTCGAGGTAGTAGAGCTGCGTGAGCGCCGCGCCCTTCAGCACGAGCGCGGGAATCCCAGCCGCCTCGAAGCTCTGCAGCACGCTCTCCGCCTCGTGGAACAGACGCTGGTTGCAGTACCACGCATGCCGGTAGACACCCTTGAGCCGCTTCACCTGCGGCTCGTCGAGCCCGAAGCCGGCGAGCCTGCGGTAGAGCAGCGGGAGCAGGCGGAACGTGGCCTGGTCGTGCCGGTCGATGCCTCCGGTCAGCGCCTTCCAGCGCTCCCAGGCTTCGATCGCCGGCTCGCGGTCGAGCAGCGCGGCGCGCAGGACCAGCTCCTGCTGCTCGTCGGGGAAGCAGCTCTGATGCTCGGCAGGCTTCACGCTTCGGCCTCCGCTCGGCGGCGATCGAGGGCGGACTTGAGGATGTGTGCGAAGTCGCTCAGATTCTCGCGCTCGCGGAGCGTCGTGTTCCTGCCGTGGACGCGGCGCCATATGAGCTGCTTCGGCACCACGTGCTCGCGCAGTTGCAGCTCGCGCGCGTGTGCCATCCAGTCCACGAACTCGCCGACGCGCAGCCCGGTGGCGAATGGCCCGATGCGCTCGAACACTTCGCGAGGCGCGATCACCGCGCTTGGGACGTAGCCGGGGTCAGCGCCCCCACGGAGCACCAGCCCGCGCGCGACCTCCTGGTCCACGTCGCGGCTGATGAACTGCCGCATGAGGGCGAACACCAGGTCCGGCCGCGGATCGTCGCCGAACGCCGCGAGCTGGAGCTCGAGCTTGCTCGGCAGCCAGATGTCGTCGGAGTCGAGGAACGCGATGTAGTCGCCGCGTGCGAGCTCGACCCCGCGGTTGCGCGCCGCGCCGATCCCGCCCTGCGCCTGCGAGTGGCAGCGCACGTGGTCGCCGAAGCCGCGAGCCACCTCCGCGGTGCGGTCGTCCGAGCCGTCGTCCACCACAACCACCTCGAGCGGCTCCACGGTCTGCCCGAGCGCGCTACCTATCGCCTCGCCGAGATAGCGCTCGGCGTTGTGCGCGGGGATCACGACGCTCACGGACGCCGCGCTCATCCGAGCTCCTCGAGCAGGCGCGCGATCGCGGGTGGCGCAGTGCGCGGATCCCGGCCGAGCTTGAGGCTGTAGGTCGGCACCCGGCGCACGAGCTCCGCCATCGGCCGCAGCCCGGCCCCGCCGTTGTTCGGCAGCTGGTAGATCGTGCTGGGCGCGAGCGCCATCAGCCCCGCGCGCGCCGACGCCGGCTCCACCCGCGTCTCGTCTCCGCCGGTTAGCTCCGGCACGAGGACCGCTCTCACGGGCGCCGACCCCTGGAGCTGCGCCGGGCGGTAATGGCGGAAGTCAACGACCAGCTTCTCGTCCTCGGGCACGTCGCGAACCACCACCCCGCTCGCCAGCTCCGGCAGCAGGTCGAGCGTGCCGGGCCGGAGCTTCGCGTTGGCGAAGAGGGTGTGCGCGATGGGGTCGTCGTCAGCGTCGGAGAGCACCGCGTAGTTGTCGCCGAGGAAGCCGAAGCCCGCGCAGGCGCACGCCATCGCCGTTGTGGTCTTGCCGGACCAGCCCTTGCCGGCGATCAGCACCGCGCCGTGCTCGTTCGCCACCACGGCGGCGTGCACCATGTGCCGTCCCTGCGCCGCCAGCACCCAGTGCAGCGCGGGCCGGAACGGCTCGACGGGCTCCCACCACGGCACGCGCTCCCGCGACTCCACCCAGAAGATCGCGGTCGCGGCTGCGGCGTCGAACATCGACAGCGCGTTGAAGCCGTAGTGCGGCGGGTCGAGGATGTCGCCGTGGTAGACGGTGCGGAAGCGCTCGCCGTTGTAGCCGGCGATCAGTCCCTGCTGACGGACGTCGAGCCCGCTGAAGGGGAAGTCTGGAATCCGAACGCCGGTGGACGCACCGTCGAACACGCAGATCGACGCCTCTGGCCCGCCGCCGGCCGCGACCTCGAGATGCTCGAGCGGCGGACGCATGAGCGGGGCCAGCTCGTCGCCGGCAAAGCGCAGCCGGATCGCCATCCCAGCGACGGCGATGTCGCGCTCCACGAGGCCGGCCGTGCCCGCGGCCGACTCGAACGCGTGCATGATCTCCGAGAAGTAGCTCTCAGCCGGGTCCAGCGCCAGGAGGGGAAGCCCCTCTTCCGCCCGGGAGGACAGGTCGCCACCTATTGCGGCGAACGCCGCTCGGCCGCTTGCGCCTCGTCCTTCGTGTACGGCCAGCCGGCTTCCTCGACCTCGTGGACGGGATCGAGCAGGAGGAAGTACTGCATGTCGGTGTACTTCTGGAGCCGCGGCGGCTCGTAGCCGGCGGCGTCGGCTGCCGGCTCGCCTGGCGCTCCTGCGTGGGCGCCGTTGCCGCTCACGCGCTCGAGCAGCTCCTCCGCGCACAGCTCTCGCACGAGCTCGCCGGTGGTCTCCTCGATCACTCCGGGGTCAGCGCTGTAGGTGGCCTCGAGATGGCGCACCACCTCGCCGGCCGACTTGCCGTCCGCGAGCAGCTCCCAGATCTCCGGACCGGAGCCCGCGAGGCTGTAGTACGTCCCGGTTTCGAGATGGATGACGATCGTTTCGCCGTCGATCGTCTCGTGGACGACCTTCCGCGAATCGACCTGAAAATGTCCGTCGATAGGCATACGAGTCCCGTGTAAGCGAACTCATATTTCGTACCACGGCATCGCCCGCTTCGCCAGGAAGGGTGACATCGCGCCAAGCTCGCTTACAGTGGCTTGATGAACGGCACGCGCACGTTGCGGAGCCTGCTTGTCACGCGCAGCCTGCCGCGCCCGGAGCACGGCGGGGGCGAACTGCGCAGCTGGCAGACGGTGCAAGCGCTGATGCACGCCGGTGCAGTTGGCGTGTTCGGACTCCATCCGGAGCCGCGCGAGCCGGTCGCGCCTCCGGGCGTGGAGCTGTGGCGCGTCACGCGCGACCCGAACCTGGCGGACACTCCGGGACCGGCGCAGGCATCCCTGAACTGGCTGCGCGACCCCGGGGGACACCCGTCCGACCGTTTCTTCTCCGAGATCGGACTGGCCGAGGTGGCCGCCACCGTGGAGGAGTTTCGCCCTGACGTCGTGGTGATCGACCAGGTGTGGCTGTGGCGCTACCTGCCGGCGCTGAACGATGGGTCACGCGCGCTCGTGCTGAACACCCACAACGCGGAGGCCGCGCTCCAGGCGGGAATGAGCGCGCGGCGAGATGCCGACGGCGCGCCCGCGCTCATCGTCAAGCTGCTGCCAGAGCGCACGGCGGCGCTCGAGGCGGCGGCCGTTGCCGCCGTCGACCAGGTGTGGGCGTGCAGCGAGGGGGACGCCAGAGTGCTGCGCGAGTCGTACGAGGACTGCCCCGAGACCGTCGTGGTCCCGAACTCGATCGATGTGCGGAGCTACGGCGCGCGGCCCGAGACGAGCAACGGCTTCTCGCTGCTCTTCCCCGGGCAGTTCATGTACCCGCCGAACGCGGAGGCCGCGCTCTATCTCGCTCGCGAGGTGCTGCCGCCGCTGCGGCGCGAGTTCGCGGACGCGCGGCTCGTGCTGATGGGCCGCGGGCCGACGCGTGCGATGGTCGAGGCGGCGGAGCGTGGCGAGGGCATCGAGGTCACCGGCACGGTGCCCGACGTCCGCCCGTACCTGGCCGCGGCCTCGGCGATGCCGGTTCCGCTGTTCGAGGGCGGCGGGACGCGCTTCAAGGTGCTGGAGGCGTTCGCCGCCGGGGTGCCGGTGGTGAGCACGGCGAAGGGTGTCGAAGGTCTCGACGTGGTGCCGGGCGAGCACTTCCTGCCGGCCGAGAGCGCGCCGGAGTTCGTGGAGCAGTTGCGTGTGCTGCGGCTGGAGGACCAGCGAGGGCGGGAGCTGGCTGCGCAGGCGCACGAGCTCGTCAGCGAGCGTTACTCGTGGGACGCCGCCGGGCGGACGGTTGCGGCAGCGCTCGAGCGGCTCATACGCGCACGCGGCGCGAGTGCAGCGCCTCGTACGTAGGGCGGCACGCCTCCGCCACGGCGGCGTCGTGCTCTGAGAGCTGCGTGTCGCGCGGGCGCCAGGGCTCGAACCCGGTCGAGCGCCAGACGGCGGCGTACCAGTGCGGCCCCCACACGCCGTCGGACGCGCGCGGCCCCGGCGGCCAGGAGAGCATCCGGTCGCTGAACGGGATGCCGAGCCAGTCGCAGAGCCAGCGCAGGTGCGGCTCCGGTGCGTGCAGGAAGTCCTTCGCGTCGACGATGGGGACCTCGACCTCGTGCTCGTCCCACAGCTCGATCAGCCAACCCTGCTGCGGGATGCCGATGTCCTCAGGCTCGCAGCTCTCTCGCGCTCGCACGTATGAGGCCACCACCTCAAGCGGGTCGCGGATGAGGAGCACGTTGCGGAAGCCGAGCGTCCAGCTCAGGTCCATCTCGCGCGAGACGTGATGCGCCATGTGCTTTGCGTAGTGCACGCTGCGGCCGGCCGGAAGCGGCTTGCTGAGCTCGGCCACGGCTTTCTCGAGGTCGGTGGGCTGCGAGGCGAGCACCTCGTCTCGAACGGGATGGTCGATGCCGGTTCGGGCGAGGTAGGCGGCGTAGAGCGGCTCGTCGACCACGACGGTGTCGGGCCTGTTCTCCCACGCGCGCATCATCGCCGTGGAGATGTTGCGCGGGCCCGACCACATGGCCACTCGCACGGCGTCGGTCATGGTGCGGCGCGAGTGGCAACGTCGGTGTCCACGAGCTCGCGGTAGAGCGCCTGAAGGCGTTCCACCATCGGCCCGCGGCGACCGTCGCCGATCGTGCGGCCGTCGACGGCGCCCACCGGCACGACCCCGGCGAAGGTGCCGGTCACGAAAGCCTCCCGTGCCGAATACACGTCCGTGAGGCTGAACGTCGTCTCGCGCGCCCGGATGCCGTTCGCGCGGCAGATCTCGAGGACGTTCGCGCGCGTGATGCCCTGGAGGCAGTAGCGGCCGTCCGAGGTCCACACCTCGGGCGCTTCGTCAGGGCCGACCACGATGAAGAAGTGCGTGGAGTTGCAGGTGGCGACGAAGCCGTGGGGGTCGAGCATCAGCGCCTCGTCGGCGCCGGCGGTGTACGCCTGGATGCAGGCGGTGATGTCGTTCAACTTGGAGTGGGCGTTCAGCTTCGGATCGAGCGTGTCCGGCGCCGCGCGTCGCACGTGCGTGGTGAAGAGCGTGATGCCGTCGCTGACCGTCGACGGCAACGGGTCCTTGTGTTCCGCGATGATCACCACGGTCGCCGGGCCGATCGTCACCCGGGGATCCTGGTAGGGCGTGCGCTTCAGGCCGCGGGTGACCATCAGACGCACGTGCACGCCGTCCGTCATGTCGTTGGCGCGGAGCGTCTCGTAGATCGCTTTCGTGAGCTCGGCGCGGCTGCGGCCGATGTCGAGCATGATCGCCCTCGCGCCCTCGAAGAGGCGATCGAGATGCCGCTCGAGAAACGCCGGGTGGCCGGAGCGGACGCGCAGTCCCTCCCACACGCCATCGCCGAGCACGAAGCCGGCGTCGAACACCGACACGACCGCCCGCTCGCGCGGCACGAGCTCGCCGTTCACCCACACGAAGACGTTCTCGTTACGCGGGTCGTCCTCGAAGTCGTGCGTGCCGTGGGCCATCGGGCGGAACTCTACGGTCCAGTCGCCTACGTATTTCTTCGCGCCGACTTTCGAGTCGACCGGCGCGACGCGGGTACGCCGACAGTGGAACGGAATTCGATGGTGCGGCCGGAGGGAGCTGATCCGCCATGCCTGCCCGTAGGAACCAGAAGGCGGCGCCGAGGAGACGATCTCAGGCGGAGCGCTACCGCCAGGCCGCCCAGCTCACGCTAGAGCAGCTCGACTGGTGCATCGATTACATGCACCGAATCCACAAACCCGGAATCGGGCAGGTCCTTCGCCGAAACCGGAACGCCATCGCCAAGCGCTACCGGCTCTGACGGCTACAGCTTCTCGGCGAGCTCCACGATCAGCCCTTCAGGACCGCTGACATAGCAGAGCCGATAGCTGGTTCCGTAGTCCTGAACTTCGCCGACGGTGTCGAAGCCCTCGTCCCGCAGGCCGTCGACGATCGTGTTGAGGTCCGCCACCTCGATACAGATGTGGCGGAAGCCCAGCCGATTCGCCGGCAGGGGCTGCATGCCATTGCCGTCAGCCGGCGCGTGGTACTTGACGAGCTCGAGCCTGCCGGTCCCGTCCGCCGTCCGCACCATCACGAGCTCCGCCCGGACACCCTCGAGCCCATTGATCCTGTCAACAACCTCACCCTCAACAACCGTCCCGCCCTCACGCTCAAACCCAAGCCCGACGAAGAAAGCAACGGCAGCATCAAGGTCATCGACGACAACCCCCACATGATCAAAACGAAGCACGCCGGCGAGGCTAAAGCCTGGCCCTCATCCGCGCATTCCGGGTTGAGAGCGGCGACAGCATCGTCGAGAGCCGCGATGTTGCCGATGTTGGTCCGCAGTCGTCCGTCCCGCAAGCCGCTTGCGCATGTCGTCCAGTACTTCGAGAGCCTTCGGCGAGCGATGCGGGAGACCGTTTAGCGGAAGTGGAGCGAACGGCGCTGCGTGTGGTGGTTGCCGGACGCGTCGGTGAACGTCATATCGAGCCGGACATTGGCGCTGTGAGCGTTCCGCAACAGCCGTCGCCCACGAGAGCTCAAACGGAGCGTCACCCGTCGCGGAGAAGTACTCGCAAGGGGAAGCGCCTTACGCGCGAGAGTCCTGCTGGCGGCGTGTGCCCGGCGGCCGCTGATCTTGGTCGCCACGAGGGTGGCATTGATCGCACATGGCTCGTCGCAGCTAACCCTGACCGCCAACCCGTGCTTGAGGAGAGCGGCGAGACGGAGGGTTTTTGGGATGAACAGCGACCCGTGCGGAGCGGTGTGGTCGATGTTCACTAGCGGGTGGGTGATCGGCGGATGCGTGTGAACGATCGGGTGAGGATGCGGTGGCGTCGGAGGAGGTGTGCCGCCTCCTCCCCCGCCAGAGCCTGGCGGTTGGGGCGGACCGTCGACTGACTCGCAGTCGTCGGTCACGCTGTCGATGGCATCCCCCACGACGCTGTCCAATCCGAAGCCGCAGATGTCCTGGTCCGCTGCGCCGTCACGCGTCTGGAGGTCGTCGTCACCGTCGCCGCCGTCGATGTAGTCGGACCCGCCCGGATCGACCAGCGTGTCGTCGCCATCTCCACCGAGGAGCGCCCCGTCGGCCGCGTTCCCCGTTAGCGTGTCGTCGCCTGAGCCGCCGATGAGCGACTCGACATCCGCGCCGATGGTGTCGCCTTCGCCCGCCTCACCATCGTTGCCTGGGCTGCCGCTGAGGTCGGCCGTTACGGGCTCGGTGCGGTAGGAGTAGTCGACGGTGTCGGAACCGGCGCCGCCCGTCATTTGGTCCGCGCCGAGGCCGCCGTCGAGCATGTTGTCCGAGCTGTTGCCGGTGAGCGTGTCGTTCCCGGATCCTCCGCGCAGGTCCTCGATGTCGGTGGCGATGTTGTCGCCCTCTCCGGCTTCACCATCGTTGGCGACGCCGTCGATGCTGGCGCTGACAGGCTGGCTGCGAGTGCTGTAGTCGACCAGGTCTTCGCCGCCAAGGCCGTGGAACTGATCGGCGCCGGCGCCGCCATCGAACGCGTTGTTCGAGTCGTTGCCGGTCAGGACATCGTTGTCGGACCCTCCCCAGATGTCCTCGACGTCGCTCTCAACCGTGTCGCCCTCCCCGGCCTCACCGTCATCGCCGCTTTGCCCGTCGAGATCGACCGTGACGGGCTGGGTGCGGCTGGAGTAGTCGGCCACGTCTTCGCCTGCGTCACCCTCCAGGGTGTCCGCGCCCGGCCCGCCGTCGAGCACGTCGTCGTTCGCCGAGCCCTCAAGCAGGTCGTCGCCGCCTCCGCCGACGATCACGTCGTCGCCGCCGAGTCCGTTCAGCACGTTGTTCTGGGAGTCGCCTTCGATGTAGTCGGCGTACCCGCCGCCGGTGACGTTCTCGATGTCGGACTCGACGTTGTCGTCCTCGCCTGGCAAGCCATCGTCAGCCACGTCGTTGAGGGTGACGCTGACCCCCACCGTGGCGCCGCCATAAAGGAGCTGGTCAGTCCCGGTCCCCCCGCTGAATGTGTCCCCGACATTCGGGCCGCCTACCGGCGTGCACGCGTGATCGTCGTGGATCGTGTCGTTCCCCGGCCCGCCGTCGATCGTGTCGCCTTCACCGCCGTCGCCGTCGAGGTCGTCGTTGCCCTGGCCGCCGTCGATCGTGTCCGCGTCGCAACCGCGGTCGGTGATCACGTCGCCGCCGCCGGCGCCGTCGACCTGGTCTGAGCCCTCCCAGCCATCGAGGTGGTTCGTAGAGTCGTTGCCGGTTATCGTGTCGTTGCCGTAGCCGCCCGTCACGTCCTCGACGTCCGCCTCATAGTTGTCGCCCTCGCCGGGCGCGCCGTCGTTGGCGACGCCGTCGAGCGAGATGTTGAGTGGGCCTGAGAGCTGCGCGTCGTACACGTTGTCCTCGCCCGGGCCGCCCGAGAACGTGTCGGGCGCCCCGATCACGGAACTCAGGTCGGCGTAGGTGTCGTTGCCGTCGCCGCCGTTGAACGTGTCCGGCTCGTCTCCGCCCTGCATGCCGTCGTCGCCCGGCCCGCCGTTCGCGACGATCGGGATCGTGCTGCCGACCCCGAGCACGTGGTCGCCTCCGTCGCCCAGGTTGAGCACGATCGAGGTGACGCCGTCGATCGGGCAGTAGACCGCCTGGATGCCCGGTGTCGTGTCCTGCGTGCAGCCGGCACCAGCCGTGACAGTGACGCCGTATTCGTCGTCGAGCTCCACATCGGAGCTGCCTTCGAACTGGATCACGCTGATCGAGTTCTGCTCCAGCGGAGCGGCGTCGAAGACGATCGTTTTGTCACTGCCGCTGCCAGTGACGCTGACGGTGCCCGCCCATGCGGACGGCGCGGCGAAGAGCCCCAGCGCCGCGACGACGCCGGCGAATCCGATCGCCCTGGACCGCGCTCCTCGCCTACGAAGCATCGATCGTGACAGGAAGTCTGAATGCGCGAGTCCCACCGACCATCCCCGTGGCAGGAATTATCAGCGCTTCGGCCGCGACACGCAAGCGTCACGGGCGGATGAACAAGCTCGCCCAGTCAGCATGAGCAGTGGCTGCGCCAGCGCAGACACCGAGGCCAGGACTTCGTCCGGCGCATCGCGACGGAAGTACATCCCCAATACCAGCTCACAGAACGAGCCCAACGCGAGCCCCCAATGTCATTCGGACATGAACCGGCGCCTGGCCAATCCAGCCACCCCGACTGCCTATATCGGCCGACACTCGAAAGCGGCGATGGACTCCCGCTCCTCGTCCGACCCGGAAGTGCTACGCACCTATCGCGTGGGTCGC
>JAICJR010000254.1 GCA_025928345.1 Thermoleophilaceae bacterium | reverse complement strand
TCCGGGTTCTCCTCCTTGAGCCGCCGGCCGTTGCCCATGAGCGTGCCACCGGTGCCGAGCCCGCCGACGAACGCCGCGACGTCGTCGAGCTCCTCGAGGATCTCGACCGCGGTGCCCTCGTAGTGCGCGCGCGGGTTCGCCTCGTTGCCGTACTGGTAGGGCATGTAGTACGAGGCGTCGCGCTCCGCCATCTCGAGAGCCAGCGCGACGGCGCCGTTCGAGCCCTGCTCGCCGGGCGAGTAGACGATCTCGGCGCCGTACATCTTCAGCAGCTGCGTGCGCTCCTGGGTCACGTTGTCGGGCATCACGACCTTGAGGGGGTAGCCCTTGCGCTGGCAGATCATCGCCAGCGAGATGCCGGTGTTGCCCGAGGTGGGCTCCAAGATGGTCTGGCCGGGGGCGATCAGCCCCTGCTCCTCGGCCGACTCGATCAGCGCCTTGGCGACGCGGTCCTTGACGGAGCCGGTCGGGTTGTAGCTCTCGAGCTTCGCGTAGATGCGCACGCCCGGCTTCGGCGAGAAGCGCTTCAGCTCGACGAGCGGCGTGTTGCCGATCGCCTCGACGATGTCGCCGTAGCGGCCACCGCACGGGCGGTTCTGGAGCCCAAGGTCCACTTCACAAATTGTAGTGTCCGGGGCGCTCCGGTACTAACGCGCTAACGCGCGCTCACGCGAGCCGCCGGCCATCGCCGGCAGGATGACGAGCGTGTCGCCGTCGCCGACCTCGGTGTCGAGGCCGTTCAGCACGCGCACGTCCTCGTCGTTGAGGTAGACGTTCACGTAGCGGTTGAGCTGGCCCTCGTCGCCGAAGAGCTGGCTCTCGGTGGCCGGGTGCTCGTGGGCGAGCTTGCGGAGGACCTCCCCCACGTTGTCACCCTCGGCCATGACCTCCTTGACGCCGCCCGTGGACGAGCGGAGGACCGGTGGGATCTTGATCGTCGGCATGCGGCGGGGAACGGTAGCGCCTACCCGGCCGCGGCGCAGAACGCCTCGTAGTCCGGGAAGACGCCCATCTCCTCGTCGCTGATCGACTCGGGATCGCGCGAGCAGATCGGGCAGTCGGGGTCGCGGCGGACCTTGAGCTCGGTGAAGGTCGTGGCGAGCGCGTCGTAGAGCAGCAGCCGGCCGATGAGCGGATCGCCCTCGCCGATGACGAGCTTGATCACCTCGGTGGCCTGAAGCATTCCCATCGTGCCGGGCAGCACGCCGAGCACGCCGTTCGCACCGCACGACGGAGCGAGCTCGGCCGGCGGCGGCGTCGGGTAGAGGCAGCGGTAGCACGGGCCCTCGTACGGGGCGAAGACCGACAGCTGGCCGTCGAAGCCGAGGATCGACGCCGAGATCACGGGGATCTTCAGGCGCACCGTGGCGTCGTTGAGGAGGTAGCGCGTGGGGAAGTTGTCCACGCCGTCGACGATCACGTCGTAGCCCTCGATGATCTCCATGATGTTCGAGGCGTCCATCCGCGTGGCGTACTTCTTCACCTCGACGTCGGGGTTGAGCTTGCGGATCGCCTCCTCCGCGGAGTCGACCTTCGGCATGCCGAGCGTGTCCTCGTTGTGGATGACCTGGCGCTGGAGGTTGGAGACCTCCACGACGTCGTCGTCCACGATGCCGAGCGTGCCGACGCCGGCCGCGGCGAGGTAGAGCGCGGTCGGCGCTCCCAGGCCGCCGGCGCCCAGCAGGAGCACCTTGGCGTTCAGAAGCTTGAGCTGGCCCTCGAGACCGACCTCGGGGAGCAGCAGGTGACGCGAGTAGCGGCTCTTCTGCTCCGGCGTGAGGGAGATCGGCGTCTCGACCTCGTAGCCGCGGTCCTTCCAGAGCGTGATGCCGCCGGTCATCGAGGCCACGTCCTCGTAGCCGAGCAGGTCCTGGAGCGTGTTGGCGGCGAGCGCCGAGCGCTGGCCCGAGGCGCAGTAGAGGACGACGGGTGCCGACTTGTCGGTGACCTTGCCCTCGATGCGCGACTCGAGGTGGCCGCGCGGGACATGGATCGCGCCGGGAAGGTGCGCCTCCTCGAACTCGTGCTGCTCGCGCACGTCCACGATGACGGGCTCGACGTGGCCGTTGCCGTTTCCGCTGCCGTTGTGGTGCAGATGCTCGTGGACCTCCTTGGGGTCCACCTCCCGGATCTGCTCCTTGATCTTGCGGATGAGCTCCGCGCCGGTCGCCATTTCCAGAAACTCCTAAAAGCCCGAGGGGATTACGCTTCAGAAAGTATAGCGATGGCTGGCACGCCGTCGCCGGGGAGTTCTCCAGAGTAGCTGCCAAAAAAACGAGGCGCCCCGGGGGCGCCTCGCTCAAGACCAAGACCACTGCTGCTCATCCCATAGATCGGTAGGCCCACGTCGCAGCCGCATAGGGTGAGGACCCCATCTCGCTAGCCTGCCTGGTGATGGACCGCCGTCGGATCGCGATCCTTTTCTCGGTGGCCGCCGTGGCCCTGGCGGTGATGATCTTCGCGATCGTCGGCGCGAGCGGCGAGAGCGGCGCGCCCACGCTCCAGGCGCCGCCGCCGAGCAGGTTCGACGGCGCGCTGCTGCCGCCGAACGTCCGCGCACCCGGCTTCGCGCTTCGCGACCAGGACGGCCGCCGCGTGACGATGAAGGAGTACCGCGGCAAGGTCGTCGTGGTCACGTTCCTCTACAGCCACTGCAAGGACACCTGCCCCGTGCAGGCGCAGCAGATCAAGGGCGCCCTCGACGACCTCGGCCACGACGTGCCCGCCCTCTCGATCTCGGTCGATCCCCCGGGCGACAAGCCGAAGAGCGTCAGGCACTTCAACGCCAAACAGGGCATGACCGGACGGCTGCGCTGGGTGCTCGGCAACGAGAGCCAGCTCTCGCGCCTCTGGAAGGGCTTCGCGATCATCCCGCAGTCGCCCGACCAGGAGCACATGGCGCGGATCGTGCTCATCGACCGCAAGGGCATGCAGCGGATCGGCTTCCCGGCGTCGCAGGTGACGCCGGAGCGCCTGGCGCACGACATCCGCGCACTCGAGCGCGAACGCGACTAGAGACATCGGCGACGTGCCGCTGGAGACCGCGCGCGACGGGCCGGTGTCGATCGTTCCTTACGACCCGAGCTGGCCGCGGCGCTTCGAGAAGGAGCGAAGCCAGCTCCAGAGTGCAATCGCGGAATGGGTTGTGGGCGGCATCCACCACGTGGGCAGCACGGCCGTCCCCGGTCTCGCCGCCAAACCGGTCATCGACATCCTCGCCGGTGTTCACGACCTCGAGTCGTCGCGCGCTTGCTTCGCTGCGGTCGCGCGCCTGGGCTACCTGTATGCGCGTTATCGCCCTGACGAGATGCATTGGTTCTGCAAGCCGCATCCGAGCCGGAGAACCCACCATCTGCACCTCGTGCCGGCCGGGTCGCGGCGCTTCCATGACGAGCTCGCGTTCCGCGACTACCTGCGCTCCCACCCCCGCGACGCCCGCGAATACGCAGCTCTCAAACGGCGACTCGCGGACCGGCTCGGGCACGATCGAAACGCGTACACCGACGCCAAGGGCAGCTTCATCCGCGCGCGACTCGAGCGCCCGCCGGCGGGCGAAAAGTGACACCTGCGCGCTCGCTGCGCGGCGAAGTCACTTTGCCTCGCACTATGTGAGGGAAAGTGACTCGTCGGGG
>JAICJR010000229.1 GCA_025928345.1 Thermoleophilaceae bacterium | reverse complement strand
GCCACGTCGGATACGCCGAACAGCACCCCGGCGGCGCTCGCCAACAGGAACGCCTCGGGCCGTTCGTCGACGTCGTGGCGAGTCGAGACCCTCACGAGCGCGACGCCGAGCGCCAGGATGCCGGCCTCGAGCGCGATCAGCGCGGCCAGCGAGACGCGCTGCGGGCCCTCCGTCCTGGCGGTCAGACCGAGCACGACCAGTCCGGCCGCGGTGATCATCACTCCCGCCCATTGGCGCCGGCCAAGGTGAAAGCCGAAGAATCGCTCTGCGAACACCGCGAGGAAGACGAGTCCGCCGGAGAGGATCGCCTGCACGCTCGAGAGTGGCGCCAGCGAGAGCGCTTCGACGTGCAGGCCCCAGGCGACCAGCGCGACCAACCATCCGATCGCAAACCAGCGCGACCGGAACAGATCCACGGCGCTGCCCAGCGGATGGCGTATCCGGACCGGGCGTGCGAGCCCAGCGCCACGCGCCTTGAAGAGGGCGCTCACGTTGGTGCCTAGCGCGGAGACGAGCGCGATGCTCAGGCCCAGGATCATGGGCGTCCGCTCAAGCTGGCCCGCGAGCCCGAGCCACGCTTGGCTGCTTGGCGTGGAGCGCTGATCCGGATGACATCCCACGCGAGGTGCGAGCGCTCGAGCGCCGCTATCAGCCATGCGCCGGGGTCGAGCTCCCATCGGCGCAACCCGTGGCGAGCGGACGTCGGGAACGCGTGGTGGTTGTTGTGCCAGGCCTCCCCAAATGCGAGCGGTGCCAGCCAGGCGAGGTTCCGTGACCGATCGCGGGTGGCGAACGGCCTGCGGCCGAAGGAGTGGCAGAGCGAGTTGATGCTGAAGGTCACGTGATGCAGCAGGAAGATCCGCACCGCGCCGCCCCACAAGAGGCCGGTGAGACCGCCGGCGACAGAGCCGGTCAGGGCCACCCCGAGGCCGAAGGGAAGCGCGAGCCCGGCGAGCACCCAGACGGGAAACATGCGGCTGATTACGCGCAGGTCGCGGTCGGCGAGCAGATCCTTGGCGTAGCGGGCCGGGTTGGCTCGGTCCTTTCCGCGGAGCATCCAGCCGGCGTGGGCATGCCAGAGTCCGTGCAGCGTCCCGCGCCAGCCCGGCGCATGATCAACATGCGGGCTGTGGGGGTCGCCGGGGTGGTCGGAGAAGCGATGGTGCTTACGGTGCGTGGCGACCCACTCGAGCAAGGGTCCCTCGACGGCCATCGACCCGAGCACCGCCAGCAGCGCGCGCACGGGCCGCGTGGTCTTGAAGCTGCGGTGCGTGAACAGCCTGTGATAGCCAACCGTGATGCCCAGCCCGGTGAGCGTGTAGGTGATCGCCAGCACCAGCGCGTCTTGCCAGTGCATGCTTCCGCCCCACGCCAGCCATCCCGCCAACGCCAGCGCGGCCGGCGGCAGCGCAAACACGATCGTGCGCACGACCCGGTCTGAGGTCTCGTGCTCGATCGGGACCATCTCCGCCGCCCTCGATACCAGAGGTGCCGGTAGCACCGGTGATGCCCGAACATCCCGCCGAGCGGGAGTAGTACTCATTGCAAGCTCCTGGAATCAGAACGGTGGAAGCCCCGTCTGGCTACCCCATTCACGCAGTGCTAACCCGCACGCAGCCCGGTTGCGGGGTTGGAATCGGCAAGTGGGGTATGCAAGCTGTAGGCCGCCGGGCGGCCTAGACCATTGCCGACCGGTGTCTTAGCGGCCTTGGCAGTCCGGTCCGGAACCAAGGACGGAGCGGAGGGTCAGGGCCGTGTCTAGTTTGCCGCGCCGGTCTGGCGCGGCAAGTCAGGATGGTTCGCGCAGTTCGTCGAGCCCGACGAGGTCGGTGGGGGCGAGCACGAAGACTTCGCAGATCAGGTCGGGATGTTGCTGGTTGCCGCTCATGAAGCCGACGACTCGGCGGCCGGTGGCGTGCTCGATGACCGCTTCGAAGCGTTCGCGCATGACCTCCTGGAAGGCCATCCGTTGGGAGATCACGTTTTCGCCGCGGCCGCCGGCGAGGAGTGTCTCCTCGACGCGGGTGTAACCACCGCGCAGCAGGCAGACGACCAGATCGTCCTGGTAGTAGGTCTTGGCTTGCGTCGGCCCCTTGCCGTAGTGGTCCTTGAGCAGGGCGACGAGCCCATCCGAGATTTCGGAGAGCACGTCGCCGTGGACACGCTGTGCTGACTCTTCCGTTGGTGGATACAAGTCCATAAGGCTCCTGAGGCCAGGCTTCGTAATCGTAGTTCACCGTGAGTAAGGTTGGGGTACGTCGTTCGTTGGCTCTCGCTTGCCTTCTGCCCGCGCGCGTTACCTCGATAGAGGGTGAGCTGAGGCGGTGGCCCACGTGGCCGGAAGCGAGTTCTTGAGCGGCAAGGCGCTGTTGGACGCGGTGACCGAGTCGATGGTCGGGTTCCACGAGCGCTATCACGGCCGCAGGCCGGCGAGCGGGAAGAGCCGGATGATGGGTGACGACCTGCTGGCGTGCGTGCTCGGCGGCGTCTACACCGATGTCGAGAAGACGATGATCGAGCTCGAACGGCAAACGGTTGTGCAGGAGACGCGCAGCGCGTTTCAGGGCGCGATGGAGGGCCGCTTCATCGCCGAGGTGGAGCGGCTCAGCGGCCGGCGCGTGCTGACGTTCATCTCGAACCACCACGTCGGGCCAGACCTCGAGATCGAACTGTTCGTGCTGGGTCCTGAGAGCTGACGCCGGGATCAGTGTTGTCGTCGGCTCAATGACGGGTAGTCTTGTTGGAGCAGAGGGCACCCGCGTCGGGGTGTGGCCAAGCGGTCTCGCAGCGACACCTGACTTCTGAGATTCGTACCCGTACGAGTTGAAGGAGTCAGCATGTCCGCTTTTTCTGCCCCGCGCTTCGGGCTATCAATCAGCGCCAATCCGGATCGCTCGGTCGTGGCGGTGAGCGGGGAGCTCGACATGGCCACCGTCCCGGCGCTCGAGTGCGCCACCCTTGCGTTGCTGAGCGCGACGCCACAGCTGGTGCTCGAGCTCGAGCGCACCACGTTCATCGACTCATCGGGCTACCGCCTGATCCAACCGCTCGGCGCGCGCGCGAGCCGCGAGGGCGGCGAGCTCACTCTGATCGCCAACTCAGCTCCGGTTCAGCGGCTGCTCGAGCTGCTCGGGCCACCGCCCGGGGTACGCCTCGCCGGTGGAGGGCATGCCCGCGAAGCGGGCGGCTCTGTTGGGAGGACACCATGACCAGCTTGCCCCTGAGAGAGGGAAGCGGAGCCGCGGACCGCTCCTACTCCGCCGCGAGGCAGCCCGCTCGGCCGTCCCATCCGCTCTTCCGTCTGCTCGAGCGCAAACGCGAGGAGATGCTGTTCGTGCGCTACCGACGCCACGGGGACATCAGGGCGCGCGAGGAGCTGATCGAGCGCTCGCTGCCCTTGGCGCGGCGCCTGGCGCGCCGCTACCAGCACGGCAACGACCCGCACGAGGACCTCCTGCAGGTCGCGGCGCTCGCGCTCGTGAAGGCGGTCGACCGCTTCGAGCCGGGCCGTGGCATCGAGTTCTCGAGCTTCGCCGTGCCGACCATCCTGGGCGAACTCAAGCGCTACTTCCGCGACACCAGCTGGGCGCTCCACGTGCCACGCGGGATGCAGGAGCGCGTGCTTGAGATCCGCCAGGCGACAGAACAGCTTTCGATGGAGCTCGGTCGCTCACCGAGCCCGAACCAGCTCGCCGAGCGGATCGGCGCCAGCAGCGAACAGATACTCGAGGCGCTAGACGCCGCGTCCGCATACGAAACGACCTCGCTGGACGCGCCGTTGCGCGGGGATCAAGGCGAGTCAGGCACGATCGCCGACGGACTGGGGCAGATGGACACGCGCCTCGACACCGTGGAACACCGGGCCAGCCTCGAACGGGGACTGCGGAGCCTGCCAGAACGCGAGCGACAGATCCTTCGCCTGCGCTTCCGGGAGGGCCTCACACAAGCCGAGATCGCCGACCGGGTCGACCTGTCACAGATGCACGTCTCGCGGCTCATCCGCAGCTCGCTCGACCGCCTGGCGCTGATCACGCGAGCAGATCCCCGAACTGCCGCCAGCGACAGGACAATGCCAGCTCCTGCACCGGTGACGCACGTCAGCTCGCCTCAAGCCAACCGGCTGCCGCGCCCCGGCGGCTTCAGTGTTCCGGCTGGGGCTGCAGCGGGCGTAATGGGTGATGTGGGAACGGAGAAGGGGTTGAGATGACGAGCGAGCACCATCAGCGCGACTCCAACTGGAATGTCGCCGAGTGGCACGGCAAGATGCTGGTTGACCGGAACGGCGAGAAGATCGGGAAGCTGCAGGACGTCTACGTCGATGTGGAGAACGACGAGCCGCAGTTCGGCACCGTCAAGGAGGGCTTCATCGGCCGCCATCTGACGTTCGTGCCGCTTGGAGGGATCACGGTCGGTCCCGATGAGCTGCAGGTGGCGGTTTCCAAGGAGCAGGTGAAGGACGCGCCCAACATCGAGCAGCACGGTGACGAGCTCTCGCAGGTGGACGAGTCGCT
>JAICJR010000156.1 GCA_025928345.1 Thermoleophilaceae bacterium | reverse complement strand
TCGTGCCGCAAGGAGACCGGCTCCGCGGCTACGCAACCAAGTACGCGGCACATGGGGGCGAGAACCCGTCGCTCACGACTTAGGAGTCTAAAGCGACCGAGGAGTGAGCATGGAAACACCCAACCGGATCTGGTGGGCGCGGCCGAAGAAGCTGTGCGCGATGGAGCGTCCCGGAGGCGGCGGCCGCAGCCACCGGCCCGACCGCCGCGAGGCGGACATCGCCTATCTCGTCGAGAACGGCGTGCGGCTCGTGATCTCGACGATGACCACGCGCCACAACCTGGGCGATTACGACTCCGCCGGGCTCGAGTGGCTGCACGTGCCGGTGCCGTCGTGCGACGAAGGTGCCGAGGGGCTCGAGCAGCTCCTGCAGGTGCTGCGGCGGGAGACGCGCAAGCGCGGCGCCGTTGCGGTTCACGGCAACCGGCACACCGACTTCGTGGCAGCGCTCTGCGCGGCGCATCTGCACGAGGTGAAGAACGTCGAGCCCGAAGTCGGCCTGGCGGAGGCGGTGGACGCGGGGCTCACGGTCACGCCGGAGGCGGCGCGACTGCTCGGCGTGCGCTACGAGGCGGTCCAGCCGCGCTCGCGCATGGCTTCCTCGACGGCCTCGGGACGGTCGGTGACCACGTAGGCGTCCACGATCGCCCCGTCCGTGTTGATCGTGATCGAGAGGCCAGAGTCGGTGCGGCGCACCTTCGAGATGGGTGCGATTGGCCGGCCAGAGCCCATGCGGGGCTTGATCCTGCCGGTGGCCACGCGGTGGACGCCGTCGATCTTGGCGAGGCCGTCGAGGAGGCGGCGGTAGCCCTTGGTGGAGGAGTGCTTGTGGTGAGTTTTGCGGGGCACGAGGATGGGCTGTACGGAGTAGGCAGTAGGGAGTATGGAACTGCAGCAAAAACGGGTGGACCTAGCGGGGGCAAATGGTCCCTGCTCCTTATTGCTGCCGTTTCTCCCTACTCCTTACTCCTTCCCCAGCACGAGCTCCGCGAGATTTGCGCCCACAGCGACAGGCGTGGGCTTCTTCGCCGCAGCCGCCTCCTCGGCACTGGTATCGCCAGTGAGGACGAGAGCGGCGTCGAGGTGAGCCCGTGACGCCCCCAGCACATCGCTGTCCAGCCGATCCCCGATCACAAGCGTGCGCCCTTCGCCCAGCCGGTCGAGCGCCGTGAGGAAGAGCTGCGGCTCCGGCTTGCCCACGATCGCGGCTGTCCGGCCCGATGCGGCCTCGACGGCGGCCAGGAGCGCGCCGGTGCCGGGCCAGTAGCCGTCGGGCATCGGGTAGGTGGGATCGCGGCCGGTGGCGAGGAGGTCGCCGTTGCGGCGCGCGGCGAGACCGGCGTTCTTCAGGTCGTCGTAGGTGAGCTCGAGGCTCGCGGCAACCACCACGACCTCCGCGCGGGAGGCGAGGTCGGTGCCGTTCAGCACGCGCAGGCCCGCGTCCTGCACGTGGCGGAACATCGATTCGGAACCGATCACGAACGCCGTGCGCCCCTGGCGAGTCTCGGCGAGCAGGTGCTGCATCGCGCCGCCGACGGTCACGACATCTGCGAGCGACGCCTGCACGCCCATCCCCCAGAGCTTCGCCACCTGGTCCTCCGCGGAGTACCAGGAGTTGTTCGTGACGAAGGCGAGGCGGACGCCCGCGTCGCGGATCGCGCTGATCGCGTCGACCGATCCGGGGATCGGTTCCGGCCCGATCCAAACGCAGCCGTCGAGATCGAGAATCACCTGGTCATAGCCGCGCAGGAGCGGAGTGAGCGCCATGAGGCGGGCAATCGTCTCAGAATGGGTCGCTAGCCTTACGCGCCGTGCGACACCTAGCTCTGACGCTCACGCTCGTGCTGGTGCCGCTCGCGGCCACCGGCTGCGGCAGCTCGAAGGCAGGAACCAGCTCGAGCCCCGCCGCATCCGCACCCTCCACCGCCAGCGCACCCGCCAAGCAGGCAAAGAACAGCAACGGCTGTACGCCCGAGAAGGCGCCGCCCGCGCGAAAGTCCGGAGGCGAGTCCAAGCCCAAGGGCAAGCTCGACCCGAAGAAGACCTACACGGTCACCGTGGAGACCAACTGCGGCACCTTCGCCTTCAAGCTCGACGTGAAGGACTCGCCTGACACGACCGCGGCGTTCGCGGGACTCGTCAAGCGCGGCTTCTTCAACGGGCTGATCTTCCACCGCATCGTGCCGGGCTTCGTGATCCAGGGCGGCGACCCGTCGGGCACCGGCCAGGGCGGTCCGGGCTTCAGCACCGTCGACCCGCCGCCGAAGCACGCCGACTACAAGCTCGGCGTGGTCGCGATGGCGAAGACGCAGACGGAGCCCGCAGGCGCCGCCGGCAGCCAGTTCTTCGTCGTCACCGGTCAGGACGCGCAGCTGCCGCCGGACTACGCGCTGCTCGGCCAGGTGACGAAGGGGATCGACGTGGTGCAGAAGATCGGGCAGCTGGGCAACCCGACCGACCCGAACGGCACGCCCACGCAGACCGTCGTGATGAAGAAGGTGACGGTGAGCGGGTAGTGAGCGCGGTCTTCGACGTCGGCGAGCGGGAGTTCATGGAGAAGGTGATCGAGCGCTCGCGCGAGGTGCCCGTGGTCGTGGACTTCTGGGCCGAGTGGTGCGGCCCGTGCAGGCAGCTTGGACCCGCCCTCGAGAAGGCAGCGAACGCGCGCGCGGGCAAGGTTGAGCTGGCGAAGGTCGACGTGGACCAGAACCAGTCGCTCGCGCAGAGCTTCGGCATCCGCGGCATCCCGGCCGTGAAGGCGTTCCGGGACGGTCGCGTAGCGGCCGAGTTCACCGGCGCCATCCCGCCGCCCGAGGTGGAGCGCTTCTTCGACAAGCTCGTGCCCTCCGAGGCGGACGAGCTGTCCGCGAGCACCGACGAGGAGTCGCTCCGGCGCGCGCTCGAGCTCGAGCCGCACCATCCGGGGGCGTCAGTCGCGCTGGCGCGGATCCTGATGCAGCGCGGCGAGTTCGACGAGGCGCTCGCGCTCGTGGAACCGCTGCACGCCGACTTCTCCGCCATCGGCCTCACCGCCCGCATCAAGCTCGAGCAGATCGACAAGGCGCCGGAAGCCGCGTTCGACGCCTGGGATGAAGGCGACTACGAGGCGGCGCTCGAGCGGCTGCAGGAAGCGCTCCAGACAGCCGACGAGAAGGAGGAGCGCGACCTGGTCCGGCAGGTGATGGTCGCGATCTTCACCGAGCTCGGCCCGCAGAGCGAGCTGGCGAGCCGGCACCGGCGCAGGCTCGCGGCCGTCCTCAACTAGCGGCCGCCGGCGGGCGCCGCTCGTCCAGCACCTCGAGCGACTCCACCCGGAGGCGCCCCACCTCGAGCTCCTCGATTCGCAGATGGCTGATCACTGCGCGCCGGATGACGAGGCGCCCGACGGCCAGAGCGCCCACCGCCGCGGCTCCAACGGCGAGAGAGCCCACGGCCGCCGACCCGGTCGGCCGCAGCCCGGCGATGCTGGCAATGCGGGCCTCCACTCCGAACGCCTTAAACAGCTTCGGCTTGGTCGCGGCCCGCGGCATGTCAACCGCCGCCGGTTAAGCGCCCGGCGCGCTCGGCCTGCATGCGCTTCTGCCGTCTTCGTCCGAAGAGGACGAGCGCCCCGAGCACGAGGGCGACGATCAGGAGGCCCCAGAAGATCGCGACGGTGCTGCTCACTCCGCCGAACGGCAGCGCGATCACCTTGGCGAGGCCCCAGCCGATCGCGAGGGCCACGATGACGATCGTGAGCAGGATCAGGTAGCCGCGGACCTTCAGCAGGACGGACGAGCCGGGCGGGGGCGCCACGAGGCTCATCAGGCGCAGCATGAGGAGCTGGCGCGCGCTGGGCGGCTCCTGGCCAAGTTTGGTGACGGCGTCGCGAAGCTCGTCCGGGCGGCGCTCGGCGAGCGCGAGCGATGCCTTCATCATCTGCCGCAGCGCCGGGCGCTCCTGCGGATGGCAGCCGGCGAGCGCCTCGTTGAAGTACTTGCGTGCAGTCTTGGCGTCGTAGCGCTCGGCTGCCCGCGCGCCAAGAATCGCGCGCGCGGCGGCACGGTGCTTCGACTCGCTCAGGAGCTGCTCGTCGGTGCGGCTTTCGAGCTGCTGGATGGCACCCAGACTGCCCACCCGCTGCTGCATCTTGATCTGCCTCTGCTTGGCCACGGCCCGAGAGTCTGCCAGACGGGCGATTTGCGGGCAGCGGGTTTCACCCGGCTGGGCTTGGGTACCCAATCTGCAGGGCGGTGGGTCGACCCCCAAGGCAGGGCCGCCGCCTCGGCTCCGCGCATTGAGGGAGGGGCCCCACGCCGAAAACTTTCAGAACCGAGCACGCTTCTAGCTCGGCCGCGCCGGCATGACGCCGTCTCGCCGTCGAGCCCGGGCAGAAGCTCGCTCTCGAGCCGCCGCGCATCGCCCCGCGCGGCGGCTCACTTTTTCTTGTGAGTAGTTTGGGAGCGTGGACTCGCTCGAGAGGCTGAACGCGCGGCCGGCTCTGGCCGCCGTGGCCGGCGCGGTGACGATCGCCTTCTCCGCGATCCTCGTGAGGCTCTCGCACGCATCGCCTTCCACCGCAGCAGTGTTCCGCTGCGCCTACGCGGTGCCGGTGCTGGGAGTGCTCGCGGCGCTCGAGTGGCGGCGCTTCGGCCCGCGCACCCGGCGCGACCTCATGCTGTCGCTCGTCGCCGGAGCGTTCTTCGCCGCCGACCTCATCCTCTGGCACAACGCGATCGAGGACGTGGGCGCAGGTCTCGCCACCGTGCTCGGCAACCTCCAGGTGGTGCTCGTGGGAGTGCTGGCGTGGGTCTTCCTCAGCGAGCGGGCGGAGGCGCGCGTGCTCGCGGCTATTCCTGTGGTGCTCGCCGGAGTGGTGCTGATCTCGGGAGCGATCGGCCATGGCGCGTACGGGCGGCATCCCGCCCGCGGCGCCGTGTTCGGGATTCTCACCGGGATCGCGTACGCCGTCTTCATCCTCATCCTCCGGCACGCGAACAACGACCTGCGCCGGCCGGCGGGGCCGCTGTTCGAGGCCACTCTCGCGGCGACGGTGTTCGCGGCGCTCGCGGGCATCGTGATCGGTGATGTGAACTTCGTCCCCACGTGGCCCGGGCACGGCTGGCTCGTGCTGCTCGGGCTGAGCTCGCAGGTGATGGGTTGGATTCTGATCTCGATCTCCCTGCCGCGCCTCCCCGCGGCGCTCACCTCCGTGCTGCTCACCATCCAGCCGGTCGGCTCGGTTCTCCTGGGCATCGCGATCTTCGGCGAGTCGCCGTCGGGGGCTCAGCTGGCCGGCGTGGCAGTTGTGCTCGCGGGCGTGATGTTGGCGAGCCTGAGGCCGCGCAAAGCCGCAGTTGTCGTATAGGCCGCAAAAGGGGTAGGCCATGTGTCCACGAAGCTCTGGACAAGGGATTTTGTGGTCGTGAGAATCCGGAGCATGCGTGCAATGAGGGGATGGATCGGGGGCCTCGGCGGATCGGCGGTCGTCACCGTTGGTGTCGTCGCAGCCGCGCTCGCCGCCCTCGCGTTCGTCGCGTTTCACGCCGACCGCTCGTCGCGGGTCGTCACCGGCAAGGTCCGGCACGTTCCCTTTGGCGCGCAGCAGGCGAGGGAGACACGCGGCGGCAGCTCCGCCGGCCGTTCAGCGGCGGCCGGAGCGACGAGGTCCGGCCACGGTTCCGTCCGCACGCATCGAGGTGGATCGCATGGGGGTCGTCGCCGCGCCGGTTCTAACGGTTTCGGCCGGCGCGGCGGCGCCAAGCTTCCTGCCGGCTCGCCCGCGCCTGGCGCTCCCAAGTCGGGTGGCGCGGGCTCCGGGTCGGGCGGCGGCTCCACCGTCGCAGGCCACGGCGGATCGGGCTCCGGCGGATCGGGCTCCGGGTCAGGCGGCTCCGGCTCTGGCGGCGGCCTCGGTCAGACGGTCTCCGATACCGGGCAGACGGTCGGCAACACGATCGACAACACGACGCAGACCGTGGGCAACACGATCGACAACACCACGCAGACGGTGGGTAACACGGTCGGCGGTCCTGTCGGCAACACCGTGACGAACACCGGCCAGACGGTCGGCAACACGGTGACGGACACCGGGCAGACGCTGGGGAACACCGTCAACAACGTGACGAGCGGCGTCGGCGGCCTGCTCGGAGGCGGCTGACCCCAGCCCCATATCGTTCCGCGGCGTGGACCTCGAGTCAGGCCGCGCGCGCCGCGTGATCGAACGGGTGAGGGACGTCCCCGCCGGCTTCGTCCGCACCTACGGCGACCTCGAGCCCGGCGCTCCGCGCTTCGCCGGAACGGTGCTCGCGGCGTGCGACGATCTGGATCTTCCGTGGCATCGCATCGTCCGGGCGGACGGGTCGCTCGCTAAGGGCGAGCGGCAGCGGCGGCTGCTCGAGGCCGAGGGCGTGCCGTTCCGCGGCGAGCGCGTGGACATCCACGCGGTCCGCCTACCGACCTAGGCCTCGGCGAATGCGCGCAGCGTCTCGCGCGCGCCGCCCACCACCGGATTGCCGTGCGCCATCAGCAGGCAGTCGAACTCGAGCTCCTCGGCGAGGCGCTTGTAGGCGGCGCTGAGGCCGCGCCTGACGCCCTCGGGGTCGTCACCGAGAAGGAAGTCGGGCACGAAGCCGAGCTCCGCGTCCGGCCCCTCCCAGCGCACCACGCCGTCCGCCACGGCCAGCGCTCCGCCACCGTGTTGGATGTGGAGCGCCGACTCCTCCGGGCAGAGCACGCCCACCTCGTGCGCGGTGATGCCGGGCGCGACCTCGTCGCCCCAGTCGAACCCGCGCACGTCCCGACCGTCCTCGAACTCGTGCAGGCCCGAGGTGTGGCACAGCACCTCGAGCCCGAAGCGCTCGGCGAAGCGGTCGCAGTGCCGGTAGTGGTGGCGGTTGGTGAGAAGAGCGCGCTGCGGCGTGGTGCGCTCGGCGAACCAGTCGAGCCCCTCGTCCGGCTGCATCGGGTCGATCACCGCAGCCGCCTCCTGCACGTAGTACGAGTGCACCTGCTGCCGGATCGTCTCGCGGAACGCGGTCCAGTGGAAGATGCCTGGCGCGATCTCCTGCATGGGCGCAGGGTAACGAGGCCTTCGCGCGCGCGGTCTGTCAGCGTGTCGGGCATGGCAGGGAGCCAAACGGCCACGAGGCGCGTGCCCATCCGGGCGCTCGTGCTCGTGTTCGTGCTGATCGCCGTGGCGGTCGGCCTCACGCTCGCCCTCACGGGCGGCGGCAAGGGCAAGCTCGTGCCGGGCGCCGGCAACCGCTCCGGCACGTACGACCCGCTCGCCTACACGCCCGCGCGCGCGGGCCAGCTCCAGCGCGCCGCCGCGGGGGGCGAGGCACACATCGTGTACGCGAAGAGCCCGGGCGGCGTGATCGCCACAGCCCGGCGCACCGCCCGTTTCCGCAAGATCATCGACCGGCTGGCCGCGCCCGCCGGTGTCGACCCGAATGTGCTCGAGGGGATCGTGTTCCTCGAGAGCGCCGGCCGCCCGGACGTGATCGCGGGCAACGATCCCGCCGACGCGTCGGGGCTCACGCAGATCCTGGCCGAGACCGGCAAGAACCTCCTCGGGATGCACGTGAACCTCGCGGCGAGCCGCCGGCTGACGAAGAAGATCGCGCGCGCCAAGACCGCGAAGCGCGTGCGCAAGCTCGAGGCGGCGCGGCGCAGGGTGGACGCGCGCTTCGACCCCGCGAAGGCGATCGCCGGCACCGTCCGCTACCTCACGATCGCCCGGCGCGCGCTCGGCCGCGCGGACCTCGCCGT
>JAICJR010000246.1 GCA_025928345.1 Thermoleophilaceae bacterium | reverse complement strand
TGCTGATCTCGACCCAGCACAAGCCGGGCGTGGACTCGGAGACGCTGATCAAGCCGGACCTGTGGGAGCACGTGCTGCACCCGATCCTGCCGGCCGAGCTGTATGACGAGAAGAAGCTGACCAACGAGCGCAACTTCCTCGTGAATCCCACGGGCAAGTTCGAGATCGGCGGCCCGATGGGCGACTGCGGCCTGACCGGCCGCAAGATCATCGTGGACACCTACGGCGGCGCCGCCCGGCACGGCGGTGGCGCGTTCTCCGGCAAGGACCCGTCGAAGGTGGACCGCAGCGCTGCCTACGCCGCGCGGTATGTGGCGAAGAACGTGGTGGCCGCTGGGCTCGCGGACCGCTGCGAGGTGCAGGTGGCGTACGCGATCGGCGTCGCGCATCCGGTGTCGGTGATGGTCGACACCTTCGGCACCGAGCGCATCTCGCGCTCGCAGATCGTCTCGCTCATCAACGAGCACTTCGACCTGCGCCCGGGCGCGTTCCGCAAGTACCTCGACCTGCACCGGCCGATCTACCAGAAGACCGCGGCCTACGGCCACTTCGGCCGCGAGGACCACGACTTCACGTGGGAACGGACGGACAAGGCGGCCGAACTGCGTGACGCCGCGGGCCTCGAGCAGCGGGCGACAGCTTCCTAGTAGGGAGTAGGGAGTACGGAGTAGGGAGCTCCTTACTCCCTACTCCTACTCCTTACTCCTCCGTGACCAACGTCACAGGACGAATCACCGCAGTCGCCGGGTCTTCTGGGCCAATGGCCCCCAACTATGCACTGCTGCGCGACGCGACCGAATACGAGCGCTTGCGCTCACAGGCGCGCGCCTGGGAGCCGGCCACCAAGCGCGTGTTCGACGAGGTGGCGCTCGGCCCCGGCGCCCATTGCCTCGACGCAGGCTGTGGCCCCGGGCTCACGATGCGCCTGATGGCCGAGCGCGTGGGCCCCTCTGGCCACGTGATGGGCGTGGACGTGGACGCCGACGTCGGCGACGAGGCGCTCGCGCTCCTGCTCGCCACCGGCTACGGACACTGCTCCTTCACGGTGACCGACCTAGAGGCGGGCAATCCCGTTCCGGGCGGGCCGTTCGACCTCGTGTACGCACGGCTCGTCCTCTTCCACATGCACGACCCCGTGCAGGTGGTGAGGCGGCTCTGGGATGCCGTCGCTCCCGGCGGTCATCTCGTGCTGCACGACTACGACCTGCGCACGGTGGACGTGCGGCCGGGTCTCGGCTCGGTTCAGGAGTTCAAGCAGGTCGCGCTCGCGGCGTTCACGGAGGCGGGACTCGACGTCCACACCGGGCATCGCCTGCCACTTCTCTTCCAGGAAGCGGACATCGGCAGCGCGGACGGGACAGACGTGGCCGGGCGGCTCGAGACGATGCGCAGCGGCGGCTGGCTGTTCGCCGAGGTCTACCGAAGCATCCTGCCGCTCGCCGTACGGCTGGGGCTGACCACGCGACCCGCCTACTACAGCTGGTTCCGAGAGTTCGCTCGCGACACGGTCGAGCACCCGGACCACGCGCTTCTGTGGCCGCTCCTGATCGGGGCGTGGAAGCGCAAGCCGTCCGGGCCCCTGCTCGCTGCGGCCTGACCGGCCGCCGCCCGCGGCTGTCCGCGGCGGCGCCTAGTCTCGGCGCCGCCATGATCGCCAAGGTCGAGCCCCTCACGCCGGCGCGCGCACTGCGCGGCCCGTTCGACTACCGCCTGCCGGGGCGGCTCGAGGGAGTGGACGTGGGAAGCATGCTGGTCGTGCCGTTCGGCCGCCGGCGGATGCTCGGCGTGGTGGTGGGTATGGCGGAGCAGAGCGACGTTCCCGCCGACCGCCTGGTGGAGCCGCTCACGGCTTTGGATCCCGAGGTGCCGGCGGAGCTCGTGCGGCTCGGCCTGTGGGTGGCGGAGGAGTACTGCTCCACGCCCGCGCGCGGGCTCGGGCTCGTGCTTCCACCGGGCACGGGCCGGGGAGCGCGACCGCGCGTGCGTGCGCGTCTCGTGCTGACCGCCGAGCTGGCGGCGGGCGGCCGCGAGGCGCTGCTCGCCGGCGGGCGAACGCTTGGCGAGCGACAGCGGGCGGCGCTCGAGGCGCTGCGCGAGGGCGCTGTGACCGCCGCGGACCTGAGCCGCGCCACCGGCTGCTCGCACGCCAGCCTGCGCTCGCTGGCGGAGCGCGGGCTCATCACGCTCGAGCGGCTCGAGCTGGCGCGAAGGCCGCAGGCGAGTCCGCGCGTGGGCGGGCGCGCGGCCGGCGTTCCGGCGCTGTCCGAGGCGCAGTCGGCGGCGCTCGCTCGGATCGTCGCGCGCATGGACGAGGAGGCGGGCGGCCGGCTTCTCCTGCACGGCGTCACCGGCAGCGGGAAGACCGAGGTGTATCTGCAGGCGGTGGCCGCCGCGCTCGAACGCGGCCGCTCGGCGATCGTGCTCGTGCCGGAGATCGCGCTCACGCCCCAGACGGCCGGCCGCTTCGAGGACCGCTTCGGCGATCAGGTGGCGGTGCTGCATTCCAAGCTCGGCGCCGGCGAGCGCTACGACGAATGGACGCGGCTGCGGCGCGGCGAGGCGCGCGTCTGCGTGGGGCCGCGCTCGGCGGTGTTCGCGCCGCTGCCCGACCTCGGCCTGATCGTGATCGACGAGGAGCACGACGCGTCTTACAAGCAGGAGCAGGACCCGCGCTACGACGCGCGGCACGTGGCCGAGCGCCGGGCGGAGCTGGCGGGCGCGGTGCTCGTTGCCGGCAGTGCCACGCCGCGGCCGGAGAGCCGGCTGCGCCTCGAGCGGATCGAGCTGCCGGAGCGCGTGGACGGGCGCGGCCTGCCGCCGGTGGAGTTGGTGGGCATGGCCGGCGTGAACGGACCGCTCCACCAGCGCACGCGCGATGCGCTCGACGAGGTCCGCGAGCGCGGCGAGAAGGCGATCGTGCTGCTCAACAGGCGCGGGTGGTCGAACTTCCTCTCCTGCCGCGTGTGCGGGCGGGTGTGGCAGTGCCCCAACTGCGACGTCACGCTCGTGCTCCACCGCGGGGCCGGGTCGGTCGCGTGCCACCACTGCGGGTACGAGGAGCACGCGCCGTCGCAGTGCCCGGACTGCGGCTCGGTGTCGGTGGCCCGGCACGGCGCGGGGACCGAGCGGTTGGAGCAGGAGCTCGACTCCCTCGTTGCGCCGCTTCCAGTGTTCCGGCTCGACTCGGACGCGGCGGCGGGGCGTGGCGCTATCGCGTCCGTGCTCGAGCGCTTCGACCGTGCCGAGGCGGGCGTGCTCGTGGGCACGCAGATGGTTGCGAAGGGGCACGACTTCCCGGACGTCACGCTCGGCGTCGTCCTCGACGCGGACTCCACGCTGCGCTTCCCGGACTTCCGCGCCGAGGAGCGCACGTTCGCTCTTGTGGCGCAGCTGGCCGGGCGCAGCGGAAGGGGCGAGCGCGGTGGGCGTGTGATCGTGCAGGCTCTCGATCCGCAGGCGCGCGCGCTGCGCTACGCCGCGGTGCACGACTCGGAGGGCTTTCTCGACGGGGAGCTCGAGCGGCGCCGGCTGCTGCACTATCCGCCCTTCGGCGATCTGATCCGCGTGGTGTGCTCGTGTGTCGAGCAGGGGCCGGAGGCGGAGGCTGCTGAGGCGGTACGCGCCGCGATCGCGCTCGAGGACGCTGCGGTGCTAGGTCCCGCACCGCTGTTCCGCCTGAAGGGCCGGGAGCGCTCGCAGCTGGTGGTGAAGGCGGCGGACCGCGAGGCCGCCGTGGCTGCCGTGAGGGGCGCGGTAGAGGGCGTGGCGGCCGAATATGGGCGCCGCGGCGTTAGCTTCTCCGTGGATG
>JAICJR010000274.1 GCA_025928345.1 Thermoleophilaceae bacterium | reverse complement strand
CGAACGATCACATATACACGCGCGCAGGTGGCGTGATCCTGCAAGGCGATGGCGGCTGAGGACGCCCCGCCGATTGAGTTCTCCGAGCGCCACAGCCTGATCCTCCGCTACAGCAACACGCTCAGCCGCGAGGAGGCGCGGCTGGCCCGGCGTGTCAGCCTCCATGAGGGTGCGCGCATCGTGGGCCCGTCGACCTACCGCGGCGTGCGCCTCTACTTCCTGGACCTGTCCTCGTACTCGGAGACCGGGACCTTCAAGGACACCGTCGCCTGCGTAACCGTCATGCACTGCGTCCAGCGCGGCATCCCGGCATTGCTGACCCAAACCTCCGGCAATACCGGCAACGCGCTCGCGCGCTACGCGTCGAGCCAGGGCATCCGCTGCGTGATCCTGTATCCGCGCATCTCCCGCTACAAGATCGATGCGCGCTTGGCCGCCTCGCCCCTAGATGACTAATTCCACGCGCTCACGCGCAGTAGGCGGCGAGGGCGCGTGGCGGACGGCCGAGGCGATGGTTGAGCGCGATCGCCGCGGCCAGTGCGAGAAAGCGGGCGCAGATGCGTGCGCGCAGGCCGTGCAGCGTGCGCGCGCCGTGGCGTTCGAGCGTCAGCAGGTCCTTGCAGGTCCAGAAGATCGACTCGATGCGCTGGCGAATCGGGGCCAGGTGCGGTCCGCGCCCGGGCTCGTCGCGGCGCCGCGGGCGTGCGATCGTCGCCTCGAGTTGAGCGGCGTCGGCCTCGAACTCGCGCCCGGCGTAGCCCTTGTCGCCGACCACGACGAGCCAGCCCTGGCGCTCGACGCGCTCGATCAGCGCGAGGCAGACCTCGCGCTCGCCGACCTTGGGCGAGGTGAGCTCGAGCGCGCGCGGCGTCCCGTCGGGCGCGAACAGGGCGTGCAGCCTGAAGCCCCAGAAGTAGCGGCTGTGGCTCGCGCAGTAGCCGTAATCGGCGGCATCGGCGAGTTGCGAGCGACGCGTCGTCTCGAGCGAGCGGGCGCACTCGACCGGCGTCGAGTCGACCAGCAGCAGATCGTCCTCCCAGCCCGGGCTGTGCCTTGCGAACTCGGCGATCAGCGCCTCGATCGTGTCGGCCAGGCGGTTGCGCCGGCGCCAGTAGCCGGGCTGTTGGGGCAGCTTCGGGAACAGATGCACGAGCCGCTTTGCGGCAATGGCCAGAAAGCGCGGGTCTTCGGGCAGGCCCATGATCGCCTGCGCAACGCAGAGCGTGACGACCTCGGCGTCGGTCACGATCCGCTTGGCGTTCTTGGTCGCTTTGGGCAGGAGATCGTCGGCGGCGCAGAACACCGCAATGAGCAGCAGGTCGAGGTCGGCGAGCATCGTGGCCCTCCTTGGGTTGACGGCGCGTTGGAGACACCGTCGACTTCGACCTGCGCTCGTTATGTCCCCTCGGCCACGGCGAATGCCGTGGAATTAGTCATCTAGTAGAGCCGTCCCGAAATACGTTCAGGTAGATCGGGAGGAATCCGAGCCGGGGCGGAGAATCCTGGCAGCAGTGGCGCGCAAGGCCCGGATCGAGCTGAGCGGCGAGGAGCGCGAAGCGCTCGAGCGCATCGCGCGCTCCGAGACGAAGCCGTTCCGCGAGGTGCAGCGCGCGCGGATGATCCTCTACTCCGCGCGCGGCGACACCGATGCGGTGATCGCCGATCGGCTCGACTGCACGCCCGAGTGCGTCGGCAAGTGGCGGCGAAGATTCGCCGAGCAGCGCCTCGAGGGGTTGAGCGACAGGCAGCGCGCGGGCCGCCCGCGCCGTTTTCCCCCCGGAGCGGGTCGCCGAGGTCAAGGCGATCGCCTGCGAGCTGCCCACCGCCCACGGCCTGCCGCTTTCCCGCTTCACGCGCACTGAGCTGCACCGGCTCGTGATCGAGCGCGGCGTCTGCGACGCCTCGGCGACGACGATCTGGCGCTGGCTGCACGAGGACGCGATCAAGCCCTGGCAGGTGCGCTCGTGGCTGTTCGCGCGCGACCCTGACTTCGCCCGCAAGGCAGGCCGGGTGCTCGACCTCTACGCGAGGCGCTTCGAGGGCAGGCGGCTGCGCCCCGACGAGTACGTGATCTCGGCCGACGAGAAGTCGCAGCTGCAGGCGCTCGGCCGTCGCCACCCGACGCTTGCGCCGGCACCCGGCCGACCGTCGCTTTGCGAGTTCGAGTACCGCCGCGGCGGCACGCTCGCCTACCTGGCCGCCTTCGACGTCCACCACGCCAACCTCTTCGGCCGCGTCGAAGAGCGGACCGGGATCGAGCCGTTCGGGCGCCTCGTCGAGCAGGTGATGAGCGCGGAGCCCTATGCCTCCGCGCGGCGCGTCTTCTGGATCGTCGACAACGGCTCCTCGCACGCCGGCAAGGCCTCGATCGAGCGGCTCGAAGGCAAGTGGCCGAACCTGCGCCTGATCCATCTCCCGATCCACGCATCCTGGCTCAACCAGATCGAGCTCTACTTCTCGATCGTCGGGCGCAAGGCGCTGACCCCGAACGACTTCGCCTCGCTCGACGAGCTGCGCGAGCGGCTGCTCGGCTTCCAGGCGCGCTACGCCGAGATCGCGCGTCCGTTCGAGTGGACCTTCACCCGCGCCGATCTCGATCGCGTGCTCGCCCGGGTCGCCGAGCGCGAGGCGCGGCTCGAGCTGGCCGCGTGAACGAACTTGCGGACGGGTCTACTAGCGCGGCGCCAGCGAGAGGTCGAACAGTCGCCCGACGTTCGGCCTACGCGGCAGGATTCCGAAGCGCGCGTCCCAAGTTGCCCAGCGGTCGAGCAATACGCGGTTGAAGCGCATCGGCGGGTTG
>JAICJR010000310.1 GCA_025928345.1 Thermoleophilaceae bacterium | reverse complement strand
TGGTCGACCGAGTCGATCTTCTCGCCCTCGATCTCGAACGGCGTGGGCTCGCGCGCCTCGCGCGTCTCCTCGTCGGCGATGCCGAGCTCGGCCAGCAGCTCCTTCTGCCGCGGCCGCGCCTCGTTCTCCATGTCCATGTGGGCGTCCACCGCCACGAACGTGCCGTCCTCGAGCTGCGCCAGCGGGTTGATCTCCGCGAGCGTCATCCCGTACTTCACGAACAGCTGCGCGAGCTTCGACAGGATCGGCGTGAGCCGGTTGAGCTCCGAGCCGGTGATGCCCACGGAGGCGATGGCGTCCTTCGCGCGGAAGTCCATGGGGGGGAGCAGGGTGGAGAAGTGGCCGCGCCCGATGTGGTCGGGATGCTGCTCCGCCACCTCCTCGATGTCGATCCCGCCCATGTCGGAGAACACGAACGTGGGGAGCTTGCGGACGCCGTCGTAGATCACGCCCGCGTAGTACTCCTTGGCGATCGGCGCCTTGGCGCCAACCAGCACGCCACGCGGCATGTGCCCGTTGATCTCCAATTGAAGAATCGCCTCGGCGTGCGCACGAGCCTCCTCGGGCGTATCCGCGAACTTGACGCCACCTGCCTTCATACGGCCACCAGTCAAGACCTGAGACTTGATGACAACAGGCCCGCCGACCTGAGCAGCGATCTCAGCCGCCTCATCGGCGGTACGCGCAAAGCCACCCTGAGCAACAGGAATCCCCTCACGCTGAAGAACCTGCCGCGACTCATATTCAAAGAACCTCATAGGACACCGCCCTGTGGCCTATGGCCTGTGGCCTGTGGCCTCCTCATGCCGACACCATCCCGTAAGCCTCCGCCAGTTCAGGGTCCTTGGCGGCAAGCATCTCAGCGAGCGTGACCATCACCTTGCACTGCTTCCACGTCGCGTCGTCCTGCATCTTGCCGTCGATCATGTGCACGCCGCGGCCGTCCGGGATCGCCTCGATCACCTTGCGCGCGAAGGCCACCTCGTCGGGATCGGGCGAGAAGACCTTCTTCGCGATGTCGATCTGCACCGGGTGCAGCGACCAGGCGCCCACGCAGCCGAGCAGGAACGCCGCGCGGAACTGAGCCTCGCAGCCCTCCACGTCCTTGATGTCGCCATACGGCCCGTAGAAGGGGAGCGCGCCCACCGCCGTGCAGGCATCCACCATGCGCGCGATCGAGTAGTGCCACGGATCCTGCTGGTAGCTGGGCCGTGGCGCCTCGGGATCGTCCGGGTCCGGGTCCGCGATCGTGCGGTAGCCGGGATGCCCACCGCCCACGCGCGTGGTCTTCATGCGCCGCGAGGCGGCGAGGTCCGCGGGGCCGAAGCTCATTCCCTGGATGCGCGGGGAAGCCGCCGCGATCTCCTCGAGGTTGGACACGCCGAGCGAGGTCTCGAGGATCGCGTGGATCAGGATCGGCTTGTCGAGCCCGGCGCGCGCCTCGAGCTGCGCCAGCAGCCGGTCCACGTAGTGGATGTCCCACGGCCCCTCGACCTTGGGGATCATCATCACGGACAGCTTGTCGCCGATCTCGGTGACCACGCGCGTGATGTCCTCGAGCACCCATGGCGACTCGAGCGCGTTCACCCGCGTCCAGAGCTGAGTGTCGCCGAGCTCCGTGTCCTTGCCCACCC
>JAICJR010000314.1 GCA_025928345.1 Thermoleophilaceae bacterium | reverse complement strand
GTGATGCGCTCACGCAGCGGCACCGTGCGGCGCGTACAGGCGCGCCATGACCGGGCCAAGCTGCGCGAGGTCACGGGCGAGCGCTACGGGTAGAGAGCTGCTAGCTGCTGGCTCCTAGTAGGACTTTGTTACTCCCGTTGGTGGAAGAGCGGGAGTTGGTGCAAGTCGACGGGCTGGTGGCAGCTGCGGCAGCGACCGGTCCAGCAGCGCAGGACGGGCTGCAGCAGCAGCACCGCCTGCGGCAAGGTCAGACCGGCCGCCGGGCTCTCGGGCGCAGGCGCTCCTCGGTGAGGAAGGCGTGGGCGCAGGTGACGAGCGCGGTGTGGTGGTGGAAGCCGAGGTAGCTGCGGCCTTCGTAGTGGTCGAGTCCGAGCTCGCCTTTGAGCTGGCGGTAGTCGAGCTCGATCGTCCAGCGCAGCCGCGCGAGCCGGGCGAGCCGTTCGCGCGGCTCGTCCTCGGCGAGGTTGGAGAGCCAGTAATCGGTCGGCGCCTGCTGGTCTTCGGGCCATTCGATGATCAGCCACTCCCAGCGCGGCGGCTGGTGGTCGTTGCGCACGGGATGGGTGGCGACGACGCGGACGAAGGCGAAGCGGCCGCAGACCTCTTCGCCTGCCGCTGTCGTGCGGCAGGGCAGCGTCTGCCACACCGGCGCCGGCAGCCGCTCGGCAAGCGTGCGCACCGACTCCGGTTTGCGGTCTGGCCGGGCGACCGTCCTCGGCCGGCCGCGCGTGCCCGTGCGCTCGGGCACCGCGAAGGCCGTCTCCGGCCCGTAGACGCTCATCTGGGCGGAGACGGCGAGCACGTACTCGCGCTCGAGCGCGTGCAGCCGGGTGCGCAGGCGGCTGTCGTCGCCGTAGGCGCAGTCGGCGAGGACCGGCGCTTGCGGGAGCTCGAAGCCGGCGGCCCGCTCGCACAGGCCTGAAGCGAGCTGCGGCTTGGTCTGGAAGACGACCTCATCGGGGATCTTCGCCTTGCGTCGCCGCTCGAGGTCGTCGCACCACTCCTCGGGCAGGTAGAGCGACCAGCCCAGCGGCAGCGTTCCCCGCTCGCCGACCGCGTGCACGCTGACCGTGATCTGACAGTTGCCGACCTTGCCGAGCGTGCCCGAGTACTGCCGCTTGACCCCCGGCGAGTGCTTGCCGTCCTTGGCGACCCCGGTGTCGTCGACGACCCAGGCCGTGACGCCGATCTTTGGCCCCACCCGCTCGGCGCAGGCCCGGATCAGCAGTTCCGGCTCCCAGGGCGAGTCAGCCAGGAACTGCTGCATCGACTCGTAGCGGGCCGCTGTCTCCTCAAGCCGAAACAACGTCGGCTGCAAGCTCTTGCGGCCGCCCTGCTCGACCAGCCCGCGCACATACAAAAGCGCGTTCTCCCGCTGACGAGCGAGCGCCAGCCCGCTCACCACCTCACCGACGAACCCGACCATACGCTCGCGCGTGCCGATCGCCGCAGTCTCGCGTTCCGACGTCGCTTCCACCCGCTCCTCCCCTCAGACGATGACCGCTGACGCGGACACCGTTCGCCCCCACCGGGAAAGACCCTTCAACGAACTAACAAAGTCCTACTAG
>JAICJR010000124.1 GCA_025928345.1 Thermoleophilaceae bacterium | reverse complement strand
CTCGCCGAGCGGAGGTTCGCCGCGCTCGACGCAGCCGAGAGGGAGCGCGCTGCCTAGCGGATGAGTCATGGAGCCGATCCAGCCAATCGGCCCGAGGGTCTACGAGATCCCGGGCGTTGAGCGGGTCTCGCACCGCGTAGACCCCGACCAGCAGAAGCGCGAGCAGCAGAAGCGCGAGCAGCAGCGCAAGCACGAGCAGCAGCGCGACGACGAGCAGGAGCCCGACGAGGGCGACGGCTTGCCGCACATCGACATCAGCGTTTAGTCAGTCCACTGACATCCGTGCGGTTAGCCATACCTGTGGCTGGTGGCTAGCTCGCTTCTAGACCGACCCGCCTCACCGGAAACTGGTGGCACTGTCTTCCCGGCGGAGGTGTCATGTACTCGCGTTCCCTCGAGCGACGGCTGGTCGTCGCGCTCCTGTTTCTCGCATCGGTGGTAGGCGCGCTGGCGCTGGCCCATCCGGCTGCGGCCACTTGCCCCCAGGGCGGTTGCACCGGCGGCGATCCGCCGCCGATTAGCGCGAAGACGCTGACAGTGAGCATCGTGGGAACTGGCACGGTGTCGAACGGGGCGGCGCAGGTATGCACGGCGGCTACTTCCCCGTGCGCCCTCACGTACGACTCCGGCGACTCGGTCTCCCTCTCCGCGACGGCGGGCACCCGCTACGTCTTCAGCGGCTGGAGCGGCGACTGCACGGGATCGTCGACGTGCGACCTGGACATGATCACCAACAAGTCCGTCACCGCCACGTTCACCCACACCACCCCGGGCCTGCCGACGATCACCTACCCGGCGGCTAACGCGCCCACGCTCGACGGTCCGAGCCAGTCGATCTCCTTCACCGGCGGCACCGGTGCTACGAGCACGCGCTGCAAAGTCGACAGCTCGACCCTGCCGAGTGCCGGCAACACCTGCGTGTCGCCGTGGAGCACCGGCGCCCTGGCCACCGGCTATCACACCGTCTACGTGTGGTCGGTTGATGCCGACGGCTACATGTCGGCCTATACCAGCCGCACGTTCAAGATCGTCGATCGGCCCGACACGACCCTTGGCGGGACCCCGGCGGAGGGCACGGTCGTAAACACGCTGACGACCGCCTTCACCTGGTCGAGCTCGACGGGCGGGACGGCCTTCAGTTGCATGCTCGACGGGTTGCTCCTGCCCAGCTGCAGCTCCGATCTCAGCGCTCATCTGTCGGATGGCGCCCACACCCTGAACGTGTCCGCCGGCATATCGCCGTTCGGCGACGGCACCACCTACTTCGACACCACGCCCGCCACCCGCCACTGGACGATCGACACCCACGCGCCCGACACGTCGCTGAGCGGGGGGCCGACGGGCACCACCACGGAGCGGGCCGCCACGTTTGGCTTCGGCGGCGCTGACCCCGCGCCCGGCACGGCGCTGCACTTCCAGTGCCGGCTCGACGGGGCTGCGTGGGGGCCGTGCGACAGCTCGAGCGGCCGGCAGTACTCGAACCTCGCCGCCGGCTCCCACACCTTCGATGTCAGGGCCGTCGATGCGGCCGGCAACGCGGACGCAACCCCGGCGTCGCGCAGCTGGACCGTGATCGTCGACGCCGACGGGGACGGCTTCTACAGCAACACCGACTGCAACGACTCGAACGCGTCGGTTCACCCGGGCGCGACCGACGTCCCCGGTGACGGCATCGATCAGGACTGCTCGGGCGCGGACACCCCGCTGCCGCCGGCGTCGCCGTCGCCTACGACGCCGTCGCGACCTCGAGCCGCGGTCCTGGCCGCGAAGCTTCGGACCAGCTTCAAGGTCGCGGGCACGCGCACGCTCGTCCGCAAGCTCGTGGTGAGCGGCGTGCCGGACGGAGCCAAAGTGAAGATCAGCTGCAGGGGGAGAGGCTGCCCCTTCAAGTCGAAGACCTTCCGCCCGAAGCACGGCAGCGTGAGCCTTACCAAGCTGTTCAGGCACCGCAGGCTCGCGAACAGGGCGAGGCTCTCGATCACTGTGACCATGCCCGGCGCCAAGGCCCAGGCGTTCACGATCTCGATGCGCTCAGGCAAGAAGCCGAGGCTCAAGGCCGGGTAGCTCAAGGCGGCAGGGGCGCTGCCGAACAAACGGGCGTGGATCCGTCACGCACCGAAAAAGCCCCTGGGATCTTCTGGATAGGCCCATACGAGGAAGCGACCGGCCTCGCCGACGAGGTGCGCGGCTTCCTGCGCGCGCTCGAGGCCCGCGGCCACATGCCCGCCGTGCGCTCGTTCATCAAGCCGCGGCACAACGTCGCGCTGGTGCCCTCGGACCGGCAGATGGTGAACATCCAGCGACGCCGCGAGCCCGAAGCGCCGCTCGTGGCCATCCACCACTACGTCACGAACAAGAAGCAGTTCGACGTCACGGGTGTGCCCAACGTGGCGCGAGCGATGTTCGAGACCGACAACCTGCCGGCCGGCTGGCGCGAACTCCTCATCAAGCGCGACGAAATCTGGGTGCCGTGCGAGCACAACGCGGAGGCGTTCAGGCGAGGCGGTATCCCCTCGTCCAGGCTGCGTGTGCTCGGTGAGACGATCGACTTCGATCTCTTCAGCCCGGACATCGAGCCCTACCCGCTCGACCTGGAAGACGACCGCTTCGTCTTCCTGTCCAACTTCGACTTCGGCGAGCGCAAGGGCTGGCGTCAGCTGATCGCCGGCTGGGCGGAGGCCTTCACCGCCGACGACGGCGTCTGCCTCGTGCTCAAGACCGGTTCCTATACGCATGGCGAGGACTACGCCGCCGAGCGCATCACGAGCTATGTCCGGGAGCGCTTCGGTGCCGGAGCGGTGGAGCGCATGGCCCCGATCGAGATCGTGTCCGCCCGCCTGCCTGCAGCCGAGCTGCCGAGCATCTACGCCGCCGCCGACGCCTACGTGCTCGCCTCTCGCGGCGAGGGCTGGGGCCGTCCCTACATGGAGGCAATGGCGATGGGCCTGCCCACGATCGGCAGCCGCTGGAGCGGCAACCTCGACTTCATGCACGACGAGAACAGCTTTCTCGTCGACGGCGAGCTCGTCCCGGTCGCAGAGGACGCTGAGGGCTATCCCACGAAGCTCACGAAGGGCCACAAGTGGTTCGAGCCCGATGTGGACTCGCTGGCGGAGCGGTTGCGCGAAGTGGCCGCGGGCAGCGAGTCGGTGCGAGCCCGGACCGAGGGCACGCGCGAGGAGCTGATCGAGCGCTTCGGCACCGACGCGATCGTCGACCGCATCCTCGAGCTGGCCACCGACCTCTACGACCGCCTGTCGCGCCCGTTCAACTGCGCCATCCGCGGCCCACTCGGCAGCAACGCATCGCTGGCGGTGGTGAACGACGGCATCGGCAGCGCGATCGAGCGGCGTGGCGGCAATGTCCTCTATCGCGGCCTTCAGACCGACCCGGTGGTGGCGGACTTCCCCGGCGTCAGCCACTCGTGGCCCCCCAACTTCGACTCGGTCACCGTCGGCCCCACCGTCGTGATCCTGCCCTGGGAGTACGGCTCCCCGCCGAAGGAGTGGGTGAGCGAGGTGCACTCGAAGGCCGATCGCGTGTGGGTGCCGAGCGCGTACGTCCGCGAGTGCTACATCGAGGGTGGGATGCCGCCCGGTGTGGTGGAGGTGGTGCCGAACGGCGTCGACCTCGAGCGCTTCAATCCGGACGGCCCGGCACGCGAGCTTCCGAGTAAGGCGGCATGCACCTTCCTGTTCGTCGGCGGCAGCATCTGGCGCAAGGGCGTCGATGTGCTGGTGGACGCGTGGGCTGAGGCCTTCGGCCCGGACGACGACGTGCAGCTCGTGATCAAGGACTTCGGCACGACGAGCCACTACCGCAACCAGACCGCGGGCGACGCCCTGCTCGAGCTCGTCGACAACGACGACGTCGCGCCGGTGGTCTACATCGACGACGACCTGAACCTCGACGAGCTGGCGGCGCTGTACCGCGCCTGCGACGTGTTCGTCACGCCGTACCGCGGCGAGGGCTTCTGCCTGCCGGCGCTCGAAGCGATGGCCTGCGGCCTTCCGGTGATCCACACGTCCATCGGCCCGACGAACGAGTTTGTGCCCGAGGACGGCGGCTGGACCATTCCGGCGGAGCGCGCGCCGCTGCGCCCGGGAACGCGCCTACTCGAGCTCGTGGCCGACGGCTACGTGCACGAGGCCGACCCTCACGCCCTCGCCGAGATCCTACGCGAGGTGGCTGCCGCGCCCGAGGAGGTCCGCGCCCGCGGCGCGTCCGCTCACGTGCGCTCGCAGGACTACCACTGGGACCGGGTGGCGGCGATCGCCGAGCAGTCGCTCGCGACGCTCGTGGAGGAGGACCTGCCGCTCGCGCGCGCGATCGGCACCGCCGAGCTCCCGCGGCGCGACCAGCTCGTTGTGTTCGCCCCCGACTGGGACGACGAAGACGTGTGGGCGCCGGCGCTCGAGCGCTGGGCCGCCGCAATCGGCTCGGATAACCCGGTCACCCTCGCCCTTTACGTGCCGGAGGGCGGCGATGCCGCCGCTCTGGCGGACCGCATCCTCGGCCGCCTCGCCGGAGCCGGCATCGGCGAGGACGATCTGCCCGACCTGGCTCTCTGCGAGCCCGAGTCGGTGAGCCTGGCGAGCCTCGTGGCAGCGGCCGACGCCGTCCTGGTTCCGGCCGGTGCGGTGGCGGATGCGGCGCTGACCAGGCGCGCGCGCCGGGTGCTCGACGCCGGGCATGACGACATCGAGTCATTTGCCGAGTCGATCCAGGCGGACAGCGGTGATCAAGAACTGCTGATCGCCGCCGATTAGCGGATTGAAGAGATAAGTAGCCTGTAATCGCACACGCCCGACGAAGGACCCACGAGAAATGCCCAAGGTGCTCATTGTTGAAGACAGCCCGACGCAGGCGCTGCGCACGCGTATCGCCCTCGAGTCGCAGGGATTCGAGGTCTCGATCGTGAACGACAGCCGCCAGGCTGTCGATCAGGCGAAGTCCGAGCAGCCGGACGTGGTTCTCTCGGACGTGCGCATGCCTGGCCTTGACGGCTTCCAGCTCACCGAGGCGTTCCGCGCTGACCCGAGTGTCGGCGGCGTGGCGATCGTCCTGAACAGCGCCACCGTCAACGAGGACGAGGACAAGGCCCTCGCTCTCAAGCTCGGCGCGCAGGACTACATCGACAAGGGCCTTGCTCCCGACGCCCTCGCCTCGGCGCTGAACAGCGCCATCAGCAGCGCCGGCTAACGCGCCTCCGCGCCGCTCCCGGCGCCCCTCAAGTTCCTTCCGGCGGGTCCGATCACCCCGGGTGAGCTCACGGCCATCGGGCCGCTGGGCTGATCCGATCCTTTCGCTCACCCTCCGAATGCGCTTTCACGATCCTGAGCTCGCTCGCCAGCGGCTCCACATCCTCGAGAAGCTCATCGCGCACATGCGCACGTACGAGTGGCACGAGGTGCCGTGCGTCGTGTGCGGGGAGACCGAGAATCTGGAGCCGGCGCTCGAGAAGTGGGGCATCGCGATGAAGCGCTGTTGCGAGTGCGGCCACCTCTTCACGAGCCCGCGCATGCCGGACGAGGCCGTGCCCGAGCTGTACGGCAGCTTCTACTGGGAGCAGTACCAGGTCGCGATCGGCTCGCCGTCGATCCAGGAGCGCCTGCAGTTCGACTACGACAACGGCTTCGGAAAGCTGCAGCGCGACATCCTTCCCCACCGTCAGAGCGGACGCCTGCTCGACGTCGGCGCCTCGAGCGGTGGCCTCGTGAAGCAGGCCCTGCAGCGCGGCTTCGACGCCTGTGGCCTCGAGCCCGCCGCCGACATCTGCCAGCTTGCCCGTGACGCCCACGGCGTGACGATGTACTGCGGCTCGCTGGCGGAGCAGAACTTCCCCGAGGCGTCGTTCGACATCCTCGCGCTCCACGACGTGCTCGAGCACATGTTCGAGCCGGTCGAGGAGATCCGCGAGATGCGCCGCGTGCTGGTGTCAGGCGGGCTTCTGGTGATCGAGACGCCGACCAGCTCGTCCCTGAACTTCCCCGGGCAGGGCGTGGACTGGAGCACGATCAGCCCGCTCGAGCACGTGCACCTGTTCAACGAGCGCAACGCCGAGCGGATCCTCGTGGAGAACGGCTTCCGCATCATCGACCTCTACTCGCCGCACGAGGACAACTGGATCGCGATCGGAGAAGCGGTATGAGCCTGAAGATCTGCCTCATCAGCCGTGAGTACCCGCCGGAGTCCGCCTTCGGCGGCATCGCGCGCGCCGAGGAGATGGAGGCTCGCGCGCTCGTGCGCGCCGGCGCAGACGTCCACGTGATCACTTACTCGCCGCGCGGTGTGTTCACTCGCCAGATCCAGGACGGCGTGGTTGTGCACCGCCTGCCGGCGGCCACGCCGCCCGTCCCCGCGGAGATGCACTACGTGACGGCCGGCGCCTGGAGCCTGACCGTGGCCAACTACTACCACGGGCTCGATGCGGTGGTGGGCTTCGACGTGATTCGCGCCCAGGACTACTTCGCCGAGACGCTGCACCTGGTGCGCCGTCCGGACACGCGGCTGGTGGTTCGCCTGCACGCCCTGAGCGGCGTGGTGTCCGAGCGCTCGGGCCGCCCGCGCAACGGCGGCGACCTCGGCCTCGAGGCCCTCGAGGCGGCCGCGCTCACCAGCGCGGATTTGCTCCTCGGCCCCACCCAGCGGGTGATTGACGAGACCAAGCGCTTCGTCGGCGGGCGCACGCCCGAGACCCGTCTGCTCCCGCTGGGCATGGACCTCGAGCGCTTCGCTCCGCGCACGGGCGAGCGACGCGAAGGCCCGCTGCGCGCACTCTTCCTGGGCCGGCTCGAGCCCCTCAAGGGCCCGGAGCTGGCTCTGCACGCCACCGCGGCCGCGAAGGCGGCCGGAGTGGACCTGCACCTCACTCTCGTTGGCCGCGACGTGGACGGCTACCGCGTCGGTACGCTGGTGCCGCTGATGCGCGAGCTGGGGCTCGCCTTCGGGGACGTTCGCTTCGTCGCGCAGGTGGACGAGACCGGCGTTCTCCAACACCTGGCGGCGGCCGACTGCGCGATCCTGCCTTCGCGCTTCGAGAACTTCCACATGGCCGCCGTCGAGGCGCTCGCCTGCGGTCTCCCGGTGATCACGAGCGATCGCAACGGGCTCGCCGGATGGCTGGACGCAGACGACGGCCTGATGGCGCTCCCGATCGACGAGCCCGCGGCCTTCGGAGCGCAGGCCGCCGAGGCGCTCGCCGACTCGGACTGGATCCCGCAGGCCGGCAAGCGCGCTGCGGCACGCGTTCGCGAGCTCTTCGACGCCGGCCGTGTGGTCGCGCAGCAGCTCGAGATCTACGAGGAGCTGCGCGAGCCGCAGACGCCGACCCCCGCGGCGAGCGTGCCCAGCGGGAAGCTCGGCATCGTCGTGCTCGCCCACAACGCGCTCGAGTACACCAAGCGCTGCCTCACGAGCGTTCTGCGCCACACCGACGCCGACTTCACCGTCTACGTCGTGGACAACGCCTCCACCGACGAAACGCCCGACTTCGTCGCGGGGCTCGACCCGCGCGTTCGCCTGCTGCGCTCCGAGGAGAACCTGGGAGTGTCCGGCGGCCGCAACGTCGGCATCGCCGCGGCGCTCGCCGATGGGGTGGACCACATCGCGTTTCTCGACAACGACGTCGAGGTCTACTCCGGCTGGTGCCAGCCCTTCCTCACGGCGCTCGACGCCCACCCCGAGGCGGGCATCGCCGGCGAGCGCGGGGTTCGGCTCAACTTCCACGCGCACGGCCGCGACGAGGAGACACTCGTCGGCGCCGGCCCGGTGGTGGCCGACATGGTCGTGGGTTTCTGCATGTTCATGCGCGCGGAGGCCGTTCGCCAGATCGGGCGCTTCGACGAGAACCTCGGGCTCTTCTGGCACGACGACGACGACTACTGCCTGCGCGCGAAGCGCCTCGGCTATGGCGTGATCCACGTCGGCAGCGGCCGCCTCTTCCACTTTGAGCACAAGTCGTCGACCGAGGTCGAGGGCATCTGGGAATCGGCCGAAGCGGACGCCCCGTCTGCTCTGTCTGAGCTGAACCAGCGCTACCTCGCCCTCAAGTGGCTCGGCGACCAGCGCCGCGAGGGCATCGAGGGCGCAGGCAGCTTCGTGGCGCTCGCCTTCGCCGACGAGCTTCTGGCGTCGCCCGACCTTCTTGCCGCGTGGGGCCGGGCCTTCGACGGCTCCGACGACGCCACGCTCGCGATCTACACGGGCGACACCCCGCCAGAGCAGATCGTCGCGGGGCTCGAGCAGGCGGTGGCCGAAGCAGGCCTGGACGGGGATAACGCGCCGGACCTCGTGGTCGTGCAGGGCGGGAGTGGTGTGGACGTCGCCGTCGCGGGCAGCACAGATGCAGTGTTGACGAGCCGCGAGCCGCAGGGCCTCTTCCAGGCGCCTCCGCATTTTGACGGCTCGATGCTCGAAGAGCTGCGCGCGCTCGCCGAGCGCCGCTTCGCCGTCAGCGGCGCTCGTACAGCCGTCTAAGCGGCCCTTCAAATCGGCGTCCACAGACCGATTTATCCAGCCATGACCACCACCGCCCTCAGCGAGACCGAAGCCGGCTCGGCCACAGCCACCGAACTCGTTGTCTTCCGCATCGACAAGTCCGAGTACGCCATCCCTGTCGAGCACGTCGCGGAGATCCTCCGCATGGTTGCCATCGCGCCCGTCCCCGAGGCGCCCGAGTGGCTGCCCGGCGTGATCAACCTGCGCGGCAAGGTCATCCCGGTGATCGACCTTCGCACCCGCCTCGGTCTTCCGAACATGGAGGTGGGGCTCAACACCCCGATCATCGTCGCTGAGACCGAGGGCCAGATGGTGGGCCTCGTGGCGGACTCCGTCACCGAGCTCCTCAGCGTGCCGCTCGATTCGGTGGAGCCGCCGGACGCGCGCGTGGGTAACGCGAACGCCGTCGAGGCCGTGGCCCGCGCGGGCGAGCGTCTGCTTCTCATCTTCGACCTAGAGCGCGTCTGCGCCGGGTCGCAGCAGCACCTGGCAGGCCGATGAGCGCCGGGGCGGGCGAAGTAACGCTCAGCCCCGCGGACTTCGATCGTTACAGGGCGATCGTCCGCCAGCGCGCCGGGATCGAGATCCCAGACGCCCGCAAGGTCGACCTGGAGAAGGGCGTCGCCGCCGCGCTCGAGGCGGGCCGCGCGGCCAGCGTGGACTCGCTGTACGACCTGCTCGCGGAGAAAGGCCCGCGCGGCGCCGCCGCGTTCGAGGCGATGGTCCCGGCCATCACCATCAACGAGACGCACTTCTTCCGCAACCGGCCGCAGATGACGGCGCTCGAGAAGGAGATCCTGCCGCAGCTCATCGAGGCTGGGCGCGAGACGCGCAAGCTGCGCATCTGGAGCGCTGCCTGCTCCTCCGGCGAGGAGCCGTACTCGCTCGCGATCCTGGTCGACCGCCTGCTGCCCGACCGGGACAAGTGGGACATCCTCATCCACGGCACCGACATCGACCACCTCGCGCTGCAGAAGGCCCACACCGGCCTCTACGGCAACTGGTCCTTCCGTGAGGTGCCGCAGGAGATCAAGGACACCTACTTCACGCGCGTGGACGAGCACCTCTTCGAGCTCGCCCCGAAGATCCGCCGGATGGTGCGCTTCTCGCGCCTCAATCTCGTGGACGACCTCTACCCGTCGCCCGAGACGGCCACCGACCGGATGGACCTCGTGGTGTGCCGCAACGTCCTCATCTACTTCAAGGAGGAGACGATCCAGCGGATCGTCGACCGCTTCCACGAGTCGCTCGTGGAGGGCGGCTGGCTCGTCGTCGGACACGCCGAGCCGTCCCAGGAGATCTTCCATCGCTATCAGGTGAGCAACTACCCCGGCACCATTGTGTATCGGCGGTCGAAGAGTGGGCAGCAGGGGAAGCCTGTCCCGGTTGTGCTGCCGCCGGTTGCACCGGTTAGGTCAGAGGTCATAGGTCATAGGTCAGAGATTCGTAAGCCTGTTGTGCCGCGGCGGCCTGCTGCGCCTGTCAAGCCTGCTGCCAAGGTGCGGACGTTGCGGCCTGTGGGTGGCAAGCCCAGCGCCGGCCCGGTCGAGGTCACTGCCGCTGATGAGGCTTACAAGCTGTTCGAGGCGGGGCGGTCGGGTGATGCGATCAATCAGCTCGAGGCGCTCGCCGCCGAGAGTCCGAATGACCACCGCGCGCCGTACCTGCTCGCGAAGATCTTCGCCAGCAAGGTGCGCTTCCCGGAGGCCGAGCGGTGGGTCGACGTTGCTCTGAAGAATCGCGAGCTCGCCGCCGAGTGCCACTACCTGCGCGGCATCGTGCTGCAGGAGCAGGGCAGGCTCGACGAGGCGCTCGAGGCATTCCGCCGCAGCGTCTTCCTCGACCAGGGCTTCGTGCTCGGCCACTTCGCGGCGGCCGGCGTGTTCGCCCGAACGGGACAGACCGCACGTGCGAAGAAGTCACTCGCCACAGTGGCCGAGCTGATCGCCGGCCGTCCG
>JAICJR010000296.1 GCA_025928345.1 Thermoleophilaceae bacterium | reverse complement strand
GACGGCTCGTTCGATCTGCTCATCCGGCGCGAGACCGGCGACTACGAGCCGCTCTTCCGGCTGGAGGCGTGGCGGGCGATCGTCGAGAAGCGCGAGGACGGCAAGGTGCAGACCGAGGCCACCATCAAGATCTGGGTGGACGGCGAGCGCTACCTGCGGACGGCCGAGGGCAACGGCCCGGTGAACGCGCTCGACAAGGCGCTCCGCAGCGCGATCGGCGAGCGCTACCCGCACCTGCGCGACATCGAGCTCGTCAACTTCAAGGTGCGCATCCTCGACGAGACGAAGGGCACCGGCGCGATCACGCGCGTCCTCATCGACGCATCGGACGGCACCGACACGTGGGGTGCGATCGGCGTTTCCGAGAACGTGATCGAGGCCAGCTGGAACGCACTGGTGGACTCGCTCGAGGCGGGCATGCTGCCGGGCCGGACACGCCACTCGCGCACGCGCCGCATCGCCACCTCGTCGTGATACCGCTCGCGCAGCCCGTCGTCGGCGCACGCGAGGAGGAGCTGGTGCTCGAGGTGCTGCGCTCCGGTCGCCTGTCACTCGGGCCGATGCTCGCGCGCTTCGAGCGGATGTTCGCCGAGCGGCTCGGAGTGCCGCAGGCGTCGGCGGTTTCGAGCGGCACTGCGGGGCTCCACCTCGCCGTTCGCGCGGCGGGGATCGAGCCGGGGCAGGAGGTGGTCACGTCGCCGTTCAGCTTCGTGGCGTCGGCCAACTGCGTGGTCTACGAGGGCGCGCGGCCGGTGTTCTGCGACATCGACAGGCGCACGCTCAACATCGACCCCGACGCCGCGGCGGCCGCCGTGGGGGAGAACGCCGCCGGGCTGCTGCCGGTGCACATCTTCGGCTACCCGGCCGACCTGCCGGCGCTCGAGCGGATCGCCCAGCAGCGCGGCCTGTGGATCGTGGAGGACGCCTGCGAGGCGCTCGGCGCGCGACATGGCGACGGTCGCCCCGTGGGCGCGCGTGGCCACCAGGCGGTCTTCGCCTTCTACGCGAACAAGCAGATCACCACGGGCGAGGGAGGCATGGTCGTCTCGGAGCACAAGGAGCGGATCGACTCCGAGCGCAACCAGGGACGCGCCCCCGACATGGGCTGGCTCGACCACGACCGGCTCGGCTTCAACTACCGGCTCTCCGACGTCGCCTGCGCGCTCGGCGTCGCGCAGCTCGAGCGGCTCGACGACCTGCTGGCCGCCCGCTCGCGCGTGGCCGCGCGCTACAGCGAGGCGCTGGCCGGCATCGAGGGCCTCGAGCTGCCCTGCCCGGACGAGGGCGGCGACGTCCGTGGCTGGTTCGTCTACGTGGTCCAGCTCCCGCAGGGCGCCGACCGAGACACCGCCATCAAAGCGCTGCGCGAGCGCGGCGTCGACTCCAAGCCGTACCTGCCGGCGATCCACCTGATGAGCTTCTACCGCGAGCGCTTCGGCCATCGCGAGGGCGAGTTCCCCGTGGCCGAGGACGTGGCGCGGCGGTCGATCGCGCTGCCGTTCTTCCCGCAGATGACCGAGAGCCAGGTGGCCGAGGTGGCGGAGGCGCTCGAGCAGGTCGTGGCCGGCTACGCGACCTCGCGCTCGTAGAAGACGACGGCGGGGATGATCGGCCCGGCGGGCTCCTCGCCCGTCAGCCTGAACCCCGCCTTCTCGTACAGCGACCGCGCCGGCGCGTTGGCGGCGGTGGTGTCGAGCGCCAGGGCGCGCAGCCCGAGCTCGCGTGCGCGATCCGCTGCCGCATCCAGCAGCCTGTTCGCCACTCCGCGCCGCCGGAAGCGCTCGTCGGTGGCGAGGGCGTCGATGTAGAGCGCGTCATGCCGCGGATCGGGATCGAGCTCCTCGCCCATGCGCTCGAGCCGCATGAGGCGCGGCCAGTGCCACGGGGCGCGCCGCCGCATCGCGGCCCGGTTGAAGCGACGCCGCCGCTTGTCGCCCTCCGCCATCGGGAACATCGCCACG
>JAICJR010000047.1 GCA_025928345.1 Thermoleophilaceae bacterium | reverse complement strand
GCGGCGCATTGAATGGGCTGACTCGCAGATGCCCGTCCTTCGCCAGATCCGCGAGCGGTTCGCTTCCGAGCGGCCGCTCGAGGGTCTGGTTGTGGGCGCTTGTTTGCATGTGACGGCTGAGACGGCCGGGCTCGTGCGCGCACTGCAAGATGGGGGCGCCTCGGTTGCGATCTGCGCGTCCAATCCGCTGTCGACACAGGACGACGTGGCTGCCGCGCTCGTGGACCGCCACGGCGCGGACGTGTACGCCGTTCACGGCGAGGGGCCGGACACCTACTACCGCCACATCGAGGCGGTGTGCGATCAGCATCCGCGCGTCACGCTCGACGACGGCGCGGACCTTGTGTCGATGCTCCACGCGCAGCGCGAGGAGCAGCTGCCGGAGATAGTGGGCGGCACGGAGAGCACCACGACGGGCGCGCTGCGCGTGCGCGCGCTCGAGGCGGCGGGGCGACTCGCGTTTCCCGTGGTCGCGGTGAGCGACGCCGCGGCCGCCTCGCTGATCGAGAACCGCTACGGCACGGGGCAGTCCACGCTCGACGGCATCGTGCGCGCCACCAACGTGCTGCTCGCGGGCAGCCGCGTGGTGGTGGTGGGGTACGGCTCGAGCGGCCGCGGCGTTGCCCTACGCGCGCGCGGAGCCGGGGCGAAGGTGATCGTCTGCGAGGTCGATCCGCTGCGGGCGCTCGAGGCGGCGATGGAGGGCTACGAGGTGATGCCCGCTGTCGAGGCCGCCGCGCTCGGCGATGTGTTCGTCACCGTCACCGGCAACCGCGCGGTGCTCACCACGGCGCACTTCAAGGCGATGAAGGACGGCGCGCTGCTCTGCAACGCCGGACACTTCGACGTGGAGATCGACAAGCCGGCGCTCGAGAAGCTCACGAAGTCGAAGCGCAACGTGCGGCCGCTGGTGGAGGAGCACGTGCTGCGCGACGGCCGCCGCCTGCACCTGCTCGCCGACGGGCGCGTGGTGAACCTCGCGGGCGCGGAAGGCCACCCCGGCGCCGTGATGGACATGCACTTCAGCGCGCACGCGCTGTCGGTGGAGCACCTGGCGCGCACCGGCGAGTCACTCGAAAAGCGCGTCCACGACGTCCCCGCCGAGATCAACCGCGAGATCGCTCGCCTCAAGCTCGAGGCACTCGGCGTGACGATCGACGAGCTGACGAAGAAGCAGCTCGACTATCTCAGCTCTTGGGAGCAGGGCACCTGAGGTTGCCAAGCGTCCTGGCTCAGCCCCGCATATGGATGCTAAGTCAGCAAGCTTGCGCTCAAGGCCGACCGCTTCGATCGCTTCCACGGCTGCGAGCACGTGAGAATCGTCTAATCCTGACGGGTGCCGGCGCGCCAACCACGAGGCGCGTGCCCGTGCACGCATACCTCACTTGTGCGGAATTTCATGGGAGTTTGCGGGTCAATGTGATGCAGCTCACGGCAAGGTGGTTTCGGTCTGGGGGTTCTGGTGAAAAGTTCACCTCGGGCCGCAACATCTCGCATGTGGGCTCGTTGCATTAGGTAGCCAGACAGCACGGCGGCCACATGGCCGGGCTGTCGTCTCAAGGGGGGCGCTCGCACATCCGCACAGTCGGATGGTTTCGCCGCGAGGCCAGATCCCCTGGGCAGGGAGTAGTTCGACAACGCACCAAAAGGAGGGTCGAGTTGCGCCTCGACATAGTGATCCCCGCGCATAACGAGGAAGCGCGGATCGGCCCGATGCTGGATGCCTACCGAGCCCGTTGCTCGGATCCCGACGCGCGCTTCGTCGTCGCTCTCGACCGCTGCCGTGACCGGACCGAGGAGATCGTGCGGAGGCACCGAGAGGTCGACCCGCGCGTGGAGATCGTCCATTACCCGAAGCTCGGCAAGGGCGGCGTGCTGATGGAGGCCTTCAGGCGCTGCGATGGCGACTACGTCGGCTTCGTCGACGCGGATTGCGCCACACCGCCGAGCGAGTTCGTTCGCCTCGCGGAGGCCGCGGAGCAGGCCGACGGCGCGATCGCGAGCCGCCGCCATCCCGCGGCGATCCTGCCGGCGCGCCGTCCGCTGGCGCGCCGGATCGCCAGCGCGGGCTTCGCCTTCGGCATCCGCCGGCTCTTCCGCCTCCCGTACGGCGACACCCAGTGCGGCGCGAAGGTCCTGCGCCGCGACCTGGTGGAGAAGTCGCTGCCGCTCATGTCGTCGCGGGACTTCCTCTTCGACGTCGATCTGCTGATCGTCGCCCGCCGCCTCGGCTACCGCATCATCGAGGTGCCGACGATCTGGATCGATCAGGCCGGGTCGCGCCTTCGCGCGCGCTCGGACACGCTGCGGATGTTCGCCTCCGCGCTCAGGCTGTGGCTCCACCACCGCGTGATCCCGGTGGATCCCGCGGCCGCCGAGGGCATGCGCGAGGACACGCTCGCAACGCCCGAGTCCGCGACGGATGAGGAGGCCGACCGTGTCCCGTCCTGACGTTGCGCTCATCACTCCGTACCCGCCGCTCGGCCGGCGCCACGCCGGCCACAGCGGTGTTACCTCATACGCCGGGAACCTCGCGCACGCGCTGGCGGGCGAGGGAGCGAAGGTGACCGTGGTGGCGCCCGACGAGCCGGGCGAGCCGACCTTGGCGAACGATGGCCCCGTGCGCGTGGAGCGACGCTTCCGCCGCGGCAGCGCTACCGCCCTGCCGGCGGCCGCACGTGCCGCGAGGGATACGCGCGCGCCCGTCGTGCACCTCCAGCACGAGCTCTTCCTGTACGGCGGGCCGAGCTCGATCCCGGGCCTGATGGCCGCGCTCGCCGGGCCGCGCCGCAACGGCGCGGCGCAGGTGGTGACGATGCACCAGGTGGTCGAGTCCTCCACGGTCGACCGCTCCTTCACCAAGCTTCATCGCGTCAAGGCGCCTGCCGTGCTCGCGCGCGCCGGCCTCGCCACCGTGCAGCAGGCGATCCGCCGCCTCTCTTCCCGCGTGATCGTGCACGAGCCGTCGTTCGCTGAGATGGTGGGGAACGCCGTGGTGGTGCCGCACGGCGTGGAGACCGCCGCGCCCGCCGACCGCGACGCCGCGCGGGCCGAGCTCGGCCTCGACGACCGCCTCACGGTGCTCTGCTTCGGCTTCCTCGCGCCGTACAAGGGGCTCGAGGCGGCACTGGATGCCGCGGAGCTGGCGCGCGAGCGAGTGCACCTCGTGATCGCGGGCGGCGAGCACCCGCGCCTCGCCGCATCCGGCGACAGCTACGCCGACGAACTGCGCCGGCGGGGCGGCGCGGCCACCGCCACGTTTACCGGCCGCGTGCCCGAGGAACAGGTCGGGACTTGGTTCTCCGCGACCGACCTTGCACTCTTCCCGTACCCGCGCCCGTTCTCGAGCAGCGGCTCGCTCGCGCTCGCTCTTGCGCACCGCACGCCGTTCCTCGTCTCGCCCCAGCTCGGGCAGACGATCGGCGCGCCGGAGCGCATCAGGGTGCCGCTCATGCCCACCGCGCTCGCGCGGCGGCTGAACGAGCTTGCAGCCGCGCCCGAGGAGCTCGACGAGCTGCGCCGCGAGTGCGCGGGCTTCGGCTCGGGCCGCTCGTGGGCCGACGTGGCGCGCCGTCACCTCGAGCTCTACGAGGAGGTGCGCTGACGATGCCACGCGTTCTCCTCGCAGGCGCCTTCGGGCAGCACAACCCCGGTGACGAGGCTCTGCTCGACGCGTTCGTGCAGGGCCTGCCCGAGTGGGACCCCGTCGCCACGAGCAGCGATCCCGCGCACACCCGCGGACGCGGCATCGGAGCGGTGCCGAGCTGGAGCCCGGTGAAGGTCGCCGCGGCGACGAAGCGCGCCGACGCCGTGATCTTCGCCGGCGGCACCGTCTTCAAGGAGCTCGACCCGCGCGTGAACCGCCCGGCCAACGACCTGCTCGTGAAGGCCGTCATGCTGGCCGCGGGCAGCAAGGCGCAGGGCAAGCCGCTGGCGATGGTCGGCCTCGGTGTGGGCAAGCTGCCCGAGGGCACCCCGCGGGTGCTCGCGCGCACACTCGTTCGCTTCCCCGACCTGCTCGTGCTGCGCGACGAGGAGTCCGCCGAGGCGCTCAGCTACAGCGGCGCGCCGCAGCCGTTCCGCGTGGGCGCGGACCCGGCGTGGACGCTTCTCGACGCTCCGCCGGAGGCGCACGAGAACGGCAGCGACACGATCGTCGTTGCGCTCAGCAGCCACTGCGGCGGCGACGATCTCGCCGACCGGATCGTCGAGGCGCTCGCGCCCCTCACCGGCTACCGGATCAAGGTGCAGCCATGGCAGGTCGTCGGGCCGACCACCGACGCGCCGCTCGCCCGCGAGATCGAGCGACGTCTGCCCGGCCGCGTGGAGGTGCTGCCTCCGCCGCGCGACCTCGCCGACGCCCGCCGGCTCTTCTCGACAGCGCACGTGGTCCTCAGCCTCCGTTTCCATGCGCTCGTGGCCGCGGCCTCGGCCGGCGTTCCGTTCGTGGCAATGGCGCACGAGCCCAAGCTCGCCGGGCTCGCGCGGCGCCTGCACCAGCGGGCGGTCGGGCCCGAGGAGCCGCCGGCGAACGTGACCGAGGCGCTCATGGCCGCTGGCAGCGGTCCCGCGCCGCGCCCCTCCGCCGTGCGCGCTGAGATCGCGCGCGCGGAGGAGTCGTTCCGCCTCACTCGGCTGCTGCTGAACCGAGGCCGCTCACCGGAGGCCGTGGAGGTCTCCGGCCTGCCGCTTGTTCCCGAGCCCGGCGTTCGATGACCAGCGCCGCATACCGCAACGCCGCCGCCACCCGGCCGGCGCCCGCCGCCGCGCTCGGCCGCGGCCGCGCCGCGCTTGCGTTCGCGCGGGAGCAGAGCTTCGTCGCTACCGGCCAGGTGGTCTCGGGCGTGGGCAACCTCGCGTTCGTCCTCGTGATGGCGAGAGCCCTCGAGCCGCGGCAGTTCTCGCAGCTCGCCGCATTCCTCGCGATGTACCTGCTCGTGCACGTGCCGGCGTCGAGCCTCAGCGCGGGCAGTGCGCTCAGGCCGGAGATCAACCGGCGCACGCGCGGGCGCGCGATCGGCGGCGGCGCGCTCGTGGGAGCCGCGCTGCTCGCCGCGGCCGTGCCGCTCGCGCCGGTGCTCGACCTGCCCGTGGCGCTCCTCTGCGTGCTCGCCGCGGCGCCGCCCGCCGCCGGCCTGCTCGCGCTCGAGCGCGGGCGCCTCTACGGCTCCGGTCAGCTCGGGCGCAGCGTCGCGTCGCTCCTCGTCGAGCCAGCCGTCCGGCTCACCGCCGGCGTGGCTCTGGCGCTCCTGCTCGGTCCCACCGGCGCTGCCATCGGCGTGATCGTCGCGGGCTACTGCGCACTTGTCGTGGCATCCGGCCGTCTGCGCCGCTCACACGCGCCGGACGTGCCCGGCGCGGTCGTCCCCGGCGCCTCCGGCGAGCCGCCACAGACGCAGCCGTCTGCTGAGCACAGCATGGCTCGCCACGCCGCCTCCGCCGGCGGCTGGGTGGTGCTCGCGTTTCTCCTACTCGCCGTTCTTCAGAACCAGGACGTGTTGTTCGCCAACGCGCTCCTGCCGTCCGGGGAGGCCGGCCGCTTCGCCGTGCTCTCCACGCTCGGCGGCATCTCGGCGCTGGCGAGCACGACAGTTCCGCTCGTGCTGCTGCCCCGCGCCGCGCGGGGCGAGCGTCACGCGCTGCCGGTGGCGGTGCTCGTGGCGGCGGCACTCGGCCTCGGCGCCGTGCTCGCGCTGCTCATCGCGCCCGCTCACACGATCGGCGCGGTGTTTGGCAACCGCTACTCGAACCTTCACACGCTGGCGCCGCTCTATCTGCTCGCCATGGCGCTCCTCGGCATCGCGCGCGTGCTCGTTGCCGCGCGCTGTGCGAGCGGGCGGGCGCGCCCGATGGTGGCGCTGCTCGGCCTCGCCGCGGCCGCGCACATCGGGCTGATCCTCGCCATGTGGGGAGGCGGCGCGCGCGGCGTCGCCACCGCCACACTCACCGCCACCGCGCTGCTCGCTGTCGCGCTGGCGGCGGGCACCGTGATCCCGCTGCCCGAGCGCACGCGGCGCCGCGGTGGCACAAAGACGCCGTTCCCGCGCTCGCAGCGGCGAGGTCGCGAGCCGGAGCAGGAGGCACCGCCCGTCGAAGAGCCTGCGGCCGGCCGCTGGCGCATGGCGCTGCCGGTGCTCGTGCTGATGGGCATCGGCCTCGCGCTGCGTCTCGACGTGACGCGCGGCATCTGGGTGGACGAGGCCACCTCGATCTCCCAGGCGCGCATGCCGTTCGGCCAGATGATCCACAACATCCGCACGACCGACGTGCACCCGCCGGGTCACCACACGATCCTGTGGCTGACGATCAGGCTGATCGGGTCGAGCCAGCTGGCGGTCCGCATCCCGTCGATCATCGCGGGCACGCTGCTGATCGGCGCGCTCTACCTCGCCGGGCGTGAGCTCTACGACCGCCGAGCCGGCCTCGTGGCGGCCGCCATCGGCACCGTCGCGCCGTTCATGGTGTGGTACTCGCAGGAGGCGCGGATGTACGCGTTCTTCATGCTGTTCGCCACGCTCGCGCTGTGGGCGCAGGTGCGCGCGGTGCGCCGCGGCGGCGTCCAGAACTGGCTGCTGTACGCGGCCTTCACCGCCGCGATGCTGTGGACGCAGTACTTCACGATCCTGCCGATCCTCGTCCAGCAGGCCGGCTTCCTCGCCGCGGTGTGGAAGCGCCGCCGCGAACGCGCGGAGATGCGAAGCCTGCTGCTCGGTTGGGCCGGAGCGATCGCGCTCGTGGTGATCGCGTTCCTGCCACTCTGGCCGGTCCTGCACGACCAGCTCCAGGCCTACAAGTCACGCGGCAGCGGGGCGCTCGCGTCCGCGCCGTCGCAGGCAGGCGCCGGTGTGTCGCAGGCCGGCAACACGATGTCGATCTACGCGGTGATCGCGAACTTCATCTGGGCGGTGTGGGGCTACCACTCCGACCAGACGATGGCCCAGATCGCGGCGCTGTGGCCAGGCGCGATGCTCGTCGCACTGCTCACGCTCGGGCGCGGGCGATCGCGCGTGTCGGTGCTGCTCGTGGGCATCGCCGTGATCCCGGCAGCGCTCCTCTTCCTGATCGGCCTCCACAAGCGCGACCTGTTCGAGATCCGCTACTTCGCCGCCACCGTGCCGGCGCTGCTCCTCCTGTTCGCGCGAGTGACCACCGGCTGGACCGCAAGCAGGATCGGCCGCATCGTGCTTGCGGTTGGCCTGGTGGGGACGATGGTCGTGGGGCTCGTTGACCAGCAGCTGAACGGCACGAACCCGCGCCGCTACGACTTCCAGGGCGCGCTCGAGCGAGTGCAGCACGAGATGCGCCCCGGCGACACGCTCGTGTACGAGCCGGGCTTCCTGCAGCCGGTGATCAGCTACTACGTGCCGAAGCTCAACGTGCGTCCGCTTGACGCCGGGCTGCCGAAGGCGCGGGCATCGCGGACGGGCACGCGGCCGAAGGTCTTCCTGCTCGCGAGCTTCCTCGACAAGCCGCAGTACGCGTCGGGCACCGGCGCGGCGATCGCGAAGATGGAGAAGGCGATGCACCGCCGGCTCGTCGAGCACTTCACCGATCCCCAGATCAAGGTGTGGGTGTTCCAGTGAGCGGGCGCGACGTAAGGTTGAGCACACCGACGTGGAGCCCGCTCCCGGCCGACTGGCCGCGGCGCCGGCTGCGCCTGATTCTGCTCGTGGCGCTCAACGTGCTGCTGGCCGCCTGGTACTTCAGCTGGCTGGTGCGGCCCGAGCGCGTGGGCATGCCGCTCCTCTTCGGGCTGCTCCTGGCCGCGGAGACCTTCAACCTGTGCCAGGCGCTCGGCTTCTGGTGGACGGGCGTGTGCGGCAAGCGCTGGATCGCCGCCGTGCTGCCCTACCCGCGCCTCGCCGACGTGGACGTGTTCGTGCCGGTGTACGGCGAGCCCGTGGAGATCGTGGAGCCCACGATCGCGGCCGCCGCGCGCATGCGCGGAGCGAACGTGCAGGTGTGGCTGCTCGACGACGGCGAGAGCGACGCGATGAAAGCGCTCGCCGAGCGGCACGACGCGCGCTACCTGCGCCGCGAGCAGAACCACGGCGCGAAGGCCGGGAACATCAACAACGCGCTGCGCCACAGCACGGCGCCATACGTGGTCGTGCTCGATTCGGACCACGTCCCGCACGAGTCCTTCCTCCAGAAGACGCTGGGGCACATGACGGACAAGCGGGTGGCGTTCGTGCAGACGCCGCAGTACTACGCGAACCACGCCGTCAACCCGCTCGCGAGCGCGGCGTGGGCGCAGCAGGCCCTCTTCTTCGGCGCGATCGCGCACGGCAAGGACGGCATCGGCGCGACGTTCTGCTGCGGCACCAATGTGCTGTTCCGGCGCGAGGCGCTCGACGCGATCGGCGGCTTCCCGGAGGAGTCGCTCACCGAGGACTTCGAGCTGTCGATCGAGCTGCACTCGCGCGGATGGAAGAGCGCATACGTGCCGGAGGTGCTCGCGAACGGGCTCGGCCCGGAGGACATGGCGTCATACGTGAGCCAGCAGCAGCGCTGGGCGCGCGGCTGCCTGTCCGCGTTCCCCAAGATCGTCCGCACGCGACTGCCGCTCAGGCTCCGCCTGCAGTACTTCCTCTCGGCCATGTACTTCCTGTCCGGCTGGACGGTCCTCATCTACATGTCGTTCCCCATCGTGAGGATCTTCTCCGGCGAGCAGCCGCTCGCGGCCGCCACGGCCAACCAGTTCCTGCTGCACTTCGGGCCGTACTTCGCGTGCTCGCTGCTCACGGTGGCCGTGGCCGGTGGCGGCGCGTACTCGTTCGGCGGCTTCGCGCTCGCGGCCGCGAACTTCTGGGTCCACATCCTGTCGACCCTCATGACGATCGCCCGCAGGCGCGGCCGCTTCGTGGTCACGCCGAAGCAGGGAGTCGAGGGACCGCAGCCGCGCACGGTGCTGCCCGCCCTGCTGATGACGATCGCGCTGCTCACCGCCGCCGGCTACGGCCTCGCGCAGAATCACTCGCCCGCCACGCTCAACAACGTGGCCTTCGCGGGTCTGCATGTGTTCGTGCTGATGACAGGCGTGTGGCCGGCGCTCGTCGGCGCTCGCGCGGCCGCACGCGCGCGCGAGGTTGAGCGCGAGCGCGCGCAGAGGGCCGGCATCTCGGCGCAGTCGGAAGCGAGGAGGGCCGCATGATGAGGAACCGACGCAATCTGCTGGCGACGGCGCTCGCCGTCGTCGCGATCTGCTCGTTCGCCGTCGAGAGCTGCGGCGCGTCTGGGCGCAAGCCGACCCCGGCCAATGTCTCGGCGAACTACTTCCTCTCGCATTACGTCGACGGAAGCGGCCGCGTGATCCGCTACGACCAGGGCGACACCACCGTGAGCGAGGGGCAGGCCTACGCGATGCTGCTAGCCGTCGCGGTCGGCAACCGCCAGGAGTTCGACCGCGTGTGGAGCTGGACGCAGCATCACCTGCGCCGCCCCGACGGCCTCTTCTCCTACCTGTGGGCGAACGGCAAGGTGACCGGGCGCGATCCCGCTTCTGACGCCGACCTCGACACCGCGCGGGCGCTCGCGGCGGCCGCACGGCGCTTCAAGCATCCCCCGTACGCGCGCCAGGCCCGGGCGCTCGGCCACGACATCCTGCGCAAGGAGACGGTGAGCGCCGGCGGCAAGCCTCTGCTCGTGGCGGGCCCGTGGGGCCGCGCCGCTCCGTACACGGTCGACCCGAGCTACTTCTCGCCGAACGCGTACAACGCGCTCGCGCGGCTCGGCCGGCGCCAAGCGTGGCGACAGCTCGCACAGTCGAGCTACAAGGTGCTGAAGCAGTCGCGCGGCGGCAACCCGCCGCTGCCGCCGGACTGGGCGAAGGTCAAGCCGGACGGCGCCGCCTACGCCTCGTCCGCGCCTCACGGCGCCTCCGGCGGTGCCGCGCCGATGCGCTACGGCCCGGACGCAACCCGCGTGCTCGTGCGCATGGCCGAGAGCTGCGACCCGCGCGCGCACCGCCTGGCCGCCGCGGCCTGGCCGTTTCTCAGCAGGGCGACCGCGGGCGGGCGCGACCCGGCTTTCGCCTACGACCTCTCAGGCCGTCCGATGACGAGCAACACCAACGCCGTCACGCTCGTGGCCGCAGCGGGTGCCGCCACGGCCGCCGGCAACAACAAGGCGGCGGGCGGTCTGCTGAATCGCGCGCAGGCGTTCGACGGCGCACACCCGACCTACTACGGCGACGCCTGGGTGGCGCTCGGCCGCGTGATGCTGCAAACGCACCTTCTCGGCTCCTGTCCATAAGATCGCGGGCCGCCGATGGCTGACGGCCTGGAGAAAGCGATCGAGAAGATGCGCGCCGACGGCGCGCCCGACGTGGCGATCGCCAACTTCCGCCACTACTACGAGCTGCTCGCCGGAGGCGACACGGGCACGATCGCCGAGGACGAGATCGAGCCGGCGGGCCACCTGCCGAAGGCGGCCGACCTGCCGGAGCCCGGCGACGACGGACGGGAGGCGCTCGAGCGGGCCGTCGTGATCCGGCTGAACGGCGGGCTCGGCACGAGCATGGGCATGACCGGGCCGAAGGCCCTGCTTGAGGTGAAGGACGGGCTCAACTTCCTCGACGTGATCGCGCGCCAGGTGCTGGGGCTGCGCCAGCGGCACGGGATCAAGTTGCCGCTCGTGCTGATGGACAGCTTCCGCACGCGCGAGGAGTCGCTGAAGGCGCTCGAGGCGTACCCGGATCTGGAGGTGGGCGAGCCGCTCGACTTCCTCCAGGGCCGGGTGCCGAAGATCCTCGCCGACAGCCTCGAGCCCGCCGAGTGGCCGGACGACCCGGAGCTCGAATGGGCACCGCCCGGGCATGGCGACCTCTACACGTCGCTCGTCACCTCCCGCACGCTCGAGCAGCTGATCGAGGACGGCTACGAGTACGCGTTCGTGGCGAACTCGGACAATCTCGGGGCGCTGCTCGAGCCGCGCATCCTGGCCTGGTTCGCGCGCGAGCAGCTGCCGTTCGCGATGGAGGTGCTGCGGCGGTCGGAGAGCGACCGCAAGGGTGGCCACATCGCGCGCCGCAAGGGCGGCGGACTCGTACTGCGCGAGTCCGCGCAGGTGCGCGACGAGGACGAGGACGCCTTCCAGGACATCTCTCGCCACCGCTTCTTCAACAGCAACAACCTGTGGCTCAACCTGCGCACGCTCGCGCGGGTGCTCGAGGAGCGCGACGGCGTGCTCGGCCTGCCGATGATCGTCAACCGCAAGACGCTCGACCCCGGCGACTCGAGCTCGCCCGCGGTGTACCAGCTGGAGACGGCAATGGGCGCCGCGATCGACGTCTTCGAGGGTGCGGCGGCGATCGAGGTGGGGCGGCCGCGGTTCGCGCCGGTGAAAACGACGAACGACCTGCTCGTCGTCCGCTCGGACGCCTACGAGCTCACGAGCGAAGCCGAGATGCGGCTGGTGCGCGACGAGCCGCCGCTCGTGGACCTCGACTCAGATCACTACAAGTTGATGCGCGACTTCGACGCCCACTTTCCTGCCGGTCCGCCCTCGCTGAAGGACTGCGACCGCCTGGAGGTGGAAGGCGACGTGGTGTTCGGCGCGGACGTGGTCGTGCGCGGATCGGTGAGGCTGGAGGGGGACCAGCGGATCGAAAACGGCACGGTTCTCGAGGGCTAGCCCCCCGCCGCCAGCTCGCGGACGAGCTCTGCCGCCGGGCGCACGTCGTGGATGCGCGCCACTGTCTCGCCCGCATACAGCGGGCCGGCGTCGAGCAGGTTGCTCGGAGCCTGGTCGGTCGCCGGTTGTGGCGAGAGGAAGGGGACGCCGGCGCGCTGGCGCCGCAGCGCCGCGCCCTGCGCGGAGTCGGGAAGGCGCGCCAGCACGGGGCCGGTGGCACGGTTGGCGAGCCGGACCCAGGCCGGCCCGCGGCGATCCCCGCGCAGCCAGCGCTCGGTCACCTCGTTCCACAGCACGCGGTGCGTCGCGTCCGGCCAGCCGAGGCCGAACAGCTCGGTGAGAACGGTCTCGCGCGACTCCATCAGCCGCTGCTTGTAGGCCTGCCGCGCGCCGCTCTCGTCGCTCATCAAAAAGCGCGTGCCGAGCACGGCCGCCTCGGCGCCCGCGTCGAGCGCCCGGCGCACGTCGGCCGCGTCAGCGATTCCGCCGGCAAGCAGTAGCGGGTATCCGTCCGGCAGCGCCTCGCGCGTGCGCGCGAGCAACTCGAGCGCCGGAGTTGTGCCACGCACGTGGCCGCCGGCCTCCACGCCCTGCACGATCACTCCGTCAGCGCCCGCGGCATGCGCCGCGCGGGCTTCCTCAACCGAGCCGCACTGGTGCAGCCAGACGTTGTCGCTCTGCCGGCGCGGCTTCCCCCAGAACGTCACCACGGCGTCCGCGTCGCGGGCCACCTCCCAGTGCTTCGCGCGCGCGAGGTTGAGAAGCAGGTTGATCGCTATCGGCCCGGAGGTCCTCTGCCTCGCCTTGCGCAGCTCGGCGCCGAGCGCGCCCGCCGGCATGATGCCGATCGTGCCGAGCCCGCCCGCCTCGGACACGGCCGCCGCCAGCTCGCTCCGGGCGATCCCGCCGCCCATGCCCGCCTGCACGACGGGCAGCTCCACTCCGAGGCGCTCGAGCAGACCGGTCAAGCCGCCGGCGCCGGATCCTCGAAGCGCTCGCGCCGGAGCTCGTCCTCCTCGGACTGGAGCAGCATCCGGATGAACAGGATCGCGAACGCGATCACCAGCACGATCGACTGCTCGATCATCATGATCGCGCCGCCGAGGTTCTGGTCCTCCACCGCGCTGAGTCCCCAGATGCGCGGCACGTGCTCGTAGTACGGGTAGGCCACACCGTGTGACCAGGTGAAGAACACGCCGAGCAGCCCGGCGCTGAACTTCGCCACGAGCAGGTAGGCGAATATCGAGAGGCCCTTGAGCCGCCGCCTCATCGGCACGGGTTGGATCAGCGGCCACCAGAGGGCGATGCCGCCGATGAAGAAGCAGGTGTGCTCGAGCGCGTGGATCGCGTCGTGGTTCAGCGCCGCGTCGTACATCGCCGGGATGTGCCAGACGTAGATGAGCGTGAGCCAGATCGCGATGCCGGTGGCGGGGTGGGCGAGGGGGCCGAGCGCGCGCTCCACCGCCATCAGGCGGCGCGTGAGCGGGCGCATGATCACGCGCGAGAGCGAGAGCAGCACGAGCAGGGGCGCGATGTCGCCGATCAGGATGTGCTGGACCATGTGCATCGAGAAGAGGTAGTCCTCGCCGAGCCCGTCGATGGGGGAGACGAGCGCGGCGAGCATCACGAGCACCGCGCCGGTGAAGGCGGCGAGCTGCAGCGGACCGGCGCCGCGGCCGCCCGCCTCTCTACGCGCGTGTACGAAGCGCCACAGGTAGAGCACCACGTAGAGCCCGACCACGATCAGCTGGGCGGGCTGGAACGTCCAGTGGATGTGAGGATGCGTCACCGGCGGCCGCGTGTAACAGCTTTGTCACAGAGCACGCGCGCAATTGTCGCAGTCGCGGCCCCACAGGTAACACGCGCCCCGGCAGGCTTCTCCCCATGCCCCTTTCTCTCCTTCTGTCGCTGCTGGCGCCGCCGCTGTGCCTGGCATGTGGAGCGGCGGCTCAGGTGCACCAGCCGCTCTGCGGCCGCTGCCGCGGAGGGCTGCGCTGGCTGCCTCCGGAGCAGGCGGGGGCGGGGGTGCCGCTGTGGGCGGCGGTGAGCTACGAGGGGCCGGCGCGGGCGCTGGTGCGTGCTCTGAAGTTCCGCGGCGCCGTCGCGCTGGCGGACGCGATGGCGGCGCAGATGGCTGCCAACGCCCCGCCGGGGCTGCTCGAGAGCCGCGCGCTCGTGCCCGTGCCGATGCACCCGGCGCGGCGGCGGCGGCGCGGCTTCAACCAGGCGAAGGAGATTGCGGCGGCGCTCGGGCGGCGGTGCGGCCTCCCGCTTGCCGACTGCCTGGAGCGGCCGGCGGGTGCGGCGCGCGGCAGCCAGGTGGGACTCGGGCGCGAGGAGCGGCTCTCTGCCCTCACCGGAAGCGTGCGATTCCGCCGCGGCGCGGCCGTGCCGCTGCGTGCGCTCCTGGTGGACGACGTCGTCACCACCGGCGCGACATTCGCCGCCTGCGCCGTGGCGCTCGCACACGCCGGCGTGCGCGACGTGGGCGGCATCGCGTACGCGCGGACACCGGGGCGCTGATGCGTGCGTATCTCACAGGCCGTTCGGGTAGGGGTAGGTCAGGATTGCCCGACCAACCACCGGAGGAACGACCCGATGAAGCGCAGCCTGATCCTGGTTCTCACCGCAGCAGCAGCCGTGGCCACGGCGGTATCCGGCTGCGGCGCGAGCAGCGTGACCGGGGATGCCGTCGCGAAGGCCGCCACCGCCACCTCGAGCACCCACGGCGCGCGCGTCGCGATGACGATGACGCTCTCCTCGAACGCGCTCCCGCAGCCGGTCCACATGACCGGCAACGGGGTCATCAACGAGGTCGCTCGGCAGGCGCACATCAACATCGACATGTCCGATCTGGCGAACGCCACCGGAGGGTCGGGCCTCAAGGCCTCGCAGCTCCAGATGACGGAGATCCTCAACGGCACGGTGATCTACATGCGCATGCCGTTCCTCGACGGGAAGCTTCCGGGCAACAAGAAGTGGATGAAGATGGACATCGCGAAGACCAGCAAGGCGCTCGGCTTGAATCTCGGCCAGGTCACCCAGCCCGGTCAGGACCCCGGCCAGCAGATCGGGTACCTGCGCACGGTGTCGAACGCAAAGAAGGTCGGCACGGAGACCATCCGGGGCGTGAAGACCACGCACTACCGCGGAGTGGCGAAGCTCGACCGCTACCCGCAGCTCCTGCCGCCGAGCCAGCGGGCCGCCGCGAGAGCCGGAATCCAGCGGCTGATCAAGCTCTCGGGGACGAGCTCCATGCCGATGGAGGCGTGGGTCGACAGCAGCAACAGGATCCGCCGGATGAAGTTCGCGATGAACATGAAGCTGGCGCAGACGGCGCAGTCGCTTCACATGGACATGCAGGAGGACCTCTACGGCTTCGGCACGTCCGTGAACGTCACTCCGCCGCCGAGCGACCAGGTGTTCGACGCCACCGGCGCGGTCTCCCGTCAGCTCAAGAAGTCGGGCGCGGGCGGCTGACCCAAAGCCGGCCAGCCGAGTTGTGCCGCCAGGTACCATCTTCCTTGCGGGACAATCCGATCTAAGGAGGGCGCATGCGCATCGAGGTGAAGGGGCGCAACGTGTCGGTCGGTGACGAGCTGCGAGAGCGCATCGAGAAGCGCTTTCAGAAGATCTCGAAGCAGGTGTCGGAGCTTGCGTTCGCCGAGGTCGAGCTCACCGAGGAGCGCAATCCGCGGAACGCGACTCAGTCCCAGGTCGCCGAAATCACCCTCCACCTCAAAGGCGTAACCCTCCGCGCCCACGAAGCGACGGACAACATGGTCCGCTCGATCAACGCGGCCACGGACGACCTCGCTCGCCAGGTGAAGCGCCACCGCGACAAGCGGCGCCGGCGGCGCGAGATGCAGAAGGCGGCGGCGGAGCCTAGGACGGCATAGCCGTCCTAGGCGGTCAGAGGTCAGTGGCTTTCGTCCCGGCCTCGCCGCCAACGGCTGTACCCCGTTATTGCTGCAGTTCCGGACTGCCGATCCAAGCACACCCTCCTTACTCCTTACTCCCTACTCCCGGCGCTCTCCCGCCATCGCTACCCTTGCCCGTATGTCTCTTCTCGACCGCGCTCTCCGTATCGGCGAGGGCAAGAAGTTCAAGGAATTTGAGCGCCAGGTCTCGCGAATCAACGATCTCGAGGCCGAATTCGAGCTGCTCGAGGACGAGGAGATTCGCAGCGAATTCAACGGGCTGAGAGAGCGCGCGGGCAACGGCGAGTCGCTCGACAGCCTCCTGTTCGAGTCCTTCGCCCTCACACGCGAGGCCGGCAAGCGCGCGCTGGGGATGCGGCACTTCGACGTCCAGCTGATCGGCGCCATGGTCCTCCATGACGGCTCGATCGCCGAGATGAGAACCGGCGAGGGCAAGACCCTCACGGCCACCCTGGCCGTCGCGCTGAACGCGCTCGCCGGCAAGGGCGTCCACCTCGTCACGGTGAACGACTACCTCGCCCGCCGCGACGCCGAGTGGATGAAGCCGATCTACGACATGCTCGGTGTGAGCGTCGGCATCCTCTCCTCAGAGCAGCACGATCCCGCGATCAAGCGCGCGCAATACGCCGCCGACGTCACCTACGGCACCAACTCCGAGTTCGGCTTCGACTACCTGCGCGACAACCTCGCGATCGACCTCGAGGACAAGGTCCAGCGCGGCTGGAACTTCGCGATCGTGGACGAGGTCGACAACATCCTCATCGACGAGGCGCGCACGCCGCTGATCATCTCCGGCCAGCCCGAGCAGGCGGCCGACCTCTACTACCAGTTCGCCAAGCTCGCGAAGCGCCTCACGGCCGGCAAGAAGCCCGAGGGCCCGGAGGGCAAGGCGAAGGACTGGATCGCCGACTTCGACTTCGAGCCTGACGAGAAGCACAAGACGGTCGCGATCACCGAGCAGGGCGTCGAGAAGGCCGAGAAGTTCCTCGGGATCGAGAACCTCTACCTCGCCGAGAACGGCAACCTCGTCAACCACCTGATCCAGTCGCTCAAGGCGGAGTCGCTCTACAAGCGCGACGTGGACTACGCGGTGGTCGACGGCGAGGTGAAGATCATCGACGAGTTCACCGGCCGCATCCTCGAGGGACGGCGCTGGTCGGAGGGGCTCCACCAGGCGGTCGAGGCGAAGGAGAACGTCGCGATCCAGGAGGAGAACCAGACCGTCGCCACGATCACCTACCAGAACTACTTCCGCAAGTACGACAAGCTCAGCGGCATGACCGGCACGGCCCTCACCGAGGCCACCGAGTTCATGAAGATCTACAAGCTCCAGGTGGTCGAGGTGCCGACCAACCGCCCGATGGTCCGCCAGGACAAGAACGACCTGGTGTACAAGACCAAGGAAGGCAAGTGGAGCGCCGTCGCGCGGGAGATCGAGGAGCGCCACGCGAAGGGCCAGCCGGTGCTCGTGGGCACGATCTCCGTCGAGGTCTCCGAGCTGCTGTCGGCGCGCTTGAACAAGGCCGGCATCAAGCATCACGTGCTGAACGCGAAGCCCGAGTACGCCGAGCGCGAGGGCGAGATCATCGCCGAGGCGGGCAAGCCCGGCTCGGTCACGATCGCCACCAACATGGCCGGCCGCGGCGTCGACATCAAGCTCGGCGGCAACGCCGAGCACCAGACCCACCTGGCCCTCACGGAGCTCGGCCTCGAGGCCGGCACCGACGAGTACGACCGCGAGTGGGACGAGCTCTACCCGCGCATCGAGAAGCAGATCGACGCGGGCCGCGACGAGGTCATGGAGGCGGGCGGCCTGTTCATCCTCGGCACCGAGCGCCACGAGTCGCGCCGCATCGACAACCAGCTTCGCGGCCGTGCCGGCCGCCAGGGCGACCCGGGCGAGTCGCGCTTCTACATCTCGGCCGAGGACGACCTCGTGCGGCTGTTCGCGGGCGACCGCATCTTCCGAATCCTCGACCGGCTCGGCCCGGTCGACAAGGACACCGGCGAGGAGGAGCCGCTCGACTCGAAGATGCTGTCGAAGCAGATCGAGTCGGCCCAGCGCAAGGTCGAGGAGCAGAACTTCCTGATCCGCAAGCGCGTCCTCGAGTACGACGACGTGATGAACCAGCAGCGCGAGATCATCTACAAGATCCGCGACCGCATCCTCGAGGGCGAGGACATGTCCGGTACGGCGCGCCAGCAGATCGAGGACGTCATCGAGCGGCTCGTCGACCAGTACCTGATCGGCGACTACGTCGAGGACTGGGACATCGACGGCCTGCTCACGCAGCTCGAGCAGATCTACCCGGTCGCGATCGCGCCCGAGGACATCGATCCGCATTCGATCGAGCGCCAGATCCTCAAGGAGGAGCTCCAGGAGGACGCGATCAAGGCGTACGACGAGCGCGAGCAGGAGCTCGGCTCCGAGTTGATGCGCGAGATCGAGCGCTTCAGCCTGCTCCAGATCATCGACGAGCGCTGGCGCGAGCACCTCCACGACATGGACTACCTGCGCGAGGGCATCCACCTGCGCGGCTTCGCGCAGGAGGACCCGCTCGTTGCGTACAAGAACGAGGGCTTCGACATGTTCACCTCCCTGATCCAGGCGATCTGGGAGGAGTTCGCGCGTTTCATCTTCCACGTCGAGGTGCAGGTGGAGGGTCCGAACGGCGCGGGCCAGACGTTCGCCCCGCAGCAGCGCCGCGGCAACGCGAACCTCCAGTACGCGGGCGGCGGCGAGGTGCAGCCGAGCGCGCTGGCGGCCGCCGCCGCGGGCGTCGTGCCCGGCGAGGTGGCCGAGGCCGTCGCGTACGGCGACGACGGCGAGCTCTCCGAGCCGATTCACATCGAGACCCGCCGCGTCTCGGAGGAGGATCAGATCGGCCGCAACGATCCATGCTGGTGCGGCTCCGGCAAGAAGTTCAAGAAGTGCCATGGCGCCTAGCGCCAGTGGCCTCCGCGACCAGCTGAAGCTGCTCGCGGACTACCTTTGACCCAGCAGGGCTCGCCGAGCGCGTAACGGCGCTCGAGCAGGAGATGCAGGAGCCGGGCTTCTGGGACGACCAGGAGCGCGCGGCGAAGATCTCGGCCGAGCACTCGCGCGCGCAGCGCAAGCTCGACGGCTACCGCAACCTGGCCGCGGAGCTCGACGACCTGGAGGCGATCGAGGAGATGGCCACCGAGGACGAGTCGATCGCGGGCGAGGTGGAGCAGGCTCGCGCGAGCGTCGAGGCGCAGCTCGCGCAGCTCGAGGAGGAGCGGCTGTTCGCCGGCCCCTACGACGCGGGCGACGCGGTCGTGTCGGTCCACGCCGGCACCGGCGGAACCGACTCGCAGGACTGGGCCGAGATGCTGCTGCGCATGCTCACCCGCTGGGCCGAGCGACGCGGCTTCAAGGTCGAGATGATCGAGGCGAGCCCCGGCGAGGAGGCCGGCCTCAAGTCGGCCACGTTCATCGCTCGCGGCGAGAGCGCGTACGGGCTGTTCAGCGCCGAGAAGGGCGTCCACCGGCTCGTGCGGATCTCGCCGTTCGACGCGCAGTCGCGCCGCCATACGAGCTTCGCGCTCGTGGAGGTCTCGCCGATGGTCGACGACGTGACAGACGTCGAGATCGACGAGCAGGACCTGCAGATCGACACCTACCGCGCCTCCGGTGCCGGCGGCCAGCACGTCAACAAGACCGACTCCGCGGTCCGGATCACGCACCGCCCCTCGGGCATCGTGGTCCAGTGCCAGAACGAGCGCTCGCAGTCGTCGAACAAGAACACCGCGATGGCCATGCTGCG
>JAICJR010000036.1 GCA_025928345.1 Thermoleophilaceae bacterium | reverse complement strand
GGGCCCCTGGCTCAACACGTTCTAGTGCGCCGGGGCCAGCGGGCCCAGCTTGCGGTAGCGGCGCCCGTGGCCGCGGTGGCGCGCGATCAGGGCGAGCGGGGCCATCGTGGCCTGCTGGACGAAGGCGGGCGGGAACGGCGCGTGCACCTCGTCCTTGAACTCGCGCACGAACAGGGCGAGATCGAGCGGCTTGGGCATGCCCTTCTTCGTCGTGCGGCCGTCCTCCGCGAGACCGACCACGGTCTCGAACAGCTGCTCCATCTTCAGCGCGGGGCGCACCTGCACGCGCACCACGGCTGTCTCGTCGCCGCCGTTCTCGAACTTGTGCGAGCTGCCGGGCTCGATCACAACGGTCTCGCCGGGGCCGGCGACGATCGTCTTCAGGCCGCGCTTGAAGCGCATCGTGCCGGAGAGCACTTCGAAGCGCTCCTCCTGGTGGCGGTGGACGTGCTTGCCGGGCACCTGGCCGTCGGGCGCGAGGTGGAGGTCGAACTCGAGCAGCTCCCCGCCGGTGTCGGCCGCGGTCTTGCGGAAGACGAAGCGTTCGCCGCTCACGGGGTTGATGAGGATCTGTCCTGCGTATGCCATCGGGCTCTCCTTGGGGGAAGGGGGGAGGGGATGGGCGCACTCTCGCCTTCGCGAGCGGCCGGAGAAATCGAGCTGACCGGCGAAACGGAGGGGCAGGAACCTCGCTTCCGCGGGTCGTGGCCTCCGCACTTCGGGCGGTGTGGCTAGCCTGCGGCGCATGGGCAAACGAGCGCGCCGCCGCAACCGTGGCGCTTCCCCGCAGGCGGCCCCGGTCTCCACCACCGATTACACGGACGCCGAAGGCAACGTGCTCACGCTGCGCGACGAGCTGTCGGCGAAAACGGTGGAGAAGGTGCGCCAGCTCGATTCGACGCCCGGTGCCTCAGCCGAGGACCGCTGGCAGCGCCGCGGCGAGCTGCTGTTCGAGCGCCTGGCGGTGAGCTGGACGATCTCAGGGCTGCCGCTCGAGTCGCAGAAGGGGCTCCTGGGGCGCTACCGGATGGCGTCGACAGACGAGCGCAAATGGATCCGCGACACGGTCGAAAAGCACCTGCAGACCCATCAGCCAGAGCTGCTCAACTGAGCCACGTTCGTTCGCGCCTGATTCGGGAACGGTGAAGGGCATGCGGCAGCTAACGAGTCTTGACGCCCAGTTCCTCGCGGTGGAGACACCGCGCACCTACGGCCACGTCGGCGGACTGGCCGTCTACGACCCGAGCACGTCGCCCGGCGGAAAGCTGGAGCTGGCGGACGTGTGCAGGCTGGTGACCGAGCGGCTGCACATGCTGCCGCCCTTCCGCTGGCGACTCGTGCAGGTGCCGTTCGGGCTCGACCACCCGTACTGGATCGAGGACCCGGATTTCGACATCGACTTCCACATTCGCGAGGCCGCCATCCCGCCGCCCGGCGATGACCGCGCCCTGGGCGAGGTGGTGTCGCGCATCTTCGCCCGCCCGCTCGACCGCTCGCGCCCGCTCTGGGAGCTCTACCTGATCCACGGCCTCGAGGGCGACCGGGTGGCGATGCTGACGAAGGTGCACCACTCGGTGGTGGACGGCGTGTCGGGCGCCGAGATCCTGAGCGTGCTGCTCGACCTCGAGCCCGAGGGCCGCGAGATCCCGCCGCCCGAATCCGGCCAGGACGGCGAGCGCGTGCCGACCGACGTCGAGATGCTTGCCCGCGGCGTGGTCGGTCTGCCGAGGCAGCCACTGCGCGCGCTGCGGACGGCGCCCTCCACGCTCGCCAACCTGTTGGACGTTCCGGGTGTGGGCCGAGTGCCTGGGATGCGCACCTTCGGCCGTGTCGCCTCCGGCGTGCGCTCCATCGTCGGCTCCACGCCCACCGAGGGACGCGTGCTCGAGATGCAGACCGCGCCCGTGCCGCGCACGCGCTTCAACGGCCCCATCTCCGCACACCGGCGCTACTCATTCGGCTCGATCTCGCTCGACACGGTGAAGGCGCTGAAGAACGAGATGGGCATCACGGTGAACGACGTGGTGGTGACCATCTGCGCGACGGCCGTGCGCGAGTGGCTGATCGAGCACGACGAGCTGCCGGAGGAACCGCTCGTGTCGATGATCCCGGTGTCCGTGCGCGCGAAGCACGAGTACGGCTCGTTCGGCAACCGCGTGTCGATGATGATCGTCCCGATCCCCACGAACGTGGACGATCCCCGCGCGCGTCTGCTCCAGGCGCATGACTACCTGCGCGGCGCCAAGGAGCGCCACCGCGCGATACCGGCCAACCTGCTCACGGACGCCACCGCGTTCATCCCGCCCGCGGTGGCGGCGATGGCGGCGCGCACCACGCTCGACATCATGGGCCGCGTGCGCCCGCCGCTCAACCTCGTGATCTCGAACGTGCCCGGGCCGCGCGAGCGCCTCTACTGCGCCGGCGCGGAGCTGCACGCGCACTTTCCGGTGTCGGTGATCGCGGACGGCGTGGGACTCAACATCACCGCGATGAGCTACCGCGACCACATCGACTTCGGCATCGTCGCGGACCGCAACATGATCGATGACGTGTGGCCGCTGATGGAGGGCGTGACGCGCGCCTGCGGCGAGCTCGAGGAGGAGGTCTGCGGGGAGAAGCGCCGGCGGGGGACGACGTCTACGCGGCCTCGTCAGCCGGCGCGGGCGTCGTAAATCCCGCGCGCGTCATCACGCCCCAGCCGGTGTCCTGGCGGCGGATGAAGCGCCAGAGACCCTGAAGCCGCCACCACGCGTGGAGCTGGCGGTAGCCCACGTTCTCCACGATCGCCGCGCGCAACGCGGTCGCGAGGTCGCGCCAGCGGCGGTAGCGGCGGAACGAGAACTCCTCGACGGCGAGGGCGGACAGCGAGACGAACATGCCGTAGCCGAGCGCGACCGCCGCGAACAGGAGCGCGAACGGCGGGTCGACGAGCCCGAACGCGAAGCCGAGCGCCACGACGGGTAGGCCGCTGAGCTCGACGATCGGCCCGATCAGCTCGAACAGGAAGTAGTAGGGAAGCGCCAAGAGGCCGATCCGGCCATAGCGCGGGTTGAGCATCATCCGGCGGTGCTTCCACAGCACTTCGGCTAGGCCCTGGGACCAGCGGCGGCGCTGGCGGGCGAGCACTTTGCTCGAGTGCGGCACCTCGGTCCAGCACACCGGCTCGGCCACGAAGCCCACGCGCAGGTCGCGCTTCTGGTCGCGCACCATGCCGTGGATGCGGGCCACGAGCTCGGCGTCCTCACCGAGTGTCTCGAGGTCGAGGCCGCCGGCCTCCACCACGATGTCGCGGCGGAAGACTCCGAATGCCCCGGAGATGATGAGAAGCGCCCCGAGCCGCGACCAGCCGGTGCGGCCGAGCAGGAACGAGCGAAGGTACTCGAGCACCTGCACGCGCTCGATCCAGCTGCGCGGCATCGTAACGTCCACCACGCGGCCGCGCTCCACGTGCGAGCCGTTCGCGGCGCGGATGGCGCCGCCGGTGGCGACCACGCGCGGGTCGTCGATGAACGGCTTGACCACGCGCAGGAGGGACTCCTCCTCGAGCAGCGAGTCGGCGTCCACCATGCACACGAGCGGCTGGCGCGCGGCGTTGATGGCGACGTTGAGCGCGTCGGCCCGGCGTCCCGCGTTCTCCTTGCGCACCACGAGCAGCTGGCCACCGCCCGCGGGAGCGTGCGTGGACAGCACGCGGCCCATCGTCGGCACCTCGTTCGGGATCACGCGCTCCACCTCCACGAGGTCGAAGGCGCCGCGCAGCCGCTCGAAGGTCGCGTCGCTGGAGCCGTCGTCCACCACGATCACCTCAAACTCGGGGTACTTCACGGCGAGCATCGCGTGCGTGCTCTCCACGATCGAGAGCTCTTCGTTGAACGCGGGCACGAGCACGGACACGCCGGGGTGAGCGGGTTGACGAAGATGTCGTCGTGGCCGGCGAAGCCGAGGCGCCGCATCCAGCGCGCAACATCCACGGACGCGATCGCGATCAGCAGCAGGTAGCCGGAGTTGAGCAGCAGGAAGTAGACGAGCACGAACCAGTCGAAGGCGTCGACCACGTGGCGGACGGCGGGGGTCATGCCGCGGCTCCGATCGTGCCGAGCGTCTCGCGCGCCTCGCGGGCGCCGGGTCCGTGGCCGGCGGCGGTGCGCTGTAGCAGCGCGAGTCCGGTTGGGCCGCAGCCCACGAGCGCATCTGCGGCGCGGCGGGCCAGCGCGTGGTCGTCGGAGAGCAGCGCGCCGGCGAGGCCGGCGAAGGCGCGCGTGCCGCCCAGCTCGCCGAGCGCCCAGGCGGCCGCCTGCCTCACCGCGGGCGCCTGGTCGTCGATGAGGCACGCCTCGAGCGGAGCCACGGCGCGCTGCACGCCGATGCGGCCGAGCGCACGGGCAGCGCCCGCGCGTACCGTGGCATCGCGGTCGTGCCGCAGCGCGCGGATCAGCTCGCCTGCGGCGCTGAGTCCGCCCAGGCGGCCGAGCAGCTCCGCCGCGATCGCCCGCGTGGATGCCGAGTGCGGGGTGGCCAGCGCTTCCGCGAGCGGCGCGCCCGCGGCGGGGCCGATGTGGAGAAGGGCCATCGTCACGACGCCCGCCGGCACGGGGCGGCGGGCTTCAAGCGACGCGAGGAGCGCCGGTACGGCCGCCGGGTCGCCAAGCTTGCCGAGCGCGCGCGCGGCGGTGGCGCGCACGTCGTGGTCGCGATCGGCGAGCAGCAGTGTGAGGTCGTCCAGCGCCGCGGTATGGCCTGCCGCGCCGAGCAGCTCCGCAGCACGCGCGCGTCCCACGGCACCACGGCGCCGGGTGCGCCTGCGTGCGCGCTCGAGTGAGCCGGTCGTCTCGAGCAGCCGCTCCAGCACGCGCCGGTCCTCGCCGCGCAGCTTGGTGAGCAGTCCGGCCGCGAGCTCGTCGAGCGAGCGGCCCGCGGCGCGGCTCGTGACTTCGAGAGCGGCGGGATCCGGATCGTCCTCGGCGAGGAACTCGAGCAGCGCGGGCCGCACCGCGGCCTCGATGCGGGCGTGCCGCCGCGTCCGCGCCGCACGCACGGCCTTGTGCACTGTGGTGGCGATCGTGAGCAGCACGAGCACGCCGGAGATCGCCACGAGGGCGATGACGAAGCTTGATGCGAGCGACATGGGGCGCTAGGCGGCGCGCGCGAGAAGAGCCTGCACGCGGCTCATCAGCTCGCGGGGGCTGAACGGCTTGGAGATGTAGTCGTCGGCGCCGGTGGCGAAGCCGCGCTGAACGTCGGCCTCCTGGGCCTTCGCGGTGAGGAGGATCACGGGCACGCGCGCGGTGTCATCGGCCGCGCGCAGCTCGCGGCACACCTCGGGCCCGGTGAGCCTCGGCATCATCCAGTCGAGCAGGATCAGGTCGGGCTGGAGCTCGCGCGCCGCGGCGAGGCCGGTCTCCCCGTCCTCCTCGGTGTGCACCTCGTAGCCCGCCTTGGCGAGCTTGAACTGGAGCATGTCGCGGATGTCGGCGTCGTCGTCGACGACGAGGATGCTGGGCACGGGACCTCCCTGGTCTCGCGGATCGGCGGCGGCTGGACGAATGTCCGAGCCTTTTCGGCCCGAGTACTCGGACATCGCCGGCCGTACTTGAGTACGGCTCGCCGCACCTGGATTCGGGTGCTGCCTCGCTCCAGTTGTGGCCCGCGCCCGCGTACCTTGGCCCGTGATGCAAGCACTGACCCTGGAGAGGACCGTGGGACACAGCGTCACTCTCGAACTCGCGCGGAACGCCGATGCCCCTGGCGCGGCGCGCCGTGCGCTCGACGCAATAGACCACGGGCTCGACTACGAGAGGGAATACGCCGTCAAGCTCCTCATGTCTGAGCTCGTGAGCAACGCCGTGAAGTACGGCGGTGCGGGAACCCTGGTTCTGGACATCGAATCCACGGCGCACTGCGTGCGCGTGGAGGTCGACGACCAAGGCCCGGCCTTCATCCCGAAGCGCCGCGAGGCCGAGCTCGACACGCCGGGCGGCTGGGGCTTCGTCCTTGTGGACGAGCTCGCGAGCCGCTGGGGCAGCTCTATTCAGAGCGCCCAGGTCTGGTTCGAGATCGACGCTGCTTAGCGGCGTCAGCTGACGGACGGGCCGGCTCCGCTACCGAGGCGGGTTTGCCGTGTTCGTCTTGCGTATGGTCAAGGCCATCACCCGCTCCGTCCTGGTTACGGCTGTGCTCGCGCTGGCTGCGCTCTTTCCCTACGGGGGCAACGCGTTCGGCGCCGCCAAGCACATCACGGTCAAGCCCGGTGTCTACAAGCTTGCGATCCCGTCGCCGGGCCACGTGACCGTGGCGGCCGTGGAGGTGACCGTGCGCAAGCACGGCCGCGGCAGGCTGCCGTCGAGGCTGTCGCTCACCCTGCCCAACCGCTTCGCCATGCCGGACTCGGTGCGCTTCTTCTACGCGCGGCGGCGCATCACCGTCTCGCCGCTGCGCTATGAGCTGCTTTTGCTGGCGGTGAATCGCGCGAGTGGCCGCTCGTCTGCCTCGGCCACCACGGCTTCGCACAGGCGCAGCCACCACCGGCGCCGTGCTCATGCCGCCCGCGTGCAGTTCGACGGCGGCAGCGTCGTGCTGCACTTCCCGTCGCGCCCCGCGTTCGGCCACACCTGCGGCAGCTGCGGCGCGAAGCTTCCGAAGAGCACGAGCTGCACGCACTGCTGGTTCAAGAAGACCACCACGAGCGAGGTTCAGGTGCCGAACGCCGACACCGCGTCGGCGACCGATCTCGCCGGGCTGGTCACGCTCCTGCGCACCGCCTGGACCACGAACGGCGACTCGAGCCTGGTCTTCGGCAACCCCACCACGGGAGCGCCCCGCGACCGCACGCTCGACAGCGGCTACTTCGACGACCACCGCGCGTTCGGCTGGGACCCGGCGAGCCTGGGCGACCCCGCGCCCGCGATCCACGGCGTGGTGGACGACCTGCTGAGCGGCCAGCCGCAGCAGATCATTCCGGGGCTCGAGTTGATCGCACAGGCCGACCTCAACAACAACGGCCAGATCGACTCCGCGGCCTCGCCCGGCGGCGGAACTCCCTCCTAGCGCCACTACGCTCTCTGGCGAGATGATCTCGCCGAGGATCGCGCGCCTCGAATCGAACGGCGGAGCGCCGCGCCCGCCGCAGGACACGCTGCCGCCGGGCGCGGACGTCTCGCTGCGGCGGATCGCTCGGCTCTTCCACGAATACCGGCTGCGGCTCACGCTGCTGCTCACGCTGATCGTGATCTCGGCCGGCATCGGCGTCGTGAGCCCGTTCCTCCTGCGCGCGGTGCTCGACACCGCGATCCCCAAGCGCGATACCACGCTGCTCACCTTCCTCGTGCTCGGGATGATCGGCGTGTCCGTGTCGAGCGGCGCGATCGGCGTTGCGCAGACGTGGATGTCGAACAGCGTCGGCCAGCGCGTGATGCACGACCTGCGCGCGGCGGTCTACGCGCACCTCCAGCGCATGTCGCTCGCGTTCTTCACGCGCACGCACACGGGCGAGGTGCAGTCGCGCATCGCGAACGACATCGGCGGCATCGACAACGTCGTGACGAGCACGGCCACGTCGATCATGTCGAACGTCACCACGGTGCTCGCCACGCTCGTGGCGATGGTGGCGCTCAACTGGTTGCTTGCCGTGTTCTCGCTCGCGCTCCTGCCGTTCTTCCTGTGGCTCACGCGCAAGGTGGGTCAGGAGCGCAAGCGCATAACGTCGGTGCGGCAGTCGCGGCTGGCGGACATGTCCACGCTCGTCGAGGAGTCGCTGTCGGTGTCCGGCATCCTGCTCGGCAAGACGATGGGGCGCGGCCCGGAGCTCGCGCGCCGCTTCAGCGCCGAGTCCGAGGAGCTCGCCGACCTCGAGGTCCGAAGCCGCATGGCCGGCCGCTGGCGGATGGCGTCGGTCCAGATGAGCTTCGCGATCATGCCGGCGTGCGTGTACTGGTTCGCGGGGATCAGCATCGCGCACGGCAGCACCGCGCTGTCGATCGGCACGGTGGTCGCGTTCACCACCTTGCAGACGCGGCTGCTCTTCCCGATGCAGTCTTTGCTGTCGGTCGGGCTCGACGTGCAGACCTCGCTCGCGATGTTCGCGCGCATCTTCGAGTACCTCGACCTGCCGGTGGACATCGAGGAGCGTGAGGATGCGGTGGAGCTGGGCGAGGTGCGCGGCGACGTGACGTTCGACGACGTCTGGTTCCGCTACGACCGCGACGCGCCGTGGACGCTCGCGGACATCGCTGCCGTGGTACCCGCGGGAACCACCACCGCGATCGTCGGGGAGACCGGGTCCGGCAAGACCACCATGGCCTATCTGGTCGCCCGCCTGTACGAGCCGGAGCGCGGGCGCGTGACGATCGACGGTGTGGACATCGCGACCGCGAGCCTCGGGTCGCTTGCCGCGACGGTGGGGCTCGTCTCCCAGGACACCTATCTCTTCCACTCGACCATCCGCGAGAACCTGCGCTTTGCGTGTCCTGACGCCACCGACGAGCAGATCGAGGCCGCGGCGCGCGTGGCGCAGATACACGACCTGATCGTGTCGCTGCCCGAGGGCTACGAGACGCTCGTGGGCGAGCGCGGCTACCGCTTCTCCGGTGGGGAGAAGCAGCGGATCGCGATCGCGCGCACCGTGCTGCGCAACCCGCCCGTGCTGGTGCTGGACGAGGCCACGAGCGCGCTCGACAACGAGACCGAGCGGGCGCTCCAGCAGGCTTTGGACGAGCTCGCGCGCGGCCGCACGACGATCGCGATCGCGCACCGGCTCTCCACCGTGCGCGACGCCGACCAGATCCTCGTGCTCGACCGCGGCCGCATCGTGGAGCGCGGCACACACGACGAGCTGCTGGCGCTCGACGGCCGCTACGCGGAGCTGGCCCTCGAGGCGAGCGGCGCGGACCGCCTTTCCGACACGGTGTCGTAGCGCGAAGTAGCGTTCAAGCAACCGATCTTTTCCACCTATGTGGTGGTATTGGCGGGTTGCTTGAAGTCAGACGAGCGCGGGCGCGAGGCGACGCCAGTCCTCGAGTGGCAGCGTTCCCGGCTCGACGCCGATCACCTGGATGCACACGTGGTCCGCGCCGGCGTCGTGGTGGGCGCGTACGCGGTCAGCGATGGCGGACTCGTCGCCCCAGGCGACGATGCCGTCCACGAGCCGCTCGTTGCCACCGTATTGCAGGTCGTCCTCGGTGAAGCCGTGGCGGAGCAGGTTGTTCGTGTAGTTGGGCAGCTGCAGGTAGCGCTCGAGGTGGCCGCGGGCGCGCTCGCGCGCACGCGCGCGATCGGTTTCGAGCAGGACCGCCTGTTCAGGAGCGAGCAAGACGCCTGGCCCGAGCACCTCGCGCGCGTATGAGGTGTGCTCGACCGGCACGAAGTAGGGGTGGGCGCCGGCGCTGCGGTCGCGCGAGAGCTCGAGCATCCGCGGACCGAGCGCCGCGAGGAAGCGCCGCTCAGGCGGCACCGGCGGCGATGCTTCGTCGAGCTCATCGAGGTAAGAGCGCATCTTCGAATACGGCTTGCGGTAGAGGCCCGGCTCCACGGCGTTCACCGACGGCGCGTGGCCGATGCCAAGGCCGAGCTCGAAGCGCTGTCCATGAGCAGCGTCGATCCGCGCCCACTCGGCCGCGACCTCGGCGCCGTCGTGCATCCACACATTGAGGATCCCCGGCGCGACTGGCACGCGACCGGTGGCGCCGAGCAGGTGCTCGGAGCGCTCGAGGATGTCGCCGCCCGCCCCGCCGGGCAAAAACAACGCCGAATAGCCCAGCTCCTCGAGCACCGCCGCGGCCTCAGCGACCTCGCCGAGGTCGGCGTGCCGGCGCAGCTCGCCGCTCCAAACTCCCACGCGCCCGAAGTCCACGGCGAGCGATTCTGGCAAGCCCGGGTTCGGTCCGGCGCGCGCCCTACGGTTTCCCACCTCATGCGCCTCGTCGTCGCACGCTGTGAAGTCCGCTATTCGGGCCGCCTGTCGGCGGTGCTGCCGGAGGCGCTGCGGCTGCTCATGTTCAAGTCAGACGGTTCGGTGATGGTGCATTCGGACGCGGGCGGATACAAGCCGGAGAACTGGATGACGCCGCCGACCGTGATCGAGGAGTCGGAGGGCGAGATAGTCGTGCGCAAGCTCGGCGGCGAGGACCGGCTCGACATTCGGCTCGCCGAGATCGTCTCGGACGTGACGCATGACATGGGCGAGGCGGCCGCGCTGCAGAAGGACGGGGTGGAGCGTGAGCTGCAGGAGCTGCTCGCCGATGCGCCCGAGTGGTGCGGCGAGGGCTTCCGGCTCGTGCGGCGCGAGTGGCCCACCGACATCGGGCCCGTGGACCTCATGTGCAGGGACGCGCAGGAGGATTGGATCGCGGTGGAGATCAAGCGCCTCGGCACGATCTCCGCCGTCGAGCAGCTCACCCGCTACCTCGAGCGGATCAGGCTCGATCCGTCGATGGGCAGCTGCCGCGGAGTGCTCGCGGCTCAGTCGATCAAGCCGCAGGCGCGCGTACTGGCGGAGGCGCGCGGGATCGACTGCGTGGAGGTCGACCTCGCTGTGCTGCGCGGCGAGCGCGAGCCGGATCTCACCCTCTTCGCCTGATAAGAGTTTTCCCAAAATGGGTCACGGCTGAGGTATAGCTGGGTCATGACAACTCCATCTGCCGCACCCGAAGGTTCCCCGCTCCACGCTGCCGCACCTGCGGTCGAGCGCCGGGACCGCAACATCGCGCTCGTCTGCGCGGTCCTGCTGTTGATTGGAATGCCCGTCGCGTGGTTGCCGGGGAGCACGAGCGACGTGATCGGCATGTGCGTGATCGGCCTCGTAGTGCTCGCCATCATGGCCGGGCTCATCCTGTGGTTGGTACCTCGCGAGCGGGCGCAGCAGACGTCCCGCGCGAACCGCACCGCGCTCATTCTCGGCATCCTGTCGATCCTCGCCTGCGGCATCTTCTGGACCGGGCTGCCGCTCGCGATCGGCGCAGCCGCACTCGCGCTCGGCCTCTCGCAGCGGGAGTCCGCGGCAGCCGGCGAGGGGCGCGGCATGGCCACCGCTGGGATGGTGCTCGGCGGGATCGCCGTGCTCCTCTCGTTCGTGGTTCTGCTCATCGGATAAAGCACGTCGGAAGCGGCGGCGCGGCTCACCACGAGCGCGCCGCCGTATGCTTTGCGCCGTGAGTCCGGATGGCGCGCGGGTCGCCTTCCAGCTCGACAGGCTCGAGCAGACGGGCGAAGATCGGCTCGAAATAACGGGGCGCTGGTATGGCGTGCGCGGTTTGCGCTTCGTCCGCCCTGCGCTGACAGTGCAGACGACCGACGGCGAGCGCAACGTGCTCGCCCTGCTCGAACACAAGCCGTGGGCGGCCGAGGAGGGCGAGGACTGGGTCGCGGCGTTCCCGTGGCAGGGAGCCTCGCCGGACCCGGGCCAGACCGAGCTGGCGGTGGCGCCGAGCGTGATCGTGCCGCTCGAGGACGGCAAGGCGGGGCAGGCGCGCGGCCCGGGCGGCGCCCGGCCGCGGCTGCGCGAACGCCTCGAGGAATCCGAGCAGCGGGCCACGCGGCTCGAAAAGGAGGTGGCCTGGCTGCGCGACGAGCGCGAGCGTCTCCAGAGCGATGCCACCCGCGTGGCGGACGAGGCGAGCCGTCTGCGCGCGGACCTGGCGGAACTTCGCCGCGAGAAGGAGCGCGCCGATGCGCAGCGCGACGCGGCGACGGCCGCGCGGGACGAGCTGGAGTCCGCGCGCGACTCGGCCGCGACCGATGCCGAGCGCGTGCGGCGCGCGCTTGGCAAGGCCGAGACCGAGCTCGAGACAACCACCGCGGCTCGCGACGCCGCTCTCGCCGAGCTCGAAGCAGCCGTGCGCGAACGCGCGGCTGCGGTGCACGAGCTGGACAGCTGGAAGCGCGAGCACGAGGGGATGGTGGCCGAGCGCGACAGCGCGCTGGAGGCTCAGCGGCGCGCGCTCGCCGATCGCGATGCCGCCCTGGGGCGCGCCACCGGCTTCCCCGCCATGTCCGCGCAGGACCTCACCCGCCAGCCGCACGCGCCGCGGATCACCGCCGCCACCGATCCGATCCTGCGGGCCATCGTCGCCGGCGGGCTGGTCGTCCTCGTGCTCGTCGTGATCCTGCTTCTTAAGGTCGCCTAGCGCACATTGACAGCGGGCGCCGCCGGGCTTTGAATGGTCCAAGGTGGCATCCGTCTACACCACCCACTCGAGCACGGGCCGAAGGCGCACGATCAGCACCTTCAGGTTGCTCGCCGCAGCCGCCGCCGCGGCGGTGCTGGTGGGCGGCTACGAGGCCCACTGGTCCTGGACCGGCATCAGCGGCAAGACCGCCACGCTGTGGGACTGGATCAATCTGCTGCTCCTGCCGGTCACGGTCGCCACGCTGCCGATCTGGCTGAGCAAGCGCCGGCGCCTGGGCAGGGAGCGCAAGGCGGCCGCTTTCGTGCTGCTTGCGGTCTTCGCCGCGATCGTTCTCGCCGGCTACCTCGTGCCGTGGGGCTGGACCGGCTTCCGGGGCAACTCGCTGTGGGACTGGATCAATCTCCTGCTGCTCCCGCTCGTGGTCGCGACGTTCCCGGTCTGGGGAGACATCCGCCAGGACCTGCGGATGCACCACCGGCTGCTGCTCGTCCTGGTGCTGGCGGGCTTCGCCGTGGCCGTGATCGGCGGCTACGCGTTCGGATGGGGCTGGACCGGCTTCCGCGGCAACACGCTGTGGGACTGGCTGCACCTGCTGGTGCTGCCGCTCGTGTTCCCCACGCTGCTCCTGCCGGCCGCTTTAGCGATCACAGCCGGCGAGCTGATGCAAGACGAGGCCCAAGAGGCCGACGCCGCATCCATCGCTTCCTAGTCTTGTTACAACCCGGGCGTGAGGCGTCTCGGGGAGATCGTTTGCCTGCTGCTGCTCGCGGCGTGCCTGGCCGGCCCGGCCACTGCCGCGGCGAAGAAGCGCGACCCCGTGATCACCACTCTGTCCACGCTCCAGGCGCGCGGCGGCACGACGGGCTCGCAGGCCACGCAGTGGCGCCGCCTCTACAACCAGGGCAAGATCGCCGCGCGGCACCTGCGCGGCAGGGCGCAGACCAACATGCGGGGCGTGCTCGCCAACCTCACCTCGCTCGCCCGCAGGCACCTCCTCGGCGGGCGCGCCTACCCGGCGTTCCTCATCCTCCAGCGCAACATCGAGTGGTTCTGGCAGGAGCGCAAGGGGTCCATGGCGTTCGGCACGCGCACGACGTTCCCTGGCTCGCAGCTCATCTACGAGTTCTATCCAGGCGCCGGCTGGCAGCTCCAGCCGCTCGCGAACTTCGGGAAGATCAACGGGCTGCTCAAGCTCAGGCACCCGAAGGCGGGCCAGATCGAGAGCTACGCGAACGAGATGCTTCAGACGGCCGTCACTCGCCACGGCTTCCTCGCGTTCGAGTACTACTTCCCGTGGTCCGGCGGCCGGCCCGGCTGGGTGTCGGGAATGGCGACCGCCACCGGCATGCAGGCGCTCTCCACGCTGGCGAAGCGCGACGGTGACGCGCGCTACTCAGACGCCGCCCACTCGATGCTGGGCGTGTTCAAGTCGGGGCCACCGTGGGGCATCCAGATCGACCGGCCGCAGGGCATCTTCTTCCTGCAGTACTCGCAGGACCCGTCGCTTCTCGTGGGCAACGCGTATGCGCAGTCGATCCTCGGCCTCGACGTGTACGCGCGCAACAGCGGCGACAGTGACGCCGCCGCCCTGGTGGCCGAGGGCGTTGACGCCGCGCGGAAGATCCTGCCGCTCTATGACACGGGCGCCTGGTCGCTCTACTACCGCACGCCGAAGGGGCCGGGCCACGAGTCCGACCTGAGCTACCACGAGCTCTTCGGCTCCTTCCTTGACGAGATGTGCGACCGCTGGCAGGCGCCCTTCTGCGACCTCGCTTCGAACTTCCACCGCTACGAGACCGAGCCGGTGAAGCTCACGAACCTCCGCGCGCGCGTGAATAAGCGTAAGAAGCAGCTGCGCGTGGGCTTCACGATCTCGAAGCGCTCGGGGATAACGCTCAGCCTCAAGCGCGGCACGAAGTCGGTCCGCACCTTCCTTGCGCCACTCGAGCGCGGTGCCCACAAGGTGACCTGGCCGCTGCCAAACCGCGGCGGCTACCAGATCGTGCTGAGCGCGAAGAGCCTGAACGGCCTCACGAGCAGCAGCACGATCGACGTGAACGTGCCGCGCTAGAGCAAGGCTCCGGTTTCGCGCGAGTGAAAGGCGGAAAGAGGGGGCGCGGGCCCGGCGCAGGTTTGCCTTGCGCGGGGACTGGGCGCGAGGACGCCGGGCGCTTCGAGGCGTCGGCGGGCTCCGCCTGCCCGGGGCGGCTACTGTGCCGCGAGCAACAGGGCGATCAGAGCGGTCCGCTGCACCAGCGAGTCCACCAGCACATGCTCGTCCAGCGCGTGGGCGCCCCCGCCGTCCGGGCCGAGACCGTCGAGCACGGGGATCCCGAGGGGGGCGATCAAGTTGGCGTCGCTCGTGCCGCCGGCGGCGCCCTCGTCGAGCTGGAGCCCGAGGAGCGCCGCCAGCTCCTGCGCCCGGCGCGCCGCACTCGCCACCGCCGGGGTGCGCTCCATCGGTGGACGGCCGTGGTTCCGGGTGAGCGCGAGCCTCGCTCCGTCGCGCCGCGCGCGCAGTGAGTTCAACGCCTCCTCGGTGCGGGCCTGTTCCGCCACGGTGGTGGCCCGGAGCTCGAACTCGGCGGATGCATCCGCCGCGACCACGTTCGTCCTCGTCCCGCCGCGCACGCTCCCGATGTTCACGGTGGTGCCGAGCTCCGGGGCGCGGAGCGCATTCACATCGCGCAGCACGTCCATCAGCTCGTCGATCGCGCTCACGCCGCTGTCCGGGTCGAGCCCCGCGTGCGCGGCGCGGCCCTCCACGGCGATCGTGTACGAGGCCCACCCCTTCCTCGCGGTCTTAAGGGCGCCGCCTGGGAGCGGCGGCTCGGTGACGAGGACGAGCGAGGCGCTGCGAGCCATCTCCACGATGAGGTCCTCCGAGCTGGCGCTGCCAGTCTCCTCGTCGCCCGTGAGAAGGACCTGGACAGGGGCCGGGAGCGTGTCGACGAGCCGCAGGGCGGTGAGCGCGGCCACGATGCCTCCGCGCATGTCGAATGTGCCTGGGCCCGAGAGGCGGCCGTCGACCAGCCGCCCGGGCCGCTGCGCGGCGGTGCCTGCCGGCCAGACGGTGTCGTAGTGGCAGAGCACGAGCACGTGCTTGTCGCCGTCCGGCCCGAGGCGAGTGGAGAGATGCGTGATGCCATCCCGCTCGTGCCGCTGAACCTCGCCGCCGAGCTCGGCGAGCTCGTGCGCGAACGCGTCCGCGGCAGGGCCGAGTGCCGCAGGCTCGCCGCTCGGAGCATCGACTGCCGTGAGCAGCAGGAGCCGCTCCACGAGCTCGGGCCGCGCCAGCTCGGCGGCATCCATCAGCCGCCGGGCGAGTTCGCTCACGCGGACTCGGGCAGGGCTTCCGCGAGGACGCGTGCGGTGAGCACGCGGATGAGCTGGCGCTTGTAGTCGGCGGAGCCGTTCAGGTCCTCCACCGGCTCGGCGGCCGCGGCCGCCGCTTCGCCCACTGCGGCGAGGTCGACGGAACCGGCGTCTGCGCCGTGGAGCAATCCCTCCGCCTCGGCCGGGCGGACCGGCCGCACGTACACCGAGCCCACGGCCAGCCGCGCGCCGGTCACGCTGCCGTCGCGTACCTCCAGCCGCGCCGCCACCGTGATCGCGGGCCGCTCGCGGAACGAGATCTTGCGGTGCACCACGCGGGCGCCCTCCGGCAGCGCGGGAACGTTCACCGAGACGAGCAGCTCGCCCGGCTCGAGCGCGGTCATGTAGGGGCCGCGCACGAACTCGTCCACCGCCACTCGCCGGGGCGCCGCCGAGCCTCGCTGGAGAGTGAGCTCGCCGCCCATGGCGAGCAGGAACGTGGCGGGGTCGGAGTGCGGATCGGCGAAGCAGAGGTTGCCGCCGATGGTGCCCATGTTGCGCACACGGATGTTGCCCACGTGGCGCTCCATCTCGGCGAGCGCGGGCCAGCCTCGAAGCACCGCGTCCGAGCGCTCGATCTCGCGGTGTGTAACCGCGCCGCCGATCGACAGCTCGCCGTTGGCGCTCACCTGCCGGAGCTCGGGGATCCGCTTCACGTCCACGAGCGCGGTGAATTCCGTCAGCCCCATCTTCGCCACGAGCAGCAGCTCGGTGCCGCCCGAGTAGATGACCGCGCGCTCGCCAAGGCGCTCGAGCAGCTCGCTCGCCTCGGCCACCGAACCGGGCCGGTGAAGCTCGAACGGCGTGAGCTTCACGCCGCGGTGGCCTCCGCGGCGCGCGCCTCGGAGAGCACCGCCAGAACGGCCTCAGTGCCGGCGCCCACGTTCACGTCCGCGCCGAGATCGGCCAGGCCGCGCCCGAAGGCGCCCACCGCCACGAGCGGGTTGAGCGACCGCGCCGCCGGGCCCATGTGCCCGAGCCGGAACAGCTTCTCCTTCAGCTCGCCGTAGCCGCCGCTGAGCATCACGCCGTAGCGCTCGCGGATGTGGCCGAGCGTGGAGGCCACGTCGATGCCCTCCGGGCAGCGCACCGCCGTCACGCAGTTAGCCGCGTAATCGTCGCTCTTCGGCCACAGCTCCAGTCCCATCGCGCGCACGCCTGCGCGTGTGGCGCGGGCGGCAAGCGCGTGCCGGGCGATCGACGCGTCCACGCCGCCCGTGTCGAGCACCTCGCTGATCGCCGCATTAACGCCGTTCACGTCCGACACCGACGGCGTGTACGGGAACGCCACGCGCCCGCCGTCGATCCACTTGTGCTTCCAGTCGAGCAGCGAGAGGAAGGAGCCACGCGGCGCGCTCGGGTTGTCCTCCATCACCTGCCAGGCGCGCTCGCTCACGCTGATGAGCGACATGCCGGGCGGGCCGGCGAGGCACTTCTGCGGGCCGGCCACGGCGAGGTCGACGTGCCAGTCATCCACGCGCACGTCCGTGCCGCCGAGCGCCGACACGACGTCGGCGAACATCAGCGCGCCGTGCGACTGCGCGAGCCGGCCGATCTCGCCGAGCGGGTTCTCGATGCCGGACGGCGTCTCGGAATGAACGATCGAGACGAACTCGATGCCCTCGTGCTCGTCGAGCAGGCGCGCGACGTCGGCCGGGTCGATCGCCTCGTCGTAGGACACGACGTGCTCGATCACCTCGGCGCCGTAGTCGCGCAGCCAGTCCCCGAACCACGCGGCGTACACGCCCGACACGAGGTTGAGCGCGCGCGTGCCGGGACGAATGAGAGCGCGCGCTGCGGCTTCGAGCCCCAGCACCGCCTCGCCCTGCATGAGCACCACGTCGTTCTTCGTCCTCATCAGCTCTGCGAGCTTGCGCTCGGTGTCGCGGAAGCGTTCGAGGAACACGGGGTCGTAGTCGAAGATCACCGGCGACCCAAGCGCCTGCAGCACCCGGGACGATGCTGCGGTGGGGCCGGCGGTAAGGGTGAAATCGGGTGGCTCCACGGCGCTACCTCCTCGACTCAGTTGAAGTTCTGGACCGGCGAGCTCCAGCCGGCATCGTCGTGACCGCACGGGATCGCGCCGTCGTCGTATTGCGTGACGAGCTTCCCGCCCTGGAGCACCCCGCAGTAGGCCTGAATGTGCGGGTCCCCGAAGTTGACGTTGCAGCGCACCACCCCGGCGCCCTGGTAATGGCGGCCGGTGGCCACGCACGCGATCCAGTGCGGGCGGAGGAGGCGCTGGTGGAGGCGCACGCTGAGCTTCTGCTTGGCCACGGCCAGGCTCGCCGTCCGGTAGGGCGCCTTGGCGGCCGATCCCGCGCTGAGAACGAGGATCAGCACTGCGGCGAGGGCCGCGGCAAGGGCCACGCCGCCGGCGGCAAGACGCCGCCGGCGACGCGGGGAGGAGGTCTCTCTAGGGCTTGCTGACAAGAACGACGAGTCCGCGAACATTGTTCGCTGTCAATTGTTGACAGTTAGCACCATACCAGATACCGTCACGCGCCGAGACCGCCCGTCAGGCGGCTTGCGAGGCCCTCCGGAGGGGTCTCGTGGTCCGGTTTGGACTCTGCCTAAACGAAGGGGGAACGACTCTCCATGCAAGTCCTGAGGAAGCGCGCGCTACGCGGCATCAGCCTGCTGGCCGGCGTAGCAGCGCTCTCGCTCCTGGTGGCGGCCTGCGGCTCGAGCAGCAACAACTCGAGCGGCTCGACCTCCAGCGGCGGCGGCGCAAGCACGAGCAGCAGCAGTGCGAGCAGCAAGGTGAAGAACATCGCCATCGTCACCCCGGCGAAGACGAACGACTACGGCTGGAACTCCCAGGGTGTGGACGGCGCCAAGGCGGCGGCGGGCACCGTGGGTGCGACGGTGAAGATCAGCTCGAACATCGGCTACGACAAGACGCCGACGGTGCTGCGCCAGGTCGCGCTCACAAAGCCGCAGCTGATCATCGCCCACGCGAGCGGTTTCGACACCGCGGCCCAGCGGATCGGCCAGCAGTACAAGATCCCGACGGTCACCTACGACATCCCGACGATGAAGTCGCCGGGTGCCGTGTCGAACATCACGACCGAGAGCCAGCAGGCCGCGTACCTCGCGGGCATCCTCGCGGCCCATCAGTCGAAGACCGGCAAGGTCGGCGTGATCATCTCGGCGTCCGACTCGAACTGGTTCAAGATGGCCGGCGGCTACATCGCGGGCGTGCACAGCGTCAAGCCGAAGATGCCGATCTCGTTCGCTGAGATCAGCTCCGCCGGTTATGACGACGCCGCGGGCGGCAAGCGCGTGGCCACCAGCATGGTCGCCGACGGCGCCGATGTGATCCTCACCATGGGCGACGGCGCGTCGTTCGGTTACCTGCAGGCGATCGAGACCGCCAAGCCCGGCCACAAGGTCTGGATGATCGGCGACATCGGCGACATGACGCCCATCGACAAGAACGGCGTCTTCCTGTCCTCCGTGCTGTGGAACTTCGCGGGGGCCTACAAGCAGTTCATCAAGGAGATCGACAACGGCACGTTCGGCCAGCAGGGCTATGACCTGACGCTGGCGAACGGCGGCGTGTCGCTCCTGAAGACGAAGTACATCCCGTCTTCTGTCTGGAGCCAGATCAAGGTCGCCCAGCAGAAGATCGTGAATGGCCAGATCCAGGTGCCGAACTACTCCAAGATCGGCCAGGTGAAGGCGGCGCTGAACGGGTGAGCGCGGCGGCTCATCTCAGCTCCGAGGCGGCGGGCGCAGGACAGCGCCCGCCGTCCTCGGGCGCTGCTCCGGTGGTCGAGCTGATCGGCATCAGCAAGGCCTTCCCGGGCGTGGTGGCGAACGACGACATCTCGTTCGACGTCCGCCGCGGGGAGGTCCACTGCCTGCTCGGTGAGAACGGCGCCGGCAAGTCCACGCTGATGGGCATCCTGTCCGGCATCCAGCGGCCGGACGCGGGGCAGATCCGCGTGGACGGCGAGGCCGTGGACATCGGCTCGCCGCGCGACGCACTCGAGCTCGGGATCGGCACCGTGTACCAGCACTCCACGCTGATCCCGGCGCTGAGCGTGCTCGACAACCTGATGCTCGGGGACACGCACAAGCTGCGCCTCGACAACGAGGGCGCGCGCAAGCGGCTCGAGGAGATCGGCTCGACGCTCGGTGTGGAGGTGGATCCGTCGGCCCGCGCCGCGGACCTCGCGCTCGGCCGCCAGCAGCAGGTGGAGATCGTCAAGGCGCTCTGGCGCGGCTCGCGACTGCTCATCCTCGACGAGCCCACCTCGATGCTCACGCCGCAGGCGGTGGAGGAGCTCTACAAGGTGCTCTCGCGGCTCAAGGAGAACGGGCTCGCTGTCATCTTCATCACACACAAGCTTCATGAGGCCGCGTTCTTGGGCGACCGCATCTCGGTGCTGCGGCGCGGCCAGCTGATCGGGACTCTCGACGAGTCGGCCGTCAAGTCGGCCACGCCCGATCAGCTCGAGCAGCGGATCGTCGACATGATGTTCGGCGACCTTGCCCCGAGCCTCGCGGGCGCCGCGGAGCTGAAGGCGGACCTCGGCGAGGCGGAGCAGCTCGAGGCCGTGCAGGCGGAGCCGGCGCCGGTGAGCGCCGACGAGGCGCTCACGCTCGAGCGGGTGTCGGTGCGCGGCGAGGGCTCGGAGCCCGGGCTCGACGACGTGTCGCTCACGCTGCGGATGGGCGAGGTGCTGGGCGTGGCCGGCGTGGACGGCAACGGCCAGCGCGCGCTCGCGGAGGCCATCAGCGGCCAGCGCAAGCTGCAGCGCGGCGAGGTGAAGTTCCTCGGCGCGCCCGTCGGGCACGTGGGCGTGACCGGGCGCCAGAAGCTCGGCCTCCGCTACCTCACCGACGACCGGCTCGGCGAGGGCCTCGTCCCGGGCCTGCCGGTGTCGATGAACATCTTTCTCAAGCTGATCGGCGAGGCGCCGTTCTGGCGCCAGGGCCGCATCCGCAAGAGCGCGATCGACGCTCGCTCAAAGGAGCTCGTGGAGCGCTTCGACGTGCGTACGCCGAGCATCGACACTCGCGCGGGGACGCTCTCGGGCGGCAACATCCAGAAGGTCCTGCTCGCGCGCGAGCTGTCGTTCGACTCGAAGGTCGTGGTCTTCCACAAGCCCACCTACGGGCTCGACCTCAAGACGACGCAGACCGTGCGCCAGATGATCCGCGACATGCGCGACGGCAAGGCCGCGCTCGTGATCTCCACCGACCTCGACGAGCTGCTCGAGGTGTCGGACCGCATCGCCGTGCTCTCGCGCGGGCGAATCGTCGGCGAGGTGAAGCCCGGGCCCGGCGCCGCCGAGGAGGTCGGCCGTCTGATGATCGGCGATGTCTCTCTTGGTGCTGCAGAGGGAGCCGCAGCATGAGTGCCGTGCCCGCTCGCGAGGCGATGCCGATGGTCGACGAGCCGATGCGGCCGCAGCGCTCGCGCACCGCCACGCGCGCGCTCGACCTGCTCATGCGCTCGCTCGTGCCGGTGGTCCTCGCCCTCGTGGCCGGCGGCATCCTGCTCTTGATTCTCGGCCGCGACCCGCTCCAGTTCTACTCAGACATCTGGCACGGCGGCGTGCAGCAGGGCTCGTGGCAGGACAGCGCCGTGCGCATGGCGCCGCTCCTCTTGATCGCGGTCGGCCTGATCTTCGTGTTCCGCGCGAACATCTGGAACCTCGGCTACGACGGGCAGTTCCTGCTCGCCGCAGCGGTCCTCTCGGGCTGGGGACCGTCCCTCGTCACGCACGTGCCGCTCTGGCTCGCGATGACGATCCTCTTCCTCGTCGCGGCCGCCGTGGGCGCCGCGTGGACGCTCGTACCGGCCGGTCTCAAGGCGATCTACGAGACCAACGAGATCATCACCACGCTGATGATGTCGTTCATCGGCGTGGGGGTGGCGAACATCCTCGTGAAGGGGCCGTTCCAGGACCCGTCGGTGAACATCCCGCAGACCAAGGTCCTGCCGATCAACAAGATGCTGCCGACGATCCCGAGCACGCGCATCCACGTCGGCGTGCTGGTTGCGGTGGCGGCGGCACTGGTTGCCTACTACGTGCTCACGCGCACCGCATTCGGGCTGCGCATCCAGGTGCTCGGCGCCAACCCGCGCGCCGCCCGCCACGTCGGCGTGCAGGTGCGCAAGCTAATCGTTTCGAGCTTCCTCGTCAGCGGCGCCCTGATCGGCGCCGCGGCGGCCGCGGACATCCTCGGCCTGTGGGGCTACTCGCGCGCGAACTGGAATCCCGCGTACGGCGACACGGTGATCCCGTTCGTCTTCCTCGCGCGGCTCAACCCGCTCGCGGTGATCCCGTTCATCGCCTTCTATGCGGTCCTGTCCACCGGCGGCGACCTCGCGGCTCAGAACGCGAACCTGCCCACCGACTTCCTGCTCGTGCTGGTGGCGCTGATCCTGCTCTTCATGACGCTGATCGAGTTCGTCGGCCGGCGGCGTGAGCTCGGGCAGAGCTACTTGCCGGAGGGCCTGCGCGAGGTGTTCCGCAAGCCGCTTATCCGGCGTCGACCGATGGGCACCGAGGAGACGGCGTGAGCTCGATCTTCCACCAGACCGTGCTCACGGCGCTGATCTCCGGCGGCATCGTGGCCGGCGTGCCGCTGATGCTCACCGCGATCGGCGAGACGATCTCGGAGCGCGCGGGCGTGCTCAACCTCGGGCTCGAGGGCATGATGCTCGTGGGCGCCTACGTCGGCTTCATCGGCGCTTACTACGGCCACTCGTCGTGGCTCGGCTTCGCGCTCGGTGCGATCGGCGGCATGCTCGCGTGCTCGTTCATGATCGTGCTCTGCGTCTGGCTCGGGCTCGACCAGATCGTCGTGGGCATCGCGATCACGCTCGCCGGCGAGGGGATCACGAGCGTGCTCCAGCAAGCACAGTTCGGCACTTCGTATCCGCGGCTCGGCGCGATGGGCGAGGTGCACATCCCGCTGCTCCACAGGATCCCCGTCGTCGGACCCGCCGTGTTCGAGCAGCACCTGCTCGTGTACCTCGGGGTCGTGCTCGTCTTCGTGCTCGTCTGGGTGTTCCGGCACACGAACGTCGGCCTCAACCTGCGTGCCGCGGGCGAGAAGCCCGAGGCGCTCGACGCCGCCGGGGTGAGCGTGACCGGCACGCGCAGCTACGCGGTGCTGTGCACCGGCGCGCTCGCGGGCATCGGCGGCGCGTACCTCTCGATCATCGGCGCGGGCGTGTTCACACCTTTCATGACGCAGGGCCAGGGCTACATGGCGATCGTCATCTGCATGCTCGCCCGCGGCCGGCCCGCGTGGGTGCTCGTGGCGTCGTTCCTCTTCGGCATCTGTCTGTCGATCACCACCGCGCTGCAGCTCGCCGGGATCAACATCTCCACGGACCTCGTGAACATGCTGCCGTTCATCGCGATCATGGTGGCGCTGGTGCTGTTTGGCCGGCGCTCCTACCTGCCGCCCGCGCTGGCCATCCCCTACGTGCGAGGGGCACGGTGACCGGCACTCCTCCCGACGGGCGCCCGGTGCGCAACCTCACGCTGCGCGAGCAGGTGCTGCAGCACCTGCGCGAGGAGATCCTGTCGAGCCGGCTCGAGCCGGGCGCGGAGCTGAACGAGGTGGCACTCGCCACCTCGCTCGGGGTGAGCCGCGGCCCGATCCGCGAGGCGCTCGGCCGCCTTGCCGCCGAGGGGCTCGTGACGATCACCCCGCGGCGCGGCGCCATCGTCACCAAGCTCACCAAGCAGGAGTTCATCGACGCCTACCAGGTGCGCGAGGCGCTCGAGTCCCTCGCCACGCGCGTGGCCGTGCCGCGGCTCACCGACGAGGACCGCGCCGAGCTTCACCGCATGTCGGACGACATGCGCCGCTGCGCCGAGGCCGACGACGCCACAGCCTTCTTCGAGATCAACCGCCGCTTCCACGACAAGCTCGTGGCGGCGTCCGGCAACCGCCGCCTGTTCGAGCTGCACGAGCAGCTGCTCGGGCAGATGGGCCGCCTGCTGCAGAAGTCGGCACAGCTGCGCGGCGGCCTCGGCGAGTCGGCGGCCGCGCACGAGCGGATCCTCGAGGCCGTCGATGCCGGGGACGCCGAGCGCGCCGCCCAGCTGATGGCCGAGCACATCGAGGTGCCCCAGCGCGTGCTCGACGCGCCGGAGGCGCTTGACCTGTTCGACGAGGCGGACCCCTCCTCGGAGATCGAAAAAGCGAGCTGAAAGGACCGCATGGCAGAAGCCACATCACGAGGCGCCGGCCCCCTCTTCGGAGTGAACCTGAACAATCGCGAGCCCCTGATCGCGCCGGACTATCAGCTCGGGGACCTGCTCGACCTCTCCGAGAAGGTCGAGGAGTACGGCTTCGACTCGGTCTGGGTCGGCGACAGCCTCTTCTCGAAGCCGCGCTACGAGCCGATGGCGCTGATGTCGGCGATCTCGCAGCGCACCCAGCGCGTGCGCATGGGCACCGCCTGCCTCGTCACCTCGATCCGCAACCCGCTCTTCACCGCGATGGAGTGGGCCACGCTCGACGTGCTGTCGGGCGGGCGCACGATCTTCGGACCCTGCATGGGCAGCGCCGAGGAGGGCGTGCGCCGCGAGTTCGAGGCGCTCGGCCTGCCGTTCCGTGACCGCGCCACCCTCTTCGAGGAGGGCCTAGCGGTCGTGAACGAGCTGTGGCGCACGGGCACGACCATCTTCAAGTGCACGTAATTCAACTACGACAACGTGTCGTTCCACTCCGGCACGGAGATGGCGCCGCTCACCCCTATCCAGCAGCCGCCGCCGATCTGGATCGTCTCC